>DAIPHL010000009.1:0-26051 GCA_036771375.1 Synergistaceae bacterium | reverse complement strand
GGTCGGCGATATCTATACATACAAACTCAAAATTTCGATTCAATAGGTCGACGCCGTTAAGAATTTGCTCGATACTTGCCGTTAGGCCAAATAATTGCCTGTATTTGGGATTAAAAGTTTGTACAGGAGATGAATCCTTTGTGTATTGTTCCGATGCATCCCTCATCGGAGCGATGACCGGGGATCAGATGGGAGGGGACGGCTTCCCGGCTTGACGATCGGTTTTCCCTCCTTGCAGAGAGGACAGGTCGATTCCTCCCACTTCTGTACGTCCAGAGTCATCAACGGCCGGAACGGAACGCCGAAGTCGATGTGTCCGGACGAACGGTCGGCGATCGCTCCGACGCCCACGACCGTCGCGCCGAGCGCTTCGAAGAGGGCGATGACCTCCTTTACCGATCCTCCGGTCGTGACGACATCCTCCAGCACGAGAACCCTCTCGCTCCGCCGGACGGAAAATCCCCTCCGCAGGACCATCCTGTCGTTTTCGCGTTCCGCGAATACGTTGCGCGTGCCGAGGGCCCTTGCCGTCTCGTAGCCCATGATGATCCCGCCGATTGCAGGAGATGCCACGAGATCGACTCTCTCGTCCGCAAAGCGTCTTGCGAGCTCTGTGCAGAGCGTCTCGCTCTCTCGGGGACGTTCGAAGAGCCTTGCGCACTGGATATATCTGTCGCTGTGGTAACCCGATGTGAGCCGGAAGTGTCCCGTCTGAAGGGCTCCAAGCCGCATGAGTGTCTCCGCCGTTTTTTCCCGTGCCAATGATCTCTTCCTCCCGTCAGTTTTCGTTCGTCCTCAATGAATTCACCAATTCGGACGCCTCCGCGATGTCGTTTTCCCTCATGAAATCCTCGAATTCCCGGAGGATGCGGGGGCCCGCCATGGGATCGACGAGGTTTGCCGTGCCGATCATCACCGCCTTCGCGCCTGCGACCATGAACTCTGCGACGTCCTCTCCCGTCATGATGCCTCCCATGCCGACCACCGGTATCGAGACGGTGGAAGCCGCCTGCCAGACCATACGCAGGGCGACCGGTTTTATGGCCGGCCCCGAAAGTCCTCCCGTCACATTCGCGAGAATCGGCTGTCTCGTGCGGGCGTCGATTGCCATACCGGTCAACGTGTTGATCAGGCTGACGGCATCTGCGCCCGCTTCCTCGGCTGCTTTCGCCACCTCGGAGATCTCCGCGACGTTGGGGGAGAGCTTTACGATCAGTGGTTTTTCGCATGAGGTGTGCACCGCATCCGTGATCGCGAAAACGCTCTTTGCGGATGTCCCGAAGTGCACCCCACCGCTGTGGATGTTGGGGCAGGAGATGTTGAGCTCGACGATGTCGACGGAGGAGTCCGAGAGGAGTGCCGCCCCTTCGCGGTAGTCCTTCGTCGACGAGCCCGCCAGGTTCGCGATGACCGGGAGGTTTCGAGTCTTCAGCCACGGCAATTCGTCCCGTATGAAACCGCGCACGCCGGGGTTCTGAAGTCCCACGCTGTTGAGGATTCCGGCCGATGCCTCGAAGATACGTCGTGGAGGGTTGCCGCCGCGCGGTTCGAGCGTGAGGCCCTTGACCGAAATGGCTCCCCAACATGTGATGTCGTAGAGTTCGTCATACTCGCGTCCGAAGCCGAAGGTTCCCGAGGCCGCGATGAGGGGGTTTTTCAGATGCAATCCGCAGAGCTCGGTCGCAAGGGAGATCGAACGGACGTCGGTGTCTTTCATGGGAGGATCACCTCCGAAAGGTCGAAGACCGGGCCGTCCCTGCATACCCGTTTGTAATCAAAACCGCCTCCGGTTCCGACCTTGCAGCTACAGACGAGACATGCACCGATTCCGCAACCCATACGCTCCTCCAAGGAGGCGTATGCGCGTACGTCGAATCTTCGGCAAATCTCCTGCAGGTTTCGAAGCATCGGAGCAGGCCCGCAGGAGAAGAGCATCGCGGGCTTCGATTTTGAAAGAGCGGCCTCGAGTTCTTCCGTGACCAGGCCGCCCACAACGAGATGGACCTCTCCGCACGCCGCCAGTTCGTCAAGTCCGAAGACCCGCGTCCTGTCCCGGAAGCCGGCAAAGCTTTTCACCGCGTTTGCCGTACGCGTGCTCTTTCGAAGCGACGAGGCACAGAAGAGCAGGGGAGCGAGTCCGATGCCTCCGGCGACGAACCAGAGCTCTTTCCCGGAGGCAAGGCGTTCCTCGGCCTTCGCCATGGGGAAGGAGCGTCCCAGGGGAACGAGCGCGTTTACCGTCTCCCGGGGACGAAGGGCCGAAAGTTTGCGGGTTCCGCGTCCTGCCTCCCGGACGATGATTCTGATCGCCTCTCCGTCGTAGTCGGCGATACTGATCGGCCGGCGCAGAAGCACGCCCTCGACGGCGATATGGGCGAACTGACCGGGCGTCGCTCGGATGCATCGCCCTTCGTCGTCCGGACGAAGCCATATCGACGTCGTCCCGTGCGCGATTCTTTGGACCGAGACGACCTGCAGGACGAGCTCGGACGCACAATCATTTTCCGAAGCGTATCGCACGGTTGATCTCCTCCTTCATTCGCATGGCTTCTTTTCTCGCAGCTTCGAGAAAATCGTCGGTGCCGTCCTTTTTGTGCGCGCAGAGGATGCTTCGGGAGGCCGCGACGATCGCTCCGCCTCCGGCGCGATCGAAGCAGCCGGACAGTCCGGCCGCGGAGGCTCCCTGGGCGCCGTATCCCGGCAGAAGAAAGAAGGTATGCGGAAACCTTGTGCGCAGAAGTGCACCCTGCTTCGGGTAAGTCGCTCCTACGACGGCTCCGACGGAGCTGTAGCCCTCCGCTCCGATCAACCCTTCTCCCCAGCGGGAGACTCTCTCCGCCACATGTTCGAAGAGCGCACGTCCGTCGGAGGCGATCATGTCCTGAAACTCCCCGGACGAAGGATTCGACGTCTTGACGAGGACGAAAACACCGCCGCCGCTCTTTTTGCAGTCGTCGAGAAACGGTTTGATTCCGTCGTAGCCGAGGTAGGGGTTCACCGTGAGAAAATCGGCGGAGAAGGGCGCGCCGGGCGCGAGATAGGCTTCCGAATACGCGGAGGCGGTCGCCCCGATATCGCCTCTTTTGGCGTCCACGATTACCACGTAGTCCAGCCGTCGCGCTTCGCGTACGGTCCTTTCCAGGCAGGCGATTCCGTTTGTGCCCATCCGTTCGTAATAGGCGGCCTGTATTTTCACGCAGGGCAGGATGTCCCGAAGGCCGTCGAGAAGCCGTGCATTGAAGGAGTACACCGCTTCGGCAGGATTTTCTCCTCTTGCTTTCATACCGTGTTCGCAGGCGAAGCCCTCCGGCAGGAATTCGGGTCTGGTGTCCAGGCCAAGTGCGGAGGGGTTGTGCATCTCACGAATCTCCCGAACGAGCCTGTCTATCTGCATGGTCTTCCACCGTGAACGTGCACTCCCTGCGCGAACGTGTGCCTGACGACTCCCTTCAGGGTTCTGCCGGCGAACGGGGTATTTTTGCCGCGGCTTGCAAATTTCGCGGGGTCCACCACCCACTCCGCTCTTTCGTCGAAGATCGTGATGTCGGCGGTCGAGCCCGCTTCGATCCTTCCCGCGTCGAGTTTCAGAATGTCGGCGGGAGCGGACGTGAGTTTTTCGAAAAGTGCCTCCGGAGCCAGATGGCCGGGGACGACCAGCGCCTCCCAACAGAGGGAAAGGGCTGTCTCGAAGCCGGATATGCCGGGTGCTGCAAGGGCGTACTCGACGTTTTTATCGTCGAGGTGATGTGGTGCATGGTCGGTCGCGATGCAGTCGATGGTCCCATCTCTCACTGCCTCTATGAGGGCAAGCCTGTCGGATTCCGTGCGAAGCGGCGGGTTGACCCTGGTGTTCGTATCGTATCCGTCCACCCATTCCTCCGTGGCGTAGAGGTAGTGGGGCGCGGTCTCGCAGGTGACCATCGCGCCTGTTTTCTTCGCGTAACGGATGATCTCCGCCCCTCCGGCCGTCGATACATGGGCGATGTGTATGCGGGTGTTCTCCAGCCCGGCAAGCATACAGTCGCGAAAGAGGATCGACTCCTCCGCGAAGCGTGTGGTCCCCGGCAGACCCAGCGCAGTCGACCAGAATCCTTCGTTCATGACTCCTCCGTTGGTGAGCTCCTCGTCCTCCGGGTGAGAGATGATCGTCATCTCGAATCGCTTCGCGTAGCGCAGGGCGAGTCTCATTCGATGCGCGTTTTTGACGGATTTCCCGTCGTCCGAGAGCGCGACGGCGCCGGCGTCACGAAGGTCTCCCACCTCGGTGAGTTCTTCCCCCTTCAAACCCTTGGTCAGCGCCGCGATGGGATAGACTCTGACGGAACCGGCGTCGGCGGCCTTTTTTTTGATAAACGTCGTGACGGCCGCGTTGTCGTTGACCGGATCCGTGTTCGCCATGCAGCAGAGAGAGGTGAACCCGCCCCGCGCCGCAGCAGCGGTTCCGGAAGCGATGTCCTCCTTGTATTCATAGCCCGGTTCCCTGAGGTGACAGTGAATGTCGACGAGGCCGGGCAAGACCCACATGCCGGCGGCGTCCACGACGGTCACGTCGTCCTCGGAGAGCGCCTCGCCGATCTTCTGGACGACGCGACCCTGCGTGAGCACGTCACATTTTCGGATGCCGGTCGGGGTGACCACGTTTCCGTCCTTTATGAGATAACGTTTCATTTTCCGCTCAAATCCTTTCGTCGATTCCTGTGCCGAGCCCTTTCTGTCCTCTCGTGAGGAGAAAGAGCAGCGCCATTCTGATTGCGACGCCGTTTGTCACCTGTTCGTCTATGACCGATGCGGGGGAATCCGCCACCTCGGAGGCGATTTCGACGCCCCGGTTGATCGGACCGGGGTGCATCACCATGGCTCCTTCGCGGGCGAGGGAGATTCTCTCCTCGGTCAGCCCGAAATATTTGTGGTACTCCCGCACGGAGGGAAAGAGTCCTTTCTTCTGGCGTTCGAGCTGGATTCTCAATCCCATGACGACGTCCGCCCCCCTGATCGCGTC
The DNA here is from genome assembly GCA_036771375.1 of Synergistaceae bacterium. Classification (GTDB taxonomy): domain Bacteria; phylum Synergistota; class Synergistia; order Synergistales; family Synergistaceae; genus DAIPHL01. The sequence goes on along the minus strand of DAIPHL010000009.1, from coordinate 21,052 downwards.
GTCGACTTTGTCCGTCGCAGTACACCCGAGAGATTCGATCTCCGGCGGCATCAGAGTGGGGGGGCCGGCCACGGTGACGCTCGCCCCCATCTTCGAAAGCCCATAGATGTTGGAGCGGGCGACGCGGCTGTGGGTTACGTCTCCGACGATCGCGATGCGAAGTCCTTTCAGCCCGCCGAATTTTTCCCGTATCGAGAACATGTCGAGAAGCGCCTGGGTCGGATGTTCGTTCGTCCCATCCCCGGCGTTGATGACGGAAGCCCTGACGTTTTTCGCGATCAGATGCGGCGCGCCTGTCAAGGGGTGTCGAAGGATCAGCACATCGGTTCCCATGACGTCGAGGGTACGTGCGGTATCGACCAGCGATTCCCCCTTTGCGACGCTGGAGACGGCCGCGGACATGTTCGAGGCCGTCCCGGACATGTACTTGCAGGCGATCTCGAAGGATAGCCTCGTGCGCGTGCTGTTTTCGTAGAAAACGGTGATCACGGATTTGCCCTGCAGGTGCGGTGTTTTTTTGTTGTTGGATTTGATGACGAGCTTCATCAGGTCGGCCGTATCGAGGATCGTCCGTATCTCCTCGGCGCTCGTTTGTCTGAGCCCGAGCAGGTCTTTCGTCCGCAACATCTTACGCTTCCTCTTCGGTCATGTCCAGCAGGACGACGGCGTCCTCGGCATCGAACGGCGCGATGCGGACCGCGATGAGTTCGCTCCTCGCGGTGGGGACGTTTTTCCCGACATAATCGGCTCGTATGGGGAGTTCACGGTGTCCCCGGTCGATCAGCACGGCGAGCTGTATGGTGTTCGCCCGGCCGACTTCCATGATCGCGTCCATCGCGGCCCTGGTCGTGCGCCCGGTGAAGAGGACGTCGTCGACGAGGACGATATCTCTCCCCGTTATGTTGAACGGAATGTCGGTGCCGTTGATCACGGGGTGTTCCGCGAGGAGAGAGAGATCATCACGGTAGAAGGTGATGTCGAGCATCCCCGTGGGGGGGCGTTCGCCCTCGACGAGCTTGATGTGATCGGCGAGCAGCTTGGCGATCGGGACACCCCGTCTTTGTATGCCGATCATGACCACGTTTTTGGTACCCTTGTTCTTCTCGATGATCTCGTGGGCGATCCGGTGTATCGCTCGTGTCATTGCGCGGTCATCCATAATCCGTGCCTTCTCCTTCATGGAACCACTCCTTTTGAATGAGATTGGGCGTCCGGAAGGCGGGTCTTCCCCATGTCTTCGTGAAACATGCAAAAAGCCCTGCCGTCCTACGACGACAGGGCACGTAAATCCACAGAGCAAACCCCTTACGTCGGGAGCGTGCTGCTCCGCGACGCCGTCGCCTTTCCAGCCTCTCTGGACTGGTTTTAAAGGACGCTTTTTTGACCTCGGATAGTCTAGCACAAAGTGGCGTGACCTGTCCAGGAAGAATAGATGAAATGAGACGGTCTTGCGACGTATCTCCTCCTTGGATAGATGACGCCGAACGATGAATTTGGTTTTCGTCCTATCGCCGAAAATCCTATTTTTGTCCCTAGCTCTTTTCTACACCCATTTATTAATCCTCCGTCGACTTCATTTTATCTGAGAAATCTGGCTGCCATTATTCTGTGTTATAAAGTTTTACATACATTCTGTGTATGTCTGGGAAAATAATTCTCTCTGGTTTGTATCGATTATGACTCTGAAAATCCGGTAAAGTTGAAGCATGCATGTGGTGATAAATATAGATCGTTTAACATCATTGGGAAAATCTCTATATTATGAATATTTTGTTTTAAAAAAGATGCAATATATAAAATGCTGTTTGTTGTCTAAACGGACAGGTGATCTATAATTTTTAGCGAACAGGCTTTTATCAGCGATAAGGCAAACCAAGACGAGTCCAATATCTCATTTCACTACTTTAAGCGCGCAATAATTCTCAATAAATATTTTTATAAGGAGGATTTTTGTCGATGGAATCCATGATAGAACAGCTGGTCGAGGTATTGTGGGGGTGGCCTCTTACATATGGTCTGTTGGCAGTTGGTGCTTACCTTACATTCGGTTCCGGTTTTTGGCAGATTCGTCACTTTACATATGCGATGAAAAAAGGTTGGGTGATGATGACAGGGAAAGGGGACGAGGACGATAAAAAGGGGATCATGTCCTCGGGGAAAGCGCTTGCAATCGCCATGGGAAGTGCCGTCGGAGTCGGGAACATTGGGGGCGTGGGCAGCGCAGTATCTCTTGGTGGTCCGGGTGTTATGTTCTGGCTGTGGATCACTGCGATCCTGGGCATGATGACGAAGATGGCGGAGGTTGTCCTGGCGGTTCACTACAGAGATGTCCGGCCAGATGGCTCCACCTTCGGTGGCCCGACGTTTTATATTGAAAAGTGTCTTGGAAAGCAGAGAGGATGGAAGAGTTGGAAACTTTTTGCAGGACTGTTTGGAATCTCGCTTTTCTCTACCTACTTTCTCGAACCGGAGACGTTTTCCGTAGCGGAAACGTTCAACTCTCTTTTTGGATGGAACCTTATCACTTGTGGGTGGATCTATGCAATTTTGGTTTGGATCGTCGTCCTTGGAGGACTTAAGAAAATAGGAGCATTTGCGGGGCGAGTCGTTCCTTTTATGGCATTGTTTTATATGGGCGCCGGAATCATCATTCTTCTCAAAGATGCCTCAAATATTCCAACCACGTTTGGACTGATATTCAAGCACGCCTTTACTCCGACCGCGGCAATAGGGGGTTTTGCGGGTTCAATGTTGCTTGCTACGATAAGAATAGGGGTGTCGAGGAGTTTATGGAGCAACGAAGCAGGATGGGGAACCAGCCCTATGGCGCATGCCACGTCCAAGGTCAGTGATCCGATTACCCAAGGAATGTATGGAATACTTGAAGTTTTTGTCGATACATTTTTGGTATGTAGCATAACCGGTTTGGTCATTATAAACACAGGTGTATGGCAGAGCGGACTTGAAGGCGCCTCCATTACATTGAAAGCGTTTGAAATAGGGATCGGAAAATGGGGTGCGATTGTCGTCGGTGTAAGTCTGTTTTTGTTCGCTTGGAGCACTTCTGCTGGCTGGTTTACATATTACAATACGCTTCTTGAGCATGCGTTTAGAGATAATGTATCATTGCGCAAAAAAATCATCAAAATGGCTGCTCTGTGTTACTCGATTCCGGGGATTAGTATGGTTTATTTTTCTGTTTATTATGAGATCGGAGCGAACTATGTTTGGCTCATAACAGACATTACAACGTCTCTTCCAACGTATGTGAATCTTTTTGCCATAGTCATGGCAAGTCCTACGTTCTTTAAATGCTTGAAACGGTACAACAGTGAAAATTTTGGGGAAAAGCTGGATTCCGTTGACAGGATTGAATGGTTTTACGAAGATGCTTTAACCGGCAAAGGAGGTATTGACGATGACTAAAAGAATATTCCATATAGGCTGCGGTTTGGTGGGTAGTCTCATTGCAGAGGAATTATCAAGGGATTACAGCGTAACAGTAATGGACACCAGCGGCGAAAGACTTGCTTCGCTAAAAAAAACTGTGCCTTCGATCAAGACCATAAATGCTGTGGATGGAGTGAGACAGATCAAAGAGGTCTTATCGGAGGGATATGATATTGTAACAGGGGCGGTTAACGGGAAATTTGCATTTGAAACCGCGAAAGCCGTGTTGGAGTCGGGAACTTCATACTGCGATATCTCGTCACACGATCCTAATTCCGATTTCGAGTCTTTGCAAAAAACCGCCGAGTCCAACGGAGTTTTTTATATTCCGGAAGTCGGCATAGCTCCTGGTATGACAAATTTTGTCGTAGGGCGCGGCGCGAGTCTTTTGGACGAGGTAGAAAATGTCAAGATCTACGTGGGTGGTTTTCCGGAAAATCCGAAACCTCCTTTTCATTACCAAGCCACTTGGTCTCCTTTGGATGTTATAGAAGAATATGACCAGCATGTACGTGTCGTAAGGGATGGAAAAGTGAAGATTTTGCGTGCCTTGGACGGGTTGCATGAAATAGATTTCGAACCATTGGGAAAACTCGAGGCTTTTTTTACAGAGGGGCTTGGAACCTTGGTTACGACCATAAAAGCTAAGAACATGAGTGAGATGACGACGAGATGGCCTGGTCATGCGGCGCAAATGCGCATGCTTCGTGATATGGGATTGTTCGAAGAGAAAGCGATCAAGCTTGGTGGAGTCGAGCTGATTCCAAGAAAAGTCATAGCTGATATACTTATGCCAATGTGGAAAATGGAACCGGAGAAGGGTGACCGCGATCTCCTTGCGTGGCGTGTCATTGTTGAAGGAAAGAAGGGAAACGAGATGGTTTCCTATACTTGGGAGTTATTGGACCGATTTGACGAGAAAACGATGAGGACGTCGATGAGTCGATGCACTGGGTTGACTTGTGCCATTTTTGCGAGGGCGGCCATGGAAGGAAAGGTGAGGAGGGTCGGCATCGCGTCTCCGGAACTTCTCGCGTGTGACGATGATCTTTATGAGTTTATTATGGCGGAACAATCGAAAAGAGGCTTCAAATATCGGGAGGAAGTCAAAAAAGTGATGACAACTTCATATTGATCCCTCCCTGAAAAGATATGTGAAGTCTGGTGATGGGTATGAACATCTGAACTTTTTGCCTTTGTGATTTCTGTTAAATATTTGAAGAAAGCGGGAAGGCGTATGAAGTTTTTGAACAAACTGAAATTTGATAAAGATGATTTTGAGATTGCGAACTCTTTAAGCAAAAATGCAAAACTTTCGTTTAAAGAACTGGGTTGTATCGTAAATATGTCCTCTTCATCCGCATATCAGCGGACGAAAAAAATGGAAGAAGAAGGGGTAATTTTAGATTATTGCGCAATTATAGATTACAGCAAATTCGGTTACGCGGTACATGCTTTTATGCTGTTAAAAGACGATAAACTATGTGACGATGCCGAAAAAAGTCTTTATGCGATGGATGAAGTGTCCAACTTGTGGGTTATTTCGGGAGAATATGACTACATAATAGAGGTGTACCTTGAAAACAACGATGAATTGTGCAACTTTATCGATAGACTTTATGGGATTGTGGGGAGAACGTATACCATTATGTTGATAAGAAATTATAAGTATTTCATCAGACAGAAGGAAAGTAATGACTAAAATTTAGGGGGCCACACATTAGAAGAGCACGATTCTCGTTTCTCGCTGGTACCGTCAAAGAACGTTGCACAAAAAAGATTTTGTCTGGTAAGGGTTTGCCAGGTTGTAATATTTGCGCTCTCATCCACCGGTATGGCCTCCGGGTGGATATATGCTGTTTCGTTTCCCCAATGGCTGGTGATTACATTCCTGAGTCAAGTACCGTCATGCATTGATGCCGGTTCCCCATTCAAGAAGGTTCTCGCAAACATGAACCTGACGTCAGATTTCCCGATTCAACAGCTCGATGGCACTGTTGCTGCAGATTTTGGAGCGGTGTTCCCTGGAAAATCCATGGTACGTCAAAGTTTCCCTTTGTTTCTGAGTCAAGCTTATCGAGTGCTTCCTTGAACTTCCTTTCCCGTAATTTGGCAGAAACGGTTTTTTTGCCCTCTCCCGAGCCGCCGCACGTCTGGGGCGGAATGCGAAGGTGCTGTCACATACACTAAAAAAGGTCATACGCAGAGGAGAACCAGGACGCTTTTGAAGAGATGACGTCGACAGATTTTCAAAGACATCGCTGAACGAAGGCTTTTGAGGGGAATGAGTTGCGAAAGTGATACGTCGACGATAAACCGTTTGAGATCATTGGAGGATGTGAAAAAAGACACGCCTGGGTGTGTATGGGCAATCGTCGTCCACAATACACGTGTCAGTTTTATGGTGTTGTCGACTGTTCTCACAGGCTTCTGTACGTCATGTAGAAGGCGATGAAATAGAGGACTGGTCGGATGATGAAAAGCCGTTCTGTTGCCCTCGGCCGGCGAGAGATATATATTTTTATCTTCGCCGGCTCGGCGGTTTTCCCGCCGCTGGCGAGGTTCAGACAGATCAAGAGGGCGTTTTCGGGGAACCGTTGTACATAGGGCTCTATGTTATGGAGCGCTCTCTACTGCGAAACGGACATTTTCTCGGACGACTGGCGGCGGTCGCTTTGGCGTGTGCCTCCGCTTATTTAGATGTTTTCATATCCGATGCGCAGCTCGACGGAAACCCTGTCTCCTTTTGCGTACCCCCGGCCTCCCTTGGGGACGTAAAGGTAGCCGTTGTGTTCCGCGATGCTGCGGTCCAATCGATGATGGGGAAGCGCCCGGGCGTGAAGTTCGCGATCTTCGTTTCGATAGACCAAAACGGTGAAATAAAAGCCTACCCGGATGTGGGGCGGCACATCCTCGTCCAGGATCGCCGGGACGATCGTCTCTCGGTGGTTCTGACGAAGTGTGGCTCGGATGGCGGGGACGACGTAAAAATCGAAGGTCATTTCCTCACCGCCGGGAGGGCCTACGACGCCGATCACGGGTGTGCCGTCGACGACCGCAAAACAGGTTTGTTTGCCCGGGCCGTGTTCCACGCTGGAGAAATGTAGTTTGCCGACCTCCGCGATGGACGCCTGAAGCAGGTCACGACGACCACGTCCCGATCCTCCGCCGATTACGACGATGTCTGCCGTTTCCGCAGCCTGGCGAAGCTGTTTTTGCAGAGCGAGAGAGTCATCCTTCAGGATGGGATGAAGCAATGCCTTCCCACCCCACTGTTCGACCTTCGAACGCATGGAATAGGTGTTGGACTCGATGGTTTGTCCGGTCAGGGGCGTGTCGTTGCAGGCGACCAACTCGTCGCCGCATGGCAGAAGAGCGACCACGGGCTTTTGGTAGACCGGTACGGTCAGGTTTCCGCCGGAGGCCATCAAATTCAGATGAGAGGGACGAATCAGCGTGTCCCGCGCGACGAGAACCTCTCCGATCCTCATTCTCTCTCCCACGGGAATCACATTTTGTCCCCGCCGTATCGGTTCGATCTGGCGAATCGCGTGTAATCGACCGTCGCGAAAGTCCGTGTCCTCGATCTTCACCATGGTGTCGAAGTCGTCGTTGAAAATGCCGATACCGGTGTTCGTAAAGCCGTAATCTACGCCCTCTTCCCACTCCTCCAAGTTCCTACGATCGCGGGTGTAGCGTGCGAAGTTGAAGCTGATCCCGTCCCACCGGCTGCAGGGTGTTGCCGGAAGATCGAGTTTGGAACGGATGTCTTTGGCTGCGACCCGGCCGCACGTCTCCTCCAGCGGGAGATATTCCGTCCCGAGACCGCCCTTGAGATGGGAACCGATGAACCGTATCGCCTCCTGCCTTGGAATGTCCGTGATCGCCGCCAAAGCGTTTACCTCGGAGGGTCCAGGTGTGCCAGGATCATTTTGGCCTGTTTATCGGTCAACTTGTAATAGAAGAACCGGGAGTAAAAATCCGTCAGCGTCTTTTTCATGTCGATGTCGCGGAACCGTTCGGGATACATGGTCTTGGCCAAGAGCAACATGAGCAGGGGTTGTTGTACGCCGGAATCCCAGAAGAACACCCCCGTCGGCACGATGACGATGTTGTCTTTGGCTACCGCTTTCACGGCCTCGTAGTCGGGATCCTTAAGCATCTCCGCGATGACCTCCTCGGCGGTGGCGTTGCCGGAGGAGCCCGCATGATCGACAAAGATGTAATCGGGATTCCATTCGATGAGCTGCTCTTTTCCGATCATGGCGGAGTTGGCGGTGATCTTGGCCGCCACGGCGACCCCTCCACAGCGACGAATCATGTCGGTCTTGTTGGAACACTTGAGGATCATCTGATTGGCGAAATACACGGTGGGACGTTGGTTCTTCGGCACATCCTTCACTCGCCTGGCGATCGTATCGGTCAGCTCGTAGAAATAATCCGCGTAGTCTTTCGCAATCTTCGGCGCTTCTCCGCCGATGGCCTCGGCATAAACGGCCAGCATCTTCACGATATCGTCATAAGCGCCTTTGGACGAGTGAGGGACTACGCTCATCCCCGCCGTTTCCATCGTCTTGGTGGTGACCGGATTGGGGAAGTTGAATACCACGTCGGGCTCGTAGTGCATCAAATCCTCGATGTTCGGTTCGCTGTGGGCGTTTTTGATCCCGGGAACCTCGTTGACGCGCTTGTAGATGATGTTCGACCAGGGCCAGCTGTAGATATGAAAGTCTCCGTCGAAAACGATCCTGTCCTCGGCTTTTAGAAGCACGACCCTTTCATAGGAAGGTCCGAAGAGGCAGCCGATTCTCTTCACAACGGTTGGGACCGTGATCTTCGTTCCATCCACGTTGATGATCGTCTTGTACTCCACTTTTGCCGTCGCTTCCTTCGCGGCCGCAGCTTCGGCGGAAGAGACGATCGGCGAGACGGTTTGTCCGAAAACGGCAAAACCGAAGCATAGAACAAGGATCGAAAAGAGTTTCTTCTTCATGGCGTGTTGTGCCTCCCCGATGGATATGATAGTATGTTGCAATCAATGTTCTCATCTAAAAATGAAGTTGTCAACACAGAGCGCCGTGCACAAGGGAGGATGTTGTGACGAAAGAGAGAGGGAAATTCCGTTACGCGGTCGTTCTCCTGGGACTTGTCGTTTTGATGTTGGGAAGTATCTTTTTATCGTTCTTCCTTGGGCGGTACTCCATAACGCCGAAGCAGGTTCTGTTGTTGGTCCGAGAGTATTTTTCCGGGATCCCGTCCGGAATGGGAAGAAGTGCGTACAAAGTGTTTTTCAACATCCGGCTGCCACGGATCGTCGGTGCGTTATGGGGCGGCGCCGCGCTCACCCTTTCCGGCAGTGTGTATCAGGCGACCTTTAGAAACTCGATGGTGTCCCCGGACATTCTTGGGGCGACCGCAGGGGCCGGTTTCGGCGCGGCGCTGGGTTTGATGCTCGATTGCGGGAACACCGCGGTACAGGTTTCGAGCTTTGGTTTTGGCCTTTTGGCCGTATTGCTCACCTGCGCCATCGGTTCCGCTGTCGGGTCTCGCCGCAACTCGGCGCTGACTTTGGTTCTCACCGGAATGGTCATGCAGGCTCTCTTTCAAGCGCTCATTTCCCTGATAAAATATGTAGCGGATCCCTACAGCAAGCTCCCTGCCATCACCTTCTGGCTGATGGGCTCTCTCTCTTCCTTTACCTCCCATTCCATCCCCCTGGTTTTACCTTCTTTTCTTGTCGGAGCCCTTCCCCTGTTTCTTTTGCGATGGAGGATCAATTCCCTTTTCCTCTCCGACGAGGAAGCGCTGTCGATGGGAGTGAACGTCGCGGCGTTGCGCCGGACAATCATCGTATGTGCGACGTTGCTGACCTCCACCGTGGTATCGATCTGCGGTACGATCGGTTGGGTCGGCCTCATCATTCCTCATGCGGCGAGAATGTTGGTGGGACCGGACAATCGGATACAGCTGCCGGTCAGCGTTCTTTTGGGTGGGACCTATCTCCTGCTGGTGGACGACGTCGCCCGCAGCGCCATGGCCATGGAGATTCCCATCGGCATCCTGACGGCCATGGTCGGTGCGCCTTTTTTCATCTATCTCATTTATCGACAGGGGAAAAGAGGGCAGTGAGACTGTCTGTAGGGGGCTTTTATGGCGATCCGACCGGATTGTCCATTGCGACCATATCTATGGGTTTTATTTCGTTCTTTAAGCTGAACGAACCGGAATTTGAAATCCCCGAAATCATAGGCATTCGCCAGTGATTATAGGGCTTTAATGAAATCCTCTAAAACCGCTGAAAACAAAGGATTTTTCGCAATCTACTCGCCGAATCCCTTTATATAAAAAAAGGTTACATCATTTCAACGATGCCCCGGCAGCCCATAAGGGCAAAAGCAAGGGCAAGATAATGCTATAACAGGATATACAAGGTGTGGCAATCGGGAGCCTGTGACATATGTGTGAATAGGTCAACAACGACATTGTACAGGAGGATTTCAAGTATCTCTTCGATAAGAACAACGGTTTATGGTACAAGCTACAAGGTGATTACTACATTACCTTGTCTGACAGTACCAGCCGAAGAAGAAAAACCCATCGGCATTTGGGGGGGGCAGCGGCGCCTGCGATATATCAAGAAGGAGCGTAAGACACTGTATACGGAGCCATTGACCAGTAGAAGGCTGAATGCCTACCTTGCTAACATCGCCGAACAAGTTGAGGAACAAATGTTCCTGCTTACAAATTTGTAAGACAGATGGCTGCTCGTGAGGGCGTCACCGAACAGCTCAAAGCGCAAAATCAAATGATGTGGATACAGCGGATGAAATATTCGAGACAGGGTAATGGAAATCGTGAACAACGATCTTATCTACGCATAAAGCATGGCGGCGAGGTGCGAATCTCGCTGCCTATTTTTTCAGGGTTTTTATCACATGGCCAATATCCCCGTCCAAACAAATGGAGCGATCCTGAATATTCTCCGGGCAGACGGCCTCGCCGTAGTTGACGCAGGCATAGGTGGATTCCGGGTTCTTTGCCGTCATGTTCCAGAAGGGGTACTTGATGATGACCGGCGTATTATATCCAACGCCGAGCTCCAGAAACAACATCTTACCGCCTCGGGTGCGAAGAAAGTTTTCATACCGCTCCGTAGCCTTATGCCAGCCCCCGTCCTCAACGAACTTCTCATCGGAGCGGAGATTCATGGTCAAAGGCTTGCCGCATACCGGGCAGACGGGCAGCAGCCCGGCAGGAACTGTCATTCTCAGTGTGACACCTTCCGGTACGATCAATCCATTGTCATCCCCGATCTCCCAACCCTGCGCAAGCACCATGGTACGGATCATATCTTCGTTCCCATAGGTTTTATTGTGGCACGGCTCGCTGCACTGGAACAAACCGTAATCACCCTGCGTGTAGAACAGGCGCTTTTTATCGAATCCCGCCTTTTGAAAGCAGTGATCTACATTCGTGGTAATGACGAAATAGTCCTTATCCCTTACCAAGGTCAGAAGCTCATCATATACCGGTTTCGGCGCGTCCATATATCGGTTGACCCAAATATAGCGGCTCCAATACGCCCAAAACTCCTCCTGTGTGGAATAGGGATAGAAGCCACCGGAATACATATCCGTAAAACGATACTTCGCCGCAAAGTCAGAGAAATACTTTTCAAACCGTTCCCCGTTGTAAACGAAGCCTGCCGAAGTGGAAAGCCCGGCTCCCGCGCCGATGACAACGGCATCTGCGTTTGCAAAAGCTTGTTTCAACCGTTTAACATTATCCGAGTAAGTCCCGGTAGATTTCGTAATCAACTTCCTTGAAAACATTGAAAATCACCTCAATATTGCTGTGTGTGCTTGTTTGATAATCCTTCACCGTCCGCACGGCGATCTCCGCCGCCCGTTCCTGCGGGAAACCAAAAACACCGGTGGAGATACAGCAGAAGGCGATGCTTTTGCATCCGTTTTCATCCGCCAGCTCCAAACAGGAGCGGTAGCATGAAGCGAGCTGTTCCTCATGGCGTATCGACAGCTGCCTTTGCACGATGGGCCCGACGGTATGGATCACATGGTTGCAGGGAAGATTGTATGCGGGCGTGATCTTGGCCTGTCCCGTCGGCTCCTCGTATCCCTGCTTTTCCATGAGCTCAGCACAAGCATTCCGAAGTTGGATGCCTGCATAGGTATGGATGCAATTGTCGATACAGCTATGGCAGGGCTGATAGCAGCCCGTCATGCCGGAGTTTGCGGCGTTGACGATTGCGTCACAGACAAGCGTTGTGATGTCTCCCTGCCAGAGATAAATTTCCGGTTCCAGGGGCGTCAGGTCTGCAAGCTCTGTGACGCCCTTCCGCCGTGTTTCCTCTTGCAGGTATTCGTCCTGCACTTTGAGGAAATCTTCGCTTATCCAGGCGGGCATACGGATGTTGAACAGGCTTCGCAGCAGTTTCCTTTGCTCCATCTCATCGGATGGGATTTCCATATCTCGATACCTCGGCTGTTCATCCAAAAGAGACCGGATGAGATAAAGCCGTTTTTCCGTTTGGTCCATAGTCTCACCTTCTGTCAAATCATGAGGCTTGTCTGCCCGTCGATCCATGACTTTTGAGGCACATCATGGATAATATCTTCGTCCTTGTAATTTCCGATCAGGAAAGGAGATTTGGGATCATGCAGGCGGCTCTGCGCCAGCACCTTCGACGGTTCCGCGTTTGCGTAGCAGTACCTGCACAGATGCTTGCAGGTGTTGTAAGCGCCGATGTCGCAGGAGAGATAGCAGGCACATTCCGCCCTCGCGCCCTTTCTTTTGGGCGCGTTCAGGCGCTTGCCGATGGCTTTTTCGTAATCGCTGACCCGCATACATCCACCGCAATCGGCTCCGTAGGCGTCAAGCTCGTCCCCCTCCGCGCATGGCTTGACCGTCATGCCGTGGGCAGAGGCAATCTCAATGAACTCTTTGCCCAGCGTCAGGCGCTGTTCCTTTGTGACCTCCTGCGCTTCCGGAAAGTTTCGTTTGACCTTCGGATACAGGTCGATAAAGCTGATCACTGCGGTTTTCGTGTAACCGTCCAATGTGGACGCAATTTGCTCAAAAGCCCTGAGATGATAATCCGTGGTGTATCGCTCCGAAATGAAAATCGGATCATAGCGCCAGCCGACAGAGTTGATGCCAATCCTGTCGGACAGCTTCTTGAAATCGTCAAGCAGACGATGCTTATCCGGCACATGCGGCTCAATATCCCGCCCGTAAGGCGTGATGGTGACGAACCAGTATTGTCCGTAATCCTTCATCGAATCCATATAAGGGAACATCGGTGCGGGATTTTTTGTGCAGAAACCGATCACGTCCACAACGGAGGGATCGAGGCGGTAGCGGCTGACCTGATTCGGGTTATAGGGATTGCGGACACAGACAAAGCCTTCTTCCAGCCTGTTTGCAAACCACTCGGCATAGAAGGCCGGGATGTCCGTTCTCTGCCCGGTATTGATGATCATATCGCCTCACCGCCCTTTACAGTTATAACCTTATCACGATCTTTCCATTGATACTGCCTTCGTCCTGCGTAATAACGGCGTCGCGGATATGCTCAAAATCAAACACCTTGCCGCTTGCCGGAACGAGTCTATTCTCATTCAGGAAAGTAAAGATGTCGTCCATGATCTGCTGCGTGGGGTAGTTGGAGAAGAAGCCGGTGAGATACACGCCGTTGGGGATGTCCTTGATGGGATCGAATCCGTTCAGCGTGCACACACCGCCCAAGAGTCCCGTCTGACAGACGATGCCACCCTTTTTCACGGCGGTCAGCGTGTCCTTCAGGTTTCGGGGACCGATCAGGTCAAGGACCTTCGTCGCACCGTGAATCTTGCCGGTCAGCTTGCCGTCGTCGACCACTGCTTCATCCGCTTGGGCAATCAGCGGCAACTTATCTTCTCTGTGCGTCGTAGCGATCACCTTGCAGCCAAAGGCTTTGGCAATCTGTATGGAAGCATAGCCGAGAGCGCAGGTCGCTCCACGGATCAGCAGCATATCCTTTTCGGTCAGGTTTAGGCATTCAAACAATGAGCCCCATGCCGTGTAATATGTTTCGGGAACGGCGCCAAGCGCTTCCCACGGTAGATCGTTTTCCACCGTGAAGACGGTCTGCCTGGGCAGCAGCGCATATTCGGCATAGCTGCCATGAAAGGAGCGTCCCATGCCGCCCATCAGAGCGACAACCTTTTGCCCGATGGAAAGACCGCTATCAGAGGGATCAACGATCTCCCCCACGCACTCAATGCCCGGGATGATGGGTTTTTGAATATACTCTGCCCGGATCTCATTCAGGCGCAGCAGTTTCTCGGAGTGGTTGAGCCCGAAGGCCTTTACCTTCACCAGCACCCAGCCGGGGCGCACCTCCGGGACGGCATATTCGGACAAAACAACGTCGTTTGTCTCAGTGATCTTATCCAATAATACAGCTTTCATCATTTTCATCTCAATATCTCCGGATCGCTTCGACAGGGCAATTCTCAAAGCAGTTCCCGCATTGCAGGCAGTTGTTCTGTCGGATGACGAAGGGATTCCCTTCCTCAATACAGCTCTGCGGACATACGCCCTGGCAGGTGCCGCAGCCGATACAGTCATCGCTTATGTAGTAGCCTTTCCTTTTTAGCTTTGCGTCGCCCACGGTAAAGCATTCCCGTGTGATCGGGCGTGTGGACAGGCAGAAATACTCGATAGTGTAATCCTTCAGCATGAACATCGTGTCGATGTTTTTCGTCTCGCCCGGATAGACGTTCTCTAAATACGGCTGCTCGGCGTAAAGCACATCCCGCCACTTGACCTGCTCGTCCTTTGGCACCTCCGCGGCTCTGCCGGACAGTCGGATTGTTTCCTTGTATTTCGTATATCCGAGAATCTGCACCCTGCCGTCGGCCTTGAGCTGTCGGGCAAAGGATTTTCCTCTTGCAGTCAGAAAGTACAGCGTCGTCCCCTCATAGTGTATGGCACTGATGTTTCGTACTTGCGGCGCGCCGTCCTCGTCCACGGTGGCAAAATCCAGTACGCCGACATAACCCAGCTTTTTCAGGCAGGTTTTGATATCAATCATCCGATCTTCCTCTCTTCTTTCGGCATCAGCAGGCCGTTTTTCCCGCTTGCCCAGCATTGGGGATCGTCACCGTAGAAATCTCCGGTGTAGCCCTTTGCTACGGCGGGGCAGCCACGGCAGAACTGTCTGAGCTTGCAGCGGGAGCATTTGGAAAATTCATCGTAATTACGGTATGTCTCCATGCTCGTGACCCACACGTCGGCAAGCCGGTCTTCAAGCACGTTGCCGACCTTGCTGTCCGCCACACGGCGGCAGGCGTATATATCGCCGGTGGGCAGGATTGTCACATGACAGTTGCCGCAGTTGCAGCCGCCGTAGATCATCCCGTCGCAAGCATAGGCGGGGATTTGAAATTCTCCGGTTTCATATTCATAAAGCGTCCACAGGTGATCCTTCCTGTTGAAGTAGGTATCGCAGCCCTCGGCTTCGTATTCTTTGAACTTCTTGTCACAGGCAGCGAGGAGGCCTCTGTATTCCTGCGGCGTCATGCCGGTGTCCAGTTCGCCGCCAGAGGGGACATAGCGTGAAAAAGCGAAGATATTGGCTCCTGCCTTGACCACGGCGTCGATGATGCCGGGTACCTCCATATAGTTTTGCTTGGATACCGTGGTCATGATGACGCTGCGGATACCGGCACGCTTGATGCTGCCGATCTTTTCAAGCGTGCAGTCGAAGCTGTCCGGCTTGCGGAACCAATCGTGGGTTTCCCGAAGGCCGTCCAGCGAGAGTTGGTATTTCTCACAGCCGTAGTATTTCAGTTCTCGACAGACCTGATCGTTCAGATGAAAAGGGTTCCCCATGATCGTGAACGGAATATTGTGTTCGTGGAACAGTTCCAGCAACCTCCAAAAGTCAGGATGTAGAATCGGATCGCCGCCGGTAAGATAGAAATACGGAAGCCTGTCATACACCTCGCAGAAGTCAAGGCAGTTGTAGAAGGTATCCTGCATCCGTTTCCATGTCATGCTGTCCAGCTTTCGGCAAAGATCACCGGAGAAGATATAGCAGTGCTTGCACCGCTGGTCGCACTCATCCGTAATATGCCATTGAAAGGAAAAATACTGTTTCATATCGTCGTCACCTTTTGAATTCTCTGTTTCTATGTAAATCGGGATGGCCGAGTGATAAATGAGGTTCCCGACAAGAATTTTCCCACCGGGAACGGTTTTGGGCGGGGGAGAGGCGATTACTTGTCGCCAGCGCCACAGGCAGAGCCGCAGGCTGTGGGCTTTTCTTCCGGCTTGTCAGCCGCGCCGCAGGCCGCGGGAGCCTCGGCAGGCTTGTCAGCTGCACCACAGGCCGCGGGAGCCTCGGCGGGCTTGTCGGCTGCACCACAGGCAGAACTGCAAGCTGCGGGTTTTTCTTCCGGCTTGTCGGCTGCGCCGCAGGCAGAAGCGGGAGCCTCTTTCTTGCCCCATCCGAACAGATTGGAAAGTGCCATGGTTTGTTCCTCCTTGATTTTGATTGTAGTCAGAGGGCGTTTGCTCTCTGCAATTTTTATTATACGGATCCCTGAAAGGCGCACAAGTACGCACCTTTTTGTAACTATGGTTACCTATTTGTAAGCCTTGTGTGACCGTAGGTGCTACGCGTCAAAAATAAAATGCATCTTTTTTATGAGCTGAGCCAGTTCTATTGATTTTACAAGAGTGTTACAGTATAATATAAGTGCAACATCTAATATGAAAGCAATGAGGTGTTCCCATGAAAACAAAAGACGAACTGCCGGATTGCCCGGTGGCAACTACGGTTCAGCTGATCGGCAACAAGTGGAAGCTGCTTATTATACGGAATCTGCTTGTGCGCCCTTGGCGATTCAATGAACTGCATAAAAACCTTGAAGGGATCAACCAAAAGGTGTTGACTGACTCTCTCCGCCAGATGGAGGCGGACGGAATCATTGACAATTGCCACGGCAAATGAGAATTTTGTTGCCACAAGATGAGAATTTTTGCGAGTGTGGATAACTTCTTACTGAGCTATATATAGCTACTCTTAGTTATCTTTTCTCATATGCTTTCCAGCGTGATACTCGTCGTCCATCTGCTCTTCGTCACCGAGTGACTTACCGTCTTGGCCAGATACCTTCCGTTGATGTTCTCCGGCCTGAATCTTTCGAGGGTTATCTCGGCTCCGGCGACGAGATTCGGATCGCCGGGGAGGGTGAGGTCGGCCTCGAACTCTCCGCGCTCGTGGAGGATCATGTGGTTGTCCGCCGCCGTCTTCGCCTCGCTGGCGGAGTGATAGCGCTTCTTTGTGATATGTTTCGTCCCCGGGCCGTTTCTTGCCATGCCCGAACCCGCCGAGTTCCCCCACTTGTCTTTCTGCTTTCTTTGGGCGGAGACTTTCTTCTCGCGGGCCTCCCGCTTGTCCCACCACTTGGCCTCGGTCTCGGAATACTCCTCGCGCGCCTTGGCGGTGAAGCTTCCAGACACACTCTCGCTGTAGACGAGCGTCGCCGCCGGACGGCTGCCCTTGTCCGGCGGGTAAATCAGGATCGTGTTGTCCTTGACCGCAAACGTCGCTCCCATCTCTGCGGAGAGACGTCGCAGAAAGGAGAGATTGCTCTCTCCGGTCTGGGCGATATGAGGATAGTGTACGTCCACTTCGACCTTAGAGTTGCCGCCGTGTTCTGCCGCAATCTTGGCGGCGATATCGGCCAGGGTGACGTTCTCCCATTCGCGATCGCGTCGCTCTTTTTCATCTTTCGACCCCTTCGCCGAACTGTTGAAGTTGGCACTTTTGGCAGATATGCTCATCTTGGCCGGGTTTAACTCGATGGAACTGCTATCTACCACGAACGTGCCGAAGAACTTCAGTCCACTTTCCTTCCAGCCGAGCCAGAATTTTACCTCCGCTCCGGGACGAGGGATCGTAAAAGGCGGATCGTTTGCTACGATTAGATTCAGACTGTCACTCTCGCCGCTCTCGGCGTCGTCGTATTGAATGGACTCCAGATATTCCCAGACATTGCGCGTCCGGTCTATCCCATCAATTTCTACTCTAAAATCGGGTGTAAAACGATCTACCATAGCGACCGCTCCAACTCGACAGGCTCTATCTCCGGCAAGGAGATCATCTGACCAGCAGATAGTTCCGTCACCATCGAGACGCCGGGATTGGCCTCGAGGACGCGTTCGACGATCCGTCCGACGAGCGATCCGTAATGCCGCCAACAGATGAGGTCGACACGATCGCCGTCCACCGCCATAATCCGCGTACTCATGAGCTAAACCTCTCCAGATCGATATTGAATGTCTGCTTCTGCGGCACACCGTCCCTGAAAAAGACGGAGTCGGCCTCCCCGATCTTCGTCACGCACCACTTTCCCAGAGCGCGGCCGTCGCCGGTCACGAGTTCGAGCGGCTCCATTCTGCCGGCCATGGCGCGCAACGTCTCGATTTGAGCCGCGCCGCCCCGGTAGGTTGTGTAGACGACGCCCTTGAGGGAAATCGTCCGGTGTTCTTTCCCCATAGCCTGTAGTTGCGGCGTGTTGCCGAGGCGATCGACCTTCGCCCAGGGGTATCCGGAGTCGATATTGAGCTCGTCATAGGCGGCGGTATCGACCGAAAATCTAAAGTCACCGAGCGAAAGCAACATCGCTGTAAGACCTCCCTTGCCGTTGTTTGATGATCCGTTCGAGCCGGCGCAGGACTTCGTCCGCAAGCGCGCTCTCGTCCATGCCGGGTGCGGCGTTGACCTGAATCGCACCCGGTGCAATATAGACGAATCTCGATGAGGTTTCAGCGCCCGACACCCGCCCTCTGCCGAGCATGCCCAGCTTCTCGCCGCTGTAGGCCCAAATCGAACGGGCGCGATCCTTGTCGCCCTCGAGGGCAATGACCGCCTCCTCCTTGTTTCCTTCCGAAAAAGCTGCCACGTGCTCTCTGTCGAAAACGCCGCCGATTGCGTGGCCGGGCAGCGACGCACCGATGGCCGCGTTTCCGTTCGGGCCTCCGATTGCAGCAGATGAGCCAAATGAAAAGACGCTCTTGAACCCTTCCCACTTGCTCCTGATCCAGTCGATCTTGCTCCCTATCCACTCGAACGCTGCGACGAACGGAGCTTTTATCGCCTCCCCGATGCCGGAGACCGTCTTGCCGATCCACTCAATCGCGCCGCTCCAACGTGTTTTTATGCCCTCCCAGAAAGCGCCGAGCCAGACCTTCACCTTGTCCCAATGTTTCCAGATCAGGTACACAGCGCCGGCAACGAGCGCGACGACAGCGCCGATCGCCAGGATAACCGGATTTGCCACCATGGCTGCACCGACGGCCTTGATTCCGACCCCGATGATTTTGACGAAACTCAAAAGACCGCCGCCGAGGAGTTTGAAGCCTGTGGCAACGCCCTTTCCGACGGAGAGAAAGCTGGTCCCGACAAATTTAGCAGCGCTGCGGATCGCGCCGACGTCCTTCAGGAAGCCGCCTTTCAGCTTCGAAAGCGGACCGAGCAATCCCGCCACGACTCCGCCGACGCCCTTCATCTTTATGACGCCGAGCGCCGCCTGGATCGTCGATGGGCGTATCATCTGGAAGCCGTCGTTCAGAAGACTGAAACCATCTATCATGTGCGACAGTCCGATGTGCCCGACGAGAAAGGCCGCCTTCATGCCGATGAACCCGGCAACGATCGATCCGATGAGTTTGATCGTCTTTGGATTCTCCGTCGCCCATCTCGCAAATTTGCCGACGACGTCGCCGAGCGCCTTGGCTCCCTCCGCCACGTGCGGCAGGAAGACGCTGCCGACAGTGACGGCGATGCGGTTGACTTGGTTGCGCAGAAGCTGGAGCGAATTCGCCGCCGTCTTCGAACGGTTCTCGAACTCCCGTTGCATGGAGCCGGTGTAGTTGCTCTTCTTACTCACGAGGTCGAGCGCTTCCCGGTACTTGTCGACATTGCCGACCACCATGGCGATCTCGTCTGCAAACCCCGCTCCGATGGTACCGGAGAGGGAGGCGAGGACGTTCTTCTGCCGTCCGGCGCGCTCGAGAAACTCGAGGATCGTCCCGTTTGGGTCGACGAGCATGCGTTTCTGCAGCTCCGCCGTGTCGTATCCCATCGCCTGAAACGCCGCCCGGACCGATTTGGACTCTCCATTGACGCGCGACAGCCGCATGACGAGGTCGTTGACGGCGCGCGCCGAACGTTCCGGGGCGACACCCGCTGCGTCGAACGCCGTGCCGAGGGCGGCCAGTTTCTCCGGTGCGATCCCGGCGATCTTTCCCGCGCCGCCTACGCGCCTCATGAACTCGACGATCTGCGGCGCTTTGCCCGCCGTGTTGTCGGAGAGGTGATTGATCGCGTCTCCGAGCTGAAGCACCTGTTCCTGCGTGAGGCCGGAGGAATTCCGAATCTCGGCCATCGCGCGCCCGGCCTCCTCCGCCGGAATGTCGAAGGCGACGCCCATCTTTGCTGCGGCGGCCGTGAAGTTCAGAATGGCCTGCTCGCTCTTGATACCCATCTGCGCGGCGGAGACGGCAATCTGCGTCAGCGCCTCGCCCGTCATGGGGATGTGGGTGGAGATATCCAGCAGGTTACGCTTCATACGCTCCGCCTCGGCGTCACTCATGTCGCGTACCTTACGCAGGCCGGCGAAGGTTTCCTCGAACGCAATGGCGGGGCGTAGCGTAGCGCCGAGCGCGACGCCGGTTCCGGCCGTCCATTTCAGCTTGCCGAGCAATTCCCCGCGCTCCTGTTTTCTCGCCATGCGGGCCTGCATGCGTCCAACACGGGCCTCGGCCTGTGCAGACATCGTTTCGAGGTATTTCGTCTGTTTTGCCGCTTTGCCAAGTTCGAAACCGTATTTCTGCGCTTCACGCCCGGCCTCGCGCGTGGCCCGCTGCAGCGCGCGGAGTCGGTTGCCGAGCTCCGCGCTCTTATACCCGGTCTTCTCATACTCCTGTCGGACCCGCAACGTCTCCGCTTTTAAGTCTTGAAAGGATTTGCCAAGAGCAGCGCCGGCCTTTAAACCCTCGCTTTTTTTCTGGAGTTGTGATAACTTATCTCCAACGCTTTTGATGCTTGAACCCACACTGGAAGCGAGGGATGCCCCAATGACGAGTCCGACGGCTAAAGTTTTCGACAATCAGAGCACCTCCTCTGCCTTTGCCGGTTTAGGCACAACGGCCATCATCATCGTGGCCGTCGTCGCGCTTATGTACTTCGGTGAAATGAGTTTTCTGACCGCGTGCTTCTGCACCGCCATCCTCGCCATAGTCTTCGCGATAGTGGGAGCACTCTTTTCTTTTGTCCTGGCCCCGTTTCTGGTGGCGGCCATAGTCGCGCTCGCCGTGATCGGCTACGTTCTGTTCGGCATCGCCGTCGCCGCGTGCAACCTATTCGGCCTGCCTTTCTTCAAGGACAAGACCGCGTAACCGCTCCTTCGCCATCTCGAAGTAACTCAATTCCTTCTCGATCCCGATCCATCGCCTGCGGTTTTTCTCGCAGGCGATGGCCGTCGTCCCCGAACCGAGGCAGTTGTCCAGGACAAGGTCGCCCTCGTCC
>DAIPHL010000008.1:0-27202 GCA_036771375.1 Synergistaceae bacterium | reverse complement strand
AACCGAGCCGCGACCTCCGCCACTCGTTCCGAACCTTTCGTGATGACCAAAACTGTATGACGACCAGGATGAGAAATACGACGCCGCCGACGACGTAGTTTCCACCGACGACAAAGAAACCAAAGGCATTTACGACTTCCCCCGCGTAGCCGGCGAGGAGGATCTGCCGAGTCGTCGAAATGTTGAGAGCCAGTCGAAAGAGGGTTGCCATGAGAATGATGGTCGGGAAAGCCGCGATCTCGAGTGCGCCGTTTACATAGAACGTCGCCAGCAGGACCACCACGCCAAAGGTGATGTTGGTGGCAAGAAGAATATCCAACATTGGCGTGGGTACCGGTATGATCATCATGACGACGACCAAAACGAGCAGTACGGCCAAACCTACATCGGCATATTTCGTTACCGGGCCGCCGGCTGAAGCGGCGTTTTCTGCCATTGTTTACGCCCCCACAGATTAAGATTTCCACAGATATCCGCAATGAAACTCATTCATTCGATCGTATTCTATCACGTGATATCGCTTCTTTGTCGAACAATAAAGCGATCCCGGTGAAATTTTCATTCGAAAATAAAATAATCACATGATTTTATAAGTTTTTTCGATTGATTCCATAAAAATGAAGTTCCTTCAAGATGCCTCGTGCACACACAAAAAACCGCAAGCACAATGGCGGATGCCATCCACACCGTCGTCCTCATGGATTTACAGACGCTGCCTGCAAAAAAACACAGGGGCGGACCCATGTGACCGCCCCTGACGTCGAAACCACGTTTCTCACTTGGATGGGGAAAACCGCAGCGATCCGAAATGAAACACCAGATCTGCGGCATGGTTTTTACACGGCATCTCCGTCCTCGTGTCCCCATCAGTAATTGATGCTGCCGAACGACTCCAGTTTCTTCTGTTTGTGCGTGGCGTCGATGTAGCGGATCGTCCCGCTTTTCGAACGCATGACCATCGATGACGTCTTGATCTTGTCTCCAACGTATTTTACACCACTCAACAGATCCCCGTCCGTTATGCCGGTCGCCGCAAAATATACGTTATCGCTTGCGACGAGATCGTCGATCGTGAGCACCTGCTTGAGATCCATTCCCAATTCGCGGCATTTGTTCGCCTCTTCGTCGTTTCGCGGCCACAGCTTGCACTGCATGTTCCCTCCGACGCATTTGATCGCGCAGGCTGTAATGACAGCTTCCGGAGATCCTCCGATTCCCAACATCAGATCTATGCCGGAGTCCTGTTTGCACGTCGAAATGGCCCCAGCGACATCTCCGTCCATAATCAACTTTATACGGGCCCGCATCGCGCGAATCTCTTTGAGAATGTTCTCGTGCCTCGGTCTGTCGAGCACAACGACCGTAACGTCCTCAACCCTTTTTCCCCGTGCTTTTGCGACGGCTTTGATGTTCTCCGAAATCGGCGCATCCAGGTCGATCGCCCCCGCCGACTCCGGCCCGGTTGCAATTTTATCCATGTAAAAGATGTGTTTCGGATCGTACATCGATCCTCTGTCCGCAAAAGCGACCACGCTGACCGCATTGGGAAGTCCGAGAGACGTGAGTCGAGTGCCGTCTATGGGGTCGACCGCGATATCGACACTGGGTTCACAACCCCTCCCCAGTTTCTCGCCGTTGAACAGCATGGGCGCATCGTCCTTCTCCCCTTCCCCGATGACGACCTTCCCATCCATATAGACCGTGTTCAACATGAATCTCATGGCGTTTACCGCGGCGCCATCCGCGGAGTTTTTGTCTCCTCGCCCCATCCATCTGCTGGCAGCCATTGCCGCAGCCTCCGTAGCGCGCACCATCTCAAGAGCCATATTTCTGTCCGGACTGGACATCACAAATACCTCCCGTCGATTCGCGATATCGTTCGAAAAACGAAAAACGAGCAAATATTTCGTCCACATACCTAAAAAAATGTCCGATGTCAAACAAGCCCCGCAAATCCCTTCCTTCTTTCTCCAGAAAGGGAATCAGGCGGGCGTCCGATGCAAGAAGCGCGTCAAGCGACAGTATCGATTTCCCCGAGTTGACGGACTCCCAACAACGCATGGCGTTTTCCTGAACGATCCGATACGCCTCCTCTCTCGTGAAACCCCATTCGACAAGCGCCAACAAGACACGTCCACTGAACAACAACCCCCCTGTGATATCGAGATTTTTTCGCAGTCGTGTTTCGTTGACCTCGAGTCCGTCGATCACCCTTTTCATGACAAGCGTCATGTAGTGTGCCAAATGAAAGGCGTCGGGCCATATGATGCGTTCGACCGACGAATGGCTGATGTCCCGCTCGTGCCAGAGAGCGATATTCTCGAGCGACGCGGTGGCGTAACTTCTCAACACTCTCGCCATTCCGCTCACTCTCTCGGTGAGAATCGGATTTTTTTTATGCGGCATGGCGGAAGAGCCCTTCTGTCCTTTACCGAACGGTTCCTGCGCCTCCATCACTTCAGTCCGCTGCAGGTGCCGCACCTCCGTCGCCAGGCGTTCGAGCCCCCCTCCGTATATCGCAAGGTCCGTAAGCACTCTGGCGTGCCGATCCCTTTGTACAATCTGAGTCGCCACCCGTTCGGGCGTCAAATTCAAGCGCTCGCAAACCCTGCTTTCGATCTTCGGAGGACAGTTGGCATAGGTCCCGACAGCACCCGACAATTTTCCCACTCTGACGGAAGACTTCGTCTCGCTCAATCTTGAAATATCCCGCTCGATCTCGGAGACGTAGCCGAGCATCTTGAGGCCGAACGTGGTCGGTTCCGCATGAATCCCATGAGACCGCCCCACCGTGGGAGTATATCTGTACTTCCAGGCAAGCTCTCCGATGGAGTCACGTAAAGCACCCGCCGTATCGATAATAACATCAAGCGCTTCGGAAAGCAAAAGAGAGGCCGCCGTATCGATCACGTCGCTGCTCGTCAAACCGAGATGCACAAATCTTCCCTCGGGACCTATTTTTTCCGCCACGGCGCTGACGAAGGCAATGACATCGTGCTGCGTGACGGACTCTATTTCGGCGATGCGGGCCAGGTCGAAACCGGCCCGTTCTTCTATCACGGACATGGCACCGGGCGGAAGGACGCCCTCCTCATTCCATGCTCTGCAGACGGCCAGTTCCACCTCCAACCAGCGTGAAAACCTGTTTTCATCGGACCAGATTCTGTCCATCGCATCGGTGCGATATTTGTCGATCACCTTTTCGTCCTCCAATTCCTATCCTGCATTTCTCATGTCGCGCAACCAGTCTATCCTGACGTCATCGAGAAAGGCATCGTAGACGCCGCTCCGGAAATCCGGAAAAGTATAGGGAAACCCCACCCAAGCGTTCTTTCTGCGACAGAGGGTAACCTCTGCAAAGATCCCCTCTCCAAGATAGATTCTGTGAGCGTTGTCCTTTGTGGAAGCAAGAACCAACCTCGCACCGTCCAGATAACCGGGATCGACGTTCACCCTCCGGCCGGACTTTCGGTTTTTCGACGAAACCGCCTCCATCGACAAAGCTTTTTTTTTCCACCCGATCAGATCGGGGATGCACAACGCCTTGAAAGAAAAAAAGCGACGAAGCAACTTCGGCGCTATCGCTCGATAATAATCGGTGAAATCAAAAGAGAATGCGGGACTTTCTCTTTCGATTTCACCGAAATCCTCCTCCAGAAGCGCTCGGCTCCAGTCCTTCAGACCAGGATCCGATTCGGGATAGAGCAACCCCACGATGAGTTTTATCATCGGGTGTCTCCCACCTTCACCGCTTTTCATTGGAGTCTCCACTTTGGGGTTCTCCGTCCACGAATGAATCGGGGCTATGGAAACCTCCTGCCACCGTTCTTTTTTTCGGACCCCTTTTGCCCGGTTTCCCCTCGGGTTTTGCGGTCCCCTCTTCGGCAGGAAGCAAAACTGCGATCTTGCCCATGGATTCTCCTTCCCAGGAACAAGGGATCAATTCGACCGTGTTCTCCGGCGGGCGTTCATCCGGTAGAAGCCGTTTCAAGACGAGGCCGTTCTCCTCCATCCTGCGAGTCAGGGCTCTCCCTGCGGCCGCCCACCACAGCAGATCCTGGGCCATCTCGAAGTCCCCCGATACGTCCTCCAACAAAAACGTTTCCTCCGTGAGAGGCAAAAGCGACAGGGTTTTCTCTTCTTTCTTGTCCCTGATCGCGATGATTCCTTCGCGGAGGATTTTTCGGGCTTTTTCCTTCAGCATTGCGGGCTCTTGCGGCAAAAGTTTCCGCGCCGTCTCGTTCAGAGATATCTCGTCGCCTCTTATGTTCATCAGCGGCAGGGGTACATCCCACCATTCAGGCAGAACGACCGTCGTCTCCTGCAATCGTCTCTCACGATACTCCCGAAAGGTCGTCTCGCTCAACTCGTTTCCGTCAAAGATCAACAGGTCCGTGTCCGGTGGAACATTCTCCATGTCCGCCCTCGAAACAAGATGCCCCACAAGAAAGACCGAGAGGACATCCTCCAGCGTCGCACGCTCTCTCCCCAGCTCAAGGAACGCCACAAACTGGTCTTTGTGCAACAACCTCTCGCAATTCTCCCTTACGACCAAAAGATAATCGACACCGTACAGGTAGAGTGTCCTCAGAACCTCCTGCACGGTAGACGAAAAAAAGAGGGAGTCGCCCTTGACTCTTTCGTTACGCACCAATTTCATCTTCGGGTTCCAGGTCGAGCAAAGCCGTTATAAACGCCTTCGGAGAAAACAGTTCGAGGTCGTCCATTCCCTCCCCCAATCCGACGTACCGGATCGGAAGCTTCAGTTTTTGGGATATGCTGATCACAATTCCGCCCTTTGCAGTATTGTCGAATTTGGTTAAAATCACTCCCGTCAACGTCGTCGCCCTATTAAACGCTTCGGCCTGAACAAACCCGTTCTGCCCCATCACCGAGTCGAGCACCAAAAGCGCTTCAACTGGCGTCTCTCCCATTTCTTTTGCGACGATCCTTCGAACCTTCGCCAACTCGTCCATAAGATTGGATTTGGTATGAAGCCTTCCAGCCGTATCTACGATCACCACATCGGTCTTCGTCGCACGTGCGGCCTGAATCGCATCGAAGACAACGGCGGCCGAGTCGCTGCCGTGGCTTTGTGCAACCACCCTGACATCCACCTTCTGCCCCCAAGCCTTCAGCTGTTCTATGGCGGCGGCACGATAGGTATCGGCAGCGGCCAAGATCACGCTTTTCCCGCTTTTTTTGAGCATGTGGGCGAGCTTTCCGGCCGTCGTGGTCTTTCCACTTCCGTTCACTCCGACAAGCATGACGATCGAGGGAGATCCGGACGTGTCGAGCGGAGCGCCGGTACGAGGTATTCCCTCGAGGCGTTTGACCAGCATATCCGCAAAAGCCCGTTTCAGTTCTATCGTGTGGGCGATACGGTTGTCCAGCGACAGCGTTCGCAAATCGTCGATCAAAGACTCCGTCGTCTCCATCCCCACATCACCCGAAATCAAGACCTCTTCCAGCTCCTCCCAGAAGACATCGGTAATGGGTCGATCGGAGAATAGATTGGAGACATCTCGAGACCACCTGTTGGCCGTATTTTTGATTTTCGCGACAAAACCGTTCCACAATCCCATAAAACAGGTTCCCTCCCTGCGTTATTCCAGAGCAGGACGATTGACTTCCGGTGGCGTGTTCCCGTCGTCGACTCTTTTGGATCGCCTGCGTCTGCGTCTTCTCGGTTTCAACCGCAACCGCTCTTCGCTCTTTTCCTCCGGAGAAGACACTTGTCTTTCCGCTTCTGCCATACGAGGAATCTGTCGCGTTTTCGGCGTGTTTTTGTGCCTTGTACTTCTCTGCTCGCGCGCAGGGGGAACCGTTCCCGTCAACGAAAGAATGCCGTCGTCCCTCCTGGGATCACCACCAACGAGAAGGTCTTTGGTCGTCTTTTCGGCCTTGCTGCCATCGCTTTCTCTCGTATTTCGGCGACTGCGCCTTCGACCGGATCGCTTTTTGGGAGCCCTCTCCCCCTTTTTCTCTTTCTTGAACGACGTCTTGTCGGATTCCGCCGCAGCGGGAAGAGCGGACATCGTCTCTTTAAGCGGACTGGCGGACTTGGCTCGACAACCGGCACACCTGTCAGCCCTGAGTCTTTCCTCCGGATGCTCCTTCTCCGGCGGCTCCCATTCGCCCCCCTCCATGACGGTTCGCCTGAACTCGCCGAACAGTTCGACAGGTACCGAAATATCTCCGCCCATCGGCCTATGACAGAAAACCTCGTTTTTCACGATATCCATGGAAAGTACCACATAATTTCCGTTTGGGGTTTTTATCCGGCTGCCGGGTCCCGGCAAGCCGGTCCAAAGATCTTTGTACGTTCTGTGCTCAAATCCCATGCAACACATCAATCGCCCGCATATACCGGATATCTTTGTCGGGTTTAACGCGATGTTCTGCTCTTTTACCATTTTTATTCCGATGGGGGCGAACTGGTTCAGCCAATAACTACAACAGCAAGGAAGTCCGCAGGAAGAGATCCCCCGTATGATTCTGGCCTCGTCTCGAACACCCATTTGCCGAAGCTCGATGCGTGTCTTGAACTTGCGTGCGAGATCCTTGACCAGAGTGCGGAAGTCGACCCTCTGCTCCGAAGTGAAGTAGAAAAACAATTTTTTCTCGTCCAGAAGAATCTCCGCATCGATCAACTTGATAGGGAGTTTATGCCACACGGCAAGCTCTCTCGCGGAAAGAAGCGACTCCCGTTCCGACGCGTCATGCGACTCTTTTAGCCGGAAATCCTCTTCGTCCGGAGGTCTGAGAAAATCCAAATCCGTCACGACAAGGTCTCCACCCCGAATCGGTCCCTCCCCATGCTCGGAGATCGATCGGAGTCTACGATATGCCGACTCCTGTTCTTCGTTCAACCTACCCACGAGCTCTGCAAACTCTTTCCCCCTGTGGGAGGAGACCACCGCCAAACGCAACTTTTTTACGGAATCGTAGTCGCTCTCCTCGAGCTTTACAATACCCAAAAACCTAGGTTTCCCGTAGGTCGCCAAAAATGTCTCCAACCTCTACTCCCTCCTCCAGGAGTGCGAACAACGCATCTTGCAGCATCGAGGCCGGCATCCGCCTTTTCTCCGCAAGCGAAAACAGATTGTCGATCGATGCCGCAAGCGCTTTGTCACAACGATCGCCATGCGGTGTCACCCATCCTGCAGCCTCGGCGGCGAAATCTTTCACCGTGTATTTCTTCGTTTTCTCCAGCCAGGCAGCCCATTCCGCCGCATCATTGGGATGCCTGGAGGGTTCGACCCTCTCCGGTGAAGCATCGAGCCGAAGGGTCCATGTTCTGCTTGCGATGGTCGGCAGTACGTTGTCACGTTCAGCCAAAAAAAGGAGACAACCGCCGAGCGGCGGCTCCTCCGTAATCTTCAGCAGCGCTGCCGCCGAGGGGCCGAGAAGCTCGTTTGCCCGAAAGACGACCGCAAGCCTGCGGGGAGCGATGACCGGTCGCAACGAGAGTTGTCCGTGCAAAGGGACGCATTCCGCCACAGCCGGTGCTTTTTCCCGATCGCCAAGGACGATGAGATCGGGATGCCCGTCCGTTCCCCACATCCTGCACGAATCACAGACATCTTCTCCCGTTCCCGACGAGCAGAGGATTCTTTTTGCGTAAAGCGCCGCAAACGTCTCCGCAAATTCCCAAGGCAAAATCACGGAAAGGGCGTGAGGAACCCTCCCCAGGGCAAGAGCTCGGAGCAACTCTTTCCACGCCACGTTCTCCTTTAGAACAAAAGAGAGATCAGGCATCCTTTTATCTCTTCCATCAGTGACAACAGGCGCGTCCGATCGCCGACCTTCAGAAGCGCCTCATCCATCTCCTCCAGGGCTTCCTCTGTGCGCTCCAATGTCACGAACATGGATCTTTCCGTTCGGCGCCACTTGAACTCACGCCTAATCTTCATGCTCTTTCGCACTTTATCGAGCGCCATTGCGACCAATCCGCGATACCTGGCCAAGAGTGCACCGGTGGGGAAACGTGACAGTTGTGTTCCGATTTTGTCCAACTCTTCTATGAGCTGACGCGCCTCGATGTCCTCGACCACATCCAAGAAGGTCTCCTGCGCGGGCTCCGCACCGGCGACATGCAGGTCGCCGCCCTTGCTATGGCCCGCGTATGGTGAAGCTTCTCCGGTCTTCGTTTTTGGCGAACCGAAAACCTTCATCCTTCTTCCTTTTTCGTCTTTACCGCAAGAATACGAAAGACCGTTTCCCGTATTCGATCGAAGACATCCCGCTCGCTTTGGTCGGCTTCGATCCGCACCCAATGCTCGGCGAACTCCCCTCTTCCCATTATATCAGCATAACCGTCCCGGACTCTTTGGTAATAATCGGCTCCTTTTTCGTCGAAGGCATTCCGACTGCCCCGATGCAAAAGTCGTTCACGCGCCACATCGACATCAACATCGAGCCAAAATATCACGTCGGCGAGAGGAAATCCCAATCGCGGAATCAGCTCGCTCGAAATAAAGAGCGCGTCGCACTTCGACACGGACGTATTCCCGTAGAGTTGATACGCCAGCGTGGAGGGAATGTATCGATCCGACAGGACCGTCTTCCCCTGGGAAAGAGACGGCGCGACGACACGGGCGACATGCTCGCATCGGTCCATCATGAACAGGAAAAATTCGCTCCATGAGGAGTGAAAATCGTGGTTCAAAAGACACTCGCGAACACAGTCCGAACCGTCCCATCCACCCGGTTCTTTCGTCGCCACGACATGCATTTCCCCCAGTTCCTCCAAAAACCATTTTTGCAGTTGAGCGAGCTGTGTCGTCTTGCCGCTACCATCAATTCCTTCGATAACGATGAACATAACACCCGTACCCTCCGTAACCGTCAAAACCTGTTCGACATTATAACCGCTCCCGCTGGAATTGTGTCATTTTCGAATAATCTTCCGGCGTGTCTATATCGACGAAAAAGCTGTCCTCTCCGTACACCCTCAGAACTTCCTCCGGAAATTTTTCCAACATCCGTCGACCTCCGATGTCCCCTTCCGTAAAAAGAAGGCGGTCCTTCCAGACGCTCGAAAAGAAAATCGGATGACCAAAACGCAGATCGCGACAGGATACAAGGACGGAAAAAGGCGCGTTCCTTCCTTCGAAAATCGCCCGGTACTCCGCGATTTCCCCGGTGGTGACAAATGGCATGTCGCCAAGCAGGACGCAAAAATCCTCTCCAGGCAGCAGGTGCATCACGCCGAGGCGCAGAGACGAAGATTGCCCCTCGGCGGGATTCTCGTTGATGACGACCTTGACGGCCTCGGCGGATATCTCGATTTGTTCTCTCGTCTCCCTTGAAGTGACGAGGATCACTTCGTCAAAAGGCACCGAAACCACGTTGCGAACGACGGTTTCCAGAATCGTGCTCCCCGCGAATGGAAGCGTGAGCTTCTGCTTTTGCATTCTTCTGGAGAGCCCCGCTGCGAGAATGATCGCCTGCATCGTTTTCTTCCTCTCAGCCGATTCGTCTGAGATCACCGTGAAGGTAACAGATCTCTTTCTCGAGAGAGCAGAGAGCGAGGTGGTCGTAACGCGTAAGGGACGCGACGAGACGGGCCGATAACCTCTTCACCGCATCCTCACGGAGCAGATCGCACTTGTTGACGACCAACAGGCGCTTCGCTTTCGCGGGCGAGGATTTGAGGTATTCCGAAGGATCGTCCAGGATATCGATGATCGTCCCGACGGGGATTTCCCCTTCGCTCACCCCATGGCGTTCCTTCAACAAGTCGAAGCGAAACGTGTTTTCCTTCGAGAGAGGCTGGACAAACACCTCCGCGCCCACGACCACGATCTGAAGAGAGGACGCCGGGGGAACGACCGGTTCGTGACTCTCATAGATCTTGAATGGCAATTTTCGCGCCCCATCCGCTTCCACGACGATGAAGTCGGCGACGTTCGAACGAAGCAACAGATCGAACACGTCCGGAGCGAAGCCGAACATTTTCCCGTCTTTCACATAGCCCCCGACCGTCACATGGTGTGTTCGCGACAACGCCGCCTCGATCCGTTTTATGTCGTACGGCCCGATCAGCAGCTCTTTCGTCTCGCTAAAAAGTGGCTTGCAGATTTTTGTCGTGGTGCCGGTGATCACCCGCCGATCTTCAGCATCGTTTTCACACAGCCGCCGAGCGAGGAAAAACATGAGCGAGGTCTTGCCCCCTCCACCCGTGACGGCAATCAATCGATGTCCTCTGACGTATCGAGAGAGCGCAAGGAAGGCGTCGCTCAATGGGTATTCGCTCCTTTCGTCAAAATGCATGATCGCCCGTTCGCGAACCAACCGTCAACGAGAGGACCGGGCCGTCCGAAGGTCAGAAAATGAATCCGTCAAGCGAGCGGAGGTTCAAGGATTATCCCCCAGAGCCTCGAACAACGTTTCGATCTCTTCTTTGGCGACAATCCCCTTATTGCGGTCGATGGAAAGGGAAAAGAGCAGATAATCCCCCTCCCGGACGCCGTTTGGCAGTGCGGCAAGTGGAAGGACGAGGCTCTGCAGGTCGTCACCTGTAAACAGGAGAGTTGCGATCCCATCCGAAACACGGTCTACGAAAAAATAAAGTCCCTCCATCGGCTATTTCCCTCCTCGCCGCTTGAGAACGTACTTCTCCCCGTCCGTTCTGATCACGATCTCCCCGTCGTGGGTCTCGTATACCTTGACTCCGAAATCCGCCAGGAGTCGCAGCGTCTTTTTGTGCGGATGGCCGTAGGGATTCTCCCTGGCACAACTGATGATGCCGATCTCCGGCCGGATTTGTTCCAACATCCTGCGATCCGTAGCATCCGCACTTCCGTGATGCGCCAGCTTGAGGACGGTGGCGTGGGGAAAACGCCCGATCGATCTTCGCTCCGGTTTCTCCATGTCTCCCGTCATCAGAAAGGAGATTTTTTTAAAGGAGACCAGAAGCACGATGCTGTTGTTGTTGGCGTCGCTTCCGGTCCCGGATATCGTTTTCACCGGCGCCAAAACCTCCACGGACACATCGTCAAATTTTTGGATGAACCCCGCCCGTGGCCGTCCAAAACGAATCTTCTTTTCCTCGACGAGCTTCAACATGGCTCGTTGAGTCGCAGAACCGTGATTATAACCGCTATCCCAAATCTTGCCGACCGGAAAGGCCTTGATGACCTCGGTCATTCCTCCGATATGGTCTTCATGCGGATGTGTCGCCACGAGTACGTCTATTCTCCTTACACCAAGTTTTCGGAGCTTTCTGACCAGCTCTTTCCCATTCTTTTTAGGACCCGCATCAACCAACATGGTCGAGGCATTGGGAAATCGGAACAAAAAAGAATCACCCTGCCCGACGTCAAAAGCATGAAAAACAAGCCCTCCTCCAAAAATGTCGGGGAGCTCGAAGAAAGAGAGGAATGCGACACAAATCGCAATCAAAAGCACTGTTACTCTCGCTTTTTTCCCTCTTCTTCTTTCGACCATTTCCATCCTCGTCGCGCCGTTTTGTTTTCGTAGACGATTCACCTATAATAATTTTACAGCAACATGTATAATTTTTGGTATCACCACCTCAAAATCTAAGGAGGACTGGGTTATGAAAATGACGGAATTCAAGCTTGAACGCCTTTTCGCTCATTACGGCCCGAAGGCGAAACATCTTCTCAGCGCCACCGCATGCGAAAGCTGCAGCATGAACGAAGTCCTGGAGATGGCCGACGACGAATGCAAAAAGCTGTGGGAGAACCTGGATCTCGGCTACACGGATTACCGTGGACATCTCAAACTTCGCGAGGCGATCACGGAGCGTTACAAAACCCTGGGGCCGGACGACATTCTCGAGGTCATACCCGAAGAGGGGATCTACATTTTGATGAACGTCATGCTGGACGAAAGAGACGAGGTCATCGCCATACAGCCGACACTTCCCTCCCTGCACGAAATACCACGGGCTTTGGGATGTACGGTCATACCGTGGCAGCTTGAAATGACCGACTGGGGTTGGCGTCTGGACATGGATTTTCTCGCAAGGACGATCTCCAGCAAAACGAAGATGATCATCCTCAACATACCCAACAACCCGACCGGCTATGTTCCGGTTCTTACGGATCTCATGCGCGTCGCCAGTTTTGCGGAGAAGTTCGGCGTGTGGATCTTCAGCGAGGAAACATACCGCGGCATGGAGCACGATCCCGGGGCGGAGCTGCCGTCCGTCGTAGACCTCTCTCCAAGGGCGGTCGCACTCGGAGGAATCAACAAGCTGGGACTTGCCGGTTCCAGGGTGGGCTGGCTCGCCTCGCAGAATCGTTCCATCATCGCAAAATGCCTCGCTTATAAAGATTATACCTCCCTCTGCCCCAGCGCTTCGAGTGAAATTCTCGCACTGATCGCCATGAGAAACTTCCGAACCCTCATTGCGAGAAGCCATAAGATCATTCTCGAGAACCTCGACCTGGCTCAGGGATTTTTTGCCTCGAAACCCGAATGGTTTCAGTGGACGGAGCCAAATGGCGGCTCCACCGCCTTCCCGAAGCTGCTCTCGCCCTTCAAGGTCAGCGAGCTATGCGACAAAGCCATGGAAGACGCGCAAATCCTGATCATTCCGGACAGGGCTTTTGGCATCAGCCAGAACAGATTCCGGCTCGGTTTCGGAAAAAGGGACTTCGGACACGCCCTCGCCGATTTTATGGACTTCATGGAGAAATACACCGCGCAAAAAGATCAAAAAGACACAAAAAATCAGGAGACGATGAAAGAAGCGGAAAAAACAAAGTAACCCCCCCCAATACCTCGCCGGGGAAACGGACGGGGCTGGGAAGAACGTAAATATCGTCGTTTCGGAAGAGGAGAGACCTCCAAACATCGATCGTCTCGCCGCCCGAGCGAAACGCAGACAAAAGCCGACGCCCTCTCGTTACATCGAGGAGGGCGTCGGCTTTTTGCCACGCCGTTCACGAAATTCCGCTATCTGTTCCAGGGGATTTCCGAATACCCCCACGGCGTGACCAGGAGAAAACGAAGTTGCACTCCCTGTTCGTTGAGCGTTTTTATGTGGGGCATGTAGGCGAGCACGTCTCCAATGATCCACGTATCGGAGACAAGCCAAACCCGCTTGCACGTATTGCGAGCGAAAAGAGCGGCATGATCGACCATCATTCGAAGACCTTCGTCGAGAAGGATGGGTCCGATCGAGAGAATCAAGGCATCCTCGTGCCGACCGAGTTCTTTCGAAACCGGTACGAGGTCTGCATGAGCTCCCACCCACTCGAGTTGATTGAAAAGGTAATCGAGATCCACGGAGGGTTGACGTTCTCCTCCTCCGGCCATCCAATCGGCAAGCCCGATCTGACACTCTTCCGCGACGGCGGAAGACAACCAAGCCTGCACATCCTGCACCACTTTCACTATAAAGTGAGGGATTGTCGAACCGGACATCGCGTCCAGAACATCCCCCACCATCCAAATATCTCGCGAATCGCTAATCTTCCGCACCTCCCTTGCGATGAAACCGTCGCAAACATGAGCAAATTATGTGTCTTGGTAGCATCAAAATGCGAACGTTTCATCTCGATCTCGTCTCTGAAGCGATATAATACATCTTAACGATTATAATCGCAAGGAGACGCAAATTTGCACAAAAATGGCGGCTATCCTCAAAACTTCATCCGCTTTCTCGGAACGGCGGGCACACGATTCATCATGCTCTCTCAGAGGAGATCGTCGGGGGGAATGTGGTTTTCATACGGAGACGTAAACGGCGTCATCGACCCGGGACCAGGCAGCCTCGTACAAATATGCAAGGCAAAACCTCCTCTTTTTCCGGAGAAAATCGATGGGATCATTCTGACACATCGTCATATCGATCACAGCAACGACCTGAATGTCCTTTCGGAGGCGATGACCCTAAAAGCACGGGAGAAAAAAGGGGGCGTTTTGCTGACAGGCGACTCCATGAAGGAAGGCGACTGCGTCCTGCTTCAATATGTCCGGAGAAAGATTGCACAAATATGGCTCCATATGGACGGACAAAAAACATCTCTCTCCCGAGATGTCTGCGTCGAATCGGTCATGCATACGCATCACGGAGTCGAGTGTTACGGTCTCGTTTTCCGGTCACGAGGACTTCCCTCCTGGGGGGTGATAAGCGACACGGCCGCACTCCCCCATTTCCCGGCAAGGTATCGTGATTGTGAACTGGTCGTGATAAACTGTACGTTACCTCTTCCCTGGACCAGGCTCGATCACATTTCGGTCTCCGACGTGGAATCCCTGCTCCAGGTTTTGAGCCCAAAATTGGTCATCCTGACGCACATGGGACGCCACATTCTCGATATCGGCCCTAGGAACATCGCCCGAAGCCTTTCGACAAAGCGGACAACGGTCATTGCAGCCGAGGATGGTATGATCATCGATCTCGCGAAGATGCAACAACAAACATTGACAGGACGGGAGGAACGTTACGATGAACACACAAGAGCGAATCGCTGCCCTGGAATTTCACAAAAAATCGAAGGGAAAAATTCAAATTTATCCGATGCAGAACATTCGAAACGAACAGGAACTCGCCGTTGCATACATACCGGGTAGTACCGCCGCGTCGGATGAAATCGCCAAGAACCCCGGCACGGTGTTCGACTACACAGGAAGGGGAAACCGCCTGGCAATCGTCTCCAACGGAAGCGCGGTGCTCGGCATGGGAAACGTGGGGCCGCTCGCGTCCATGCCGATCCTGGAGGGCAAATGCCTGCTCCTCAAACTGATGGGAGACGTGAATGCGATCCCCGTTGCCATCGAAGCAACGGATTCGGACGAGATCACGAAATTCTGCAGGATGCTGGCACCGACGGTCGGCGGCATCAATATCGAAGACATCTCGTCGCCCGATTCCTTCGACGTGATCAAAAACCTCTCGGACACCCTCGATATCCCCATTTTCTGCGACGATCAGCAAGGCACGGCCGTGATCGTCCTCTCTGCCGTCAAAAACTCTCTCACACTTCTCGAAAAAACGATCGACGAAGCGAGAATCGCGGTTCTCGGAGCCGGAACGGCCGGAATCGCCTCCGCGGAACTTCTGATCGAGGCCGGAGCGCGCGACATCGTCGTCCTCAACTCCGAAGGCATACTGGGACCGTCGAATACGTCGATGGACTCCGTTCAGAGCGCTCTCGCGAAGAAGACCAATCCGCGCGGTATCGCGGGAGGTGTCGCAGAGGCAATCGAAGGAGCCGATATCCTGCTCGGACTTTCAAGAAGCGGAACCGTGAGGCAGGAACATATTAAAAAGATGAACGAAAAGCCGGTGGTCCTCGCCCTCGCCCTCCCCGATCCCGAGATCACCCTGCAGGATGCAATGGAAGCAGGCGCCTTCATCTATGCGTCGGGCAACATCAAGGATCCCAACTCTCTTTTGAACCTACACGTCTTCCCAGGAATCGTCAGAGGCGCTTTCGACGTCAGAGCGAGAAAACTGACCGATTCGATGCTCATTGCGGCAGCTGATGCGCTTTCCAATATCGTCGACCGCCGGTACCTCTCTCCAGCGCACATCTGTCCCAGATTTTTCGGCAGCGAGACGACCCCGAGAATCGCCGAGGCGGTGGGACGCGCGGCGATCAAGGAAGGAGTCGCTCTTCTGAGCGACGTGCCGGAAGGAGAAATATACCAGAATACGTGGCAGAGGCTCTTCGGGGACATGGAACATATTTAGGTACTCAAGACACGCACGGCGATTTTCTTCAAGGGAGGGTACGAAAATACGAATTCCCTATGCGCACATCAAGGATGCAACCTATTGGCCGTATTTTCGCACCCTCCCTCGTAAAAAAAACGATGGGTTGCCCATGTGTCCGGACCCATACTTTCAGAAAACCACCACGATGACTGTCCGCCGGACGGGACGAAAGGGACCAAACCCATTTCCTCACGTCAGCGGAAGGCCGCGTGTTCTTACCCCCATTCACGACGTCATGCAAAATACAGGCGAACGAACACCAACACGCTTACGACGACGTTCATAGCAAGCGAATGCCGTTCCATGAGCCATGATTTTCGCAGGTCGAAACCACATTCACCGGCCATCGATCTCTTTCGGGAACAAAATGAATTCGGTACGATACAGGGTGTGGTATTTTTGTACCGCAGGTATTCGTCTTCGAAGTGTGCCAGAAGAAAACACTCTTCGTGGGGAATGATGATCAAAAGATACATGACGGAAAAAACGACGAGGAAGGCGAGGACCCACCACCACCCCACCATCAGGGCCCATGCACATCCCATCAACCCGTTTGCAGCGTAGAGGGGATTGCGTATCCATGCATAGGGACCGGACGTCACCAATATGGGCGCGGCAACAGTCAGGGTACGGTACCTGGGGATCAGTCCCGCCGCCCAAAAGCGCAACAGCTGCCCCATAAGAAGAAGGGGAAGTGCCGACAAGAGGCGAAATACCGAGAACTGCACCGGAAAAAACAGCACGGCAAACCCAAAAATGCCCCACAGAAGACCGCGATATTTAAAAACCAGATCACTCAAGATTTGTCAGTTCCCGCATCGATGTCGTTCATTTCGATGCCGTTATTCTCTTTGCGCTTCACGATGATCTGATCGGCCAGGTTCCAGCCGATCAGCTTCATCACAACAACGACGCCCAGCGCGATGCCGGTGTATTCCGTCAAAATCCGCCAGGCGACGCCCAACACCCCAGCGACATTCCACGGAACGAAGAGGCCGAATACGAAAGCGGCCCCTCCCTCGGCGGCCCCACTCCCCCCCGGCGTCGGTATGAAATACAGCATGAAGAGGAAAAGAGCCTGCATCAAAATACACTCCAAGTACTGTACCGGTAACCCCAACGCCCATATCATACAGGGCATCACAGAGAGCTGGACCCACATTTGTATGAAGGCGGCGAGGGTCCCAAGGAGAAAATACTTTCGCCCGGTCGTCATAAAGGCCCGAATGTTCTCGTTATAGGCGTCCACCTCACGGGACACCCGTTTCAGCATGCGAATCACCCGTTCGGGGTGGAGGAAACCGATATGTTTTAACCCCATGATGACGATGCCGCACCATCGTTTGATAATTTTTGGACGCAGCAGACTGAGCACGACGACAAACCAAACGATCATGCAGAGGACGACGATGTAATAAACGAATCCCTTCATCCCCCACCCGAACCGGGGTAGCTCTTCGTAGAACATGAAGCTGAAGGGGATCGTCACGCCGAGGATAAGCATGGTCAATATCGTCCGTGCAAGCGTGATCGCGATGGATTTACCGACGATGATGCCGTTTTTGTACATGACGTACATCTGAAAGGGACCGCCCCCGCTCTGCATCGGTGTGATGGCGGCACCGAAATAATTGATCCAAGTCAGCTCGAGCGACAGTCGGTAATCGATGCACTCTCCGGCCGCACGGGTCAGTGCTTTCAGCTTCAAGGCGTCCAGAAGCCAGATCGAGACCACCAGGAACACGGAGAAGGAAAGCTTCCATTTGTCCGCTTCTTTGAAGATCACCCAAGATGAGGCATCTATGCTGAAGAACAGGATCGCCCCACTCATGAGCATGCTCAGTACGATAAATATCGTCAGACCTTTTTTTACCGACAAAAGGTCACCTCCGCTTCATCAGCACCGACTTCGACATAGGCTGATTATAGCAGGTCTACTGCAGAGGTTCGGCAAGCACACCTCTCAACTCGCTCCAGTAAATCGGGAGGCTTTTCACCACCGGCAACAATTCCTCACGAAGGATCCAGGCAACCTCCCTCGTCCTTCCGTCGGCCTTCGCATCGGCGAGTTTCTCGAGCGCCTTATTGAGAGCTTCCGTGTCCCTTACAAAGTTGCCGACTTTGATATCGTATGGATTGACGCCAAGGAGAGTACAGGATTTTCCGAAGACCTGCAACAGCCACTCGATCCCCTCGATCAACTGAGCAAATTTACCCTCGGCCTCGGCGTCGTTTTTTTGTTCGAAGAGAGTCGCCACCGATTCCAATCCGTCCGGGAGCAATCGAAAATATCGATCCGCCTCGTCCAGCGATTCTTTGACCAGGTCCCGGATCGGCTGGGAGACAAATCGTATGTCCAAACCACCCGAGAGTGCGAGGAACGCATCCTCGTCGCAAAGAGACTCACCGTCCACGACGATCTCCACGATCACGGAACGAACCGCCAAGGCCCTTTTCTGGACAAATTCCAAGATCGCTTTTTTGCCTCCGTTGAGGATCCCCTCCGGCAAACTCAGCTCCTGTTCGTCAAGCATTATTTTCATTCCTGTATCTCCTCTCTTTTCGATATTGTCATGGCTTGAACGGTCCAGCCCGAAAGACAAAAAAAGCGACCCTCCTTTTTGTGGGAAGCCGGTCGCATCGGATTTTAACGGCTACTGGCCTAGATATCTCCAATGGTGGCCACCATGACCGCTTTAATTGTATGCATCCTGTTTCCCGCCTCTTCAAAAACCTTGGAGTTCGGGTGCTCGAAGACTTCCTCCGTGACCTCGTTTCCCTTGACAGCGGGCAAGCAGTGCATAAAAATCGTACCGGGATTTCCAGTCGCCTTGAAGAGGTCCATGGTGACTCGGTAGGGCGTCAGCAGCTTTTTTCTCTCCTCCGCCTTGCTCTCCTCCCCCATGGAGTACCATACATCGGTATAGATGACGTCAGCGCCTTTCACCGCTTCGTACGGATCATTGCACAACGTGACGGTCGTTCTCCAGGCCGTTTCCTCCGCGATCTTCCTCGCCTGCGCAACTCTCTCCTCGGTCGGATAGAGGGATTCCGGCGAGCAACTGACGTAGTGCAACCCAAGTTTCGCACAACCCACCAACAGGGAGTTGCCCATGTTGTTTCTGGCGTCACCCACATAAACCAATTTTCGACCCCTGAGGTTTCCGAAGTGCTCCCTTATCGTCAGCATATCGGCGAGGATCTGGGTCGGATGATAATCGTCCGTAAGGCCGTTCCAAACGGGAACCCCGGCGTACTTTGCGAGATCCTCGACCATGGAGTGTTTGAAGCCACGGAATTGTATTCCATCGAACATCCTTCCAAGAACCCTCGCTGTATCCTGTATGTCCTCTTTTTCGCCGAGATGGATGTCGTTTTTGCTGAGGAACTCCGGATGGGCTCCCTCGTCGCTCGCCGCAACCGTAAAAGCACAACGCGTACGCGTGGAGGGTTTCTCGAAGATCAGTGCAATGTTCCTTCCTTTCAGAAGAGGTTGATACAGACGAACCCTCTTTTTACTCTTCAAGTCGGCGGAGAGGTCCAGGAGAAATTCGATTTCTTTCGAAGTGAAATCCTTCAACGTCAGAAGACTGCGTCCTCTTAGATTGACTGCCATAAAAACACCTCCTTTGATCGATTTTTATCAGTATGTTTACAGACCTGGCAGGATTTCGCAGCAAATCCTCGTTTGAGAGAACGAAACGGCCCGAAGCAATTCAATGGGCTATGTCTCCGGCAATCTTCTCAAGACACTCTTGCAGTCTGTGTTCGATCTCCTCGATCGAGCCCGTTGCGATCACCCTGCCACGTACAAACAAGACAAAACCGCTTGTCGTCCCGGCAATTCCGAGGTCGGCGGCGGCCGCCTCCTTGGGGCCGTTTACCTCACATCCCATAACGGCGATCGTGAGATCGTCACGCACTTTTTCGGGCAAAAGTTTTTTGACTCTCGCCACCGTAGAAAGCACGTCGATCCTGCGCCTCCCGCAACCGGGGCAACTGAT
The DNA here is from genome assembly GCA_036771375.1 of Synergistaceae bacterium. Classification (GTDB taxonomy): domain Bacteria; phylum Synergistota; class Synergistia; order Synergistales; family Synergistaceae; genus DAIPHL01. Next base: position 7,495 of record DAIPHL010000008.1, on the reverse strand, counting down.
CAGATCGATTCCCCTATGCCGCAAACCGAGAGCCCTTTGAATGCCATAGGCGACCGCCACTTCCTCCACGGAAGGCCCCGTAAGGCTGACCCTCATCGTATCTCCGATCCCTTGGGAGAGAAGCAGTGCGAGTCCCGCAGCGCTCTTTACGACACCGTCGATGCCGGCACCTGCCTCTGTGATACCGATGTGAAGGGGGAAGGGGTATTTTTGCGACAAAAGACTGTTTGCCCTTACGGTCTCTGGAACCGAGCTCGATTTCGCGGAGATGACGATGTCGTCGAACCCCCGCTTTACGAGAGGAAGCAGCTGCTCTTCCACAGCATGAACAAGCGCCCGCGCACGATCTCCCCCCTGGGACTCCAAATGTTTTTTACTGAGCGAACCACCGTTGGAACCTATCCGTATGACCGTCCCGTGGTCTTTGGCGGCGGCAAGCAAATTCATCAGCCGTTCGCCGCTTTCCATGTTTCCCGGATTTATCCGGATCGACTTCACGCCGCTCTCGATCGCCTTGATCGCAAGCTTATGGTTGAAATGGATGTCCGCCATAATCGGGACGTCCGATCGAGAAAGCACGAAAGAGAGCGCCGGCGCCAAATTCATCTCGGGAAAAGCGATCCGCACCAATTCACAACCTGCCTCTTTTAACGCGTCAAGTTCATGCAGACAGCCATCGACATCAGAAAGCGGCGTTTTCAGCATCGACTCGACGCGAACAGGTGCTCCGGCGCCAAACAAGGTCTCCCCGATCTCGACGCTCTTTGCGCTGCTCATAAAAGCGCCTCTCCCTTAAAACAGGATTTCAATTCGATCCTCAATACCCCCGTTCCCCTCAAGCAAAAACGTCGCTTCACTCAATGAAGTTGTCTCAAAATATCCTTCCAGGTCACGAATGCAATCAGGACGAGCAAAAGGGTGAGCCCCACGATATGAATGCGATTCTCCCACTTTTCGGGAAATCTGCGTCCAGAGAGCATCTCTCCCAATAAAAAAACGAGTCTGCCTCCGTCGAGTGCCGGGAGCGGAAGCAGGTTCAAAAGACCGAGGTTCAGGTTGATCACGGCAAGAAACGTCACGAAGGTCCAAAAACCCTGACGCGCGGCTTCTCCCGCCATGACCGCGATACCCACCGGCCCCGCGATGTCGGCCTTGGCGGATCCCGTCAGCATCTGCCAGAGGCCCTTCAGTATCTCCACACCCATTTTCCAACAATACCCCAGCGCACCGATCGCGGCCTTCGCCGGAGAGTACCTGACGCGAGCCGGTTGAACACCCCACAGACGGACACCGCTTTTCTCGTTGTAAGGGACCTTCCCCTTGAGAGTTACCTCGACGCCGTTCCGCTCCACCGTGAAAGTGACCTCGTCCTCCTTCAGCTTCTGGAGGGTCGAACGGATCTCCGACCATTCCTCGATCTTCTGCCCATTGATCGACAAAACCCTGTCCCCTGGTCGGGCTCCCATCGAGGCGGCGGGATATCCTTCCATCAGGCCGCCCACAGCAGGCGTCTTCATATCCAGCACGCCGTAAAAGACGAGCAACAGCATGGTGAGGAGCCAAGCCAAAACGATATTGGCAAAAGCCCCCCCCGCAATGATCACGAAACGCTCCCAGGCCCTGCGAATCGGAAATGCTCGGGTCGGATCGGGCTCATCCTCGGGGAGGTTTGCGTCCTCCATCCCCTCCAAACGGACAAAACCTCCGACCGGAAACATCCTTACAGACCAAAGCGTACCACGTCTTCGCCTCGAAAAGAGCCTCGGCCCCATGCCAAAGGCAAACTCGTGGACCTGCACGTTGCGCCAGACAGCCGCAAAGTAGTGGCCGCCTTCATGAATCAAGACGCAAACACCGATTACCAACAGGAACGAAACCAGACTCAACAATTTTCGTCAACTAACCTCCATGATCGCATACCTCTTGAGCAATACGCTCACCCGTCCGAATCAGCTCGATCGCCTCTTCGAGCGAGGAAGGCGCGCCGCCGGAATAAGATTCCATCGTGCGTTCTATTATATTTGAAATGTCGGTGAAGGGAATACGCCTTTCCAGAAAAGCGACGACGGCACAAAAATCCGCGCCGACCAGTAAAGGCGGGTAGGCGCCACCCCGGCGGCCCGCTTCCAACGCGAGGGACAGACAGGGAAAACGCTCCATATCCGGCTCGAAAAACTCAAAAGACCACTCAGAGAGCGGGGGAACAGCGAGTTCTTCGTCATCCTCCAGGACAAGTCTCTCCGGCCATGCGAGTGCGGAGGCAACCGGCAGACGCATGTCGGGACGGGAGAAAAGAAACTTCACCGTGGAATCCGAAAACCGGACAAACCCATGCACCTGAGATCTCGGATGTATCAGAGCACCCACCGACGAGGCGGGAACGCCAAAGAGCTGCATCGCCTCGATACATTCGATCCCCTTGTTCATCAACGTCGCCGAGTCGATCGTTATTTTCGAGCCCATACTCCAGACCGGATGCTTCAGAGCGTCCGCAGGTGTCGCCCTCGACATCTCTTCCCGTGACCAGGTTCTGAAAGGACCGCCCGATGCGGTCAGGACGATCTTTCTGACCGACCTTGGGGGTTCTTCCCGAAGACACTGCCATATGGCATTGTGCTCGCTGTCGATGGGACGAAGTTGATCGGGACGTCTGACGAGCGGCATGACCCACGGCCCGGCGACCACAATGCTCTCCTTGTTTGCAAGAGAGACGTCCTTATCGGCGGAAAGCGCTTTCTGCAAGGCCTTGATTGCCTCCGTACCGGACGATGCAAAAACCACATGATCGACCTCGGGCAACGTCGCAAGAGATTCCAGACCACTCGAGCCGGAAAAGACCTCGATGTGCTCCCTCTCAAAGGATCGAACCGTCTCCGCGGTCGGAGCACTCAGATAGGTATACCGCACCCCAAAGCGCTTCGCGATGGGAAAAAGAGCCTCGACGTTCGAATGGGAGGCGACGGCAACGATTTGAAAACGATCCGGGAACCTCGCACAGATGTCGAGCACCGCACCTCCAACGCTGCCCGTCGCACCGATCAGAGCGATTTTGATTGACATACTAGCCGATCACCTCGAAGACGAAAAAGGCGATCGTGGCATTTACGAGAATGCTGTCGAAGCGATCCAAAAAACCGCCGTGCCCGGGGATCACCTTTCCCGATTCCTTGATGTTCGCCTCTCTTTTCAACACGGACTCGGCAAGATCACCAAACTGTCCCGCAATTCCACAGATCGCCCCCAAAAGAACCAGCGGCATCGGGGGAAATTCAAAGGGCAGCGCAAGCGCAGCGCCGCAAAGGATACTGGCACATACGCCCGCCCAGAAGCCCTCCCATGTTTTCTTCGGACTCACTTTGCGGCAAAAGGGGGTACGGCCGAACCGCGTACCGACCAGATACGCTCCGACATCGCAGCTCCAGGTGCAGAAAAAAATCGTGAGCAGAAAGACATATCCCCAGGTTTGTGATCGTATGACGATGAGAAAACTCCACGGCAAAACCACATAGATCAACCCACACAGAGTACCGCCCAAATTCCACAGGGCATAGCTACGCCCCGTGTTCTGGCGCCGTACGACCTCCGTAAAGAGGACGAGGAAAGCCACCATGGCGATAACCGAGAGCGTCACCGAATAGCTGAGCCCGAAGGACACCGAGAGCAGGAGCACGATGGCACCGGTCATTCCCCAGGCGATGGACAGTCTGTATTTCGTGCTCAAGATCTTATAGAGCTCCCAGAGAGAGCCCAATGCGATCGCCGAAGCGATGAAAGCCCACGGCCAGCCGCCAAGCAAAATCCCCCCGACGATGCCGACCAACACGAACACGCTTCCGATCAGGCGGTTCAAGAGCTCTTTCTTGAACATGCCGTCGACAAAACCCATTTTCACCTCAGAGGGTGGTTTATGCAGAGCCATAGCGTCTCTCCCTTCTCGCATAACTTTTCAGCGCACCCTCGAGCTCCGTTCGACTAAAATCCGGCCAGAGCACGTCGGAAAAGTAGAACTCGCTGTAGGCGCTCCCCCATAACAAAAAGTTGCTCATTCGCAGTTCTCCGCCCGTTCGTATCAGAAGATCGGGATCGGGCACGTCCGGCAGGTACATGTGCGCTTTGAAGGCCTCCTCCGATACGGGAACGTCCCTTCCGGACTCGATAAGAGCGTTCACGGCATCCAGAATCTCCTGTCTTCCCCCATAGTTGACACAAAAAACGACGTCTATGGCACTGTTGCCTTTCGTCTTTTCTTCGGCGGCTTGGACGATTCCCAATATATCCTCTGGAAAGACCGACATACGTCCCGAAAACCGGACACGGGCGTTCCGTCGATGCATTTGATCGATCTTCCCCTTCAGATAATATCGAAACATCCCCATAAGGCCCTGTACCTCGCTCGTCGCTCTTTTCCAGTTCTCCGTGGAGAACGCGTAAAGCGAGAGATACCGTATCCCCAGATCTTTCGCCGCGTCGACCGTGCGCTCGAGCGCCTTCATGCCGGCCTGGTGTCCGATCACCCTCGGCAGGTGCCGTTTCTTCGCCCAGCGACCATTGCCATCCATTACGATACCGACGTGGACGGGCACTTTATTCGTCTGCTCGCTCAATTTTCGCGCCTCCCGCTTCTCGTACCATATCCCAGCGACTCTTTACTTCCTGGATATCGAGCCATGACAGATGTTTCGGGCTCCCCTGCTTTTTGCCATCGGGATACCTCAATAGATAACTGGGATGGAACATGGGCATCACCGAGATGCCGTGCCAATCGAACCATCTCCCCCGGAGTTTCGTGATGCCTTCCGTCGTTTTCAATATCCACTTTGTCGGCGTTGCCCCCAGTAAAACCATGATCTTCGGCTTTATCAAAAGGATTTGCGTCTTGAGCCACTCATCACAGGCGGACATCTCTTCGGGCAAAGGGACTCGATTGTTCGGAGGACGACATTTGACGACATTGGTGATATACACGTCTTTTCTGTCTATCTCCGCTGCGTTCAAGATCTGCGTCAGAAGTTGTCCGGCTCTCCCCACAAAAGGACGTCCCTGTGCGTCTTCATCGGCCCCCGGGCCCTCACCGATGAACATCAACGAGGTCTTTTCGCATCCTTCTCCGAAGACGACGGAACTGCGCGTTTTGGAAAGGGGGCAGGATGAACAACGAAGAGCCCGTTTCCTCGCCTCCTCCCAAATCGAGCCGGATACACGGGCTTTTTCCGCGGTGGAAAGAGAAAATAAAATCCTGCCTGTACAACTCTCGTTTCCCATCGTCAGAACTCCACCCCCACCACATTGACATTGACGTTTCGAACGTCGAGGCCACTGAAATACCGCACGCTCTTTGCGACACGCTGCCTTGCCAGCTCCGCAATGGCGACGATATTCTTGGGGCCCGGAGATATTTTTATGTCGATGTCGATGTCGAGTGAATCGGCGTCGGTCGAAAACACTCTGGTCCCCGTGACTTTCGGAATCTGTGTCTCTCTTGAAACGATATAGGATGCCAATTGTCCAATGGCTTCCGGCTCGATGTGTACCTCTCCGTAAAAGCTGAAGGGAGGACGGACGATGGTTTTTTCCCCTTCGTACGGCGCCTTCGTCCTCCAGAGGACACGCAGGCTTCCGACCAGCTTTCCCGCAAAATTCTTTCGTACCAACACATGCGAAACGGGAATGACGTGCTGTCCTTTGCCGTGACGCTCCCTTTGCGCCCGCGCGATCTCCTCGGGAGTCGCGACCTCTTCGATATGGATGACGCGTTTGGGAGCGGGCAGCTCCAGTTTTTTGATGATCCGCTCCGCCATTCCGTCCGAGGTCGCAATGATCATAACGGAGCAGGGGGCTGCCGACGCGAAAAAATTCATCACCGCATTTCGGTGATCCTCGTACTCGAAAAGAGCTCTTCTGATGGCACGAATTTGGTTTCTCTCCGTTTTGGCGCTCTTGCCGCACACGATCGTAGTTCTGCGTATGACCAATCCATCGTCTATGATGTAGTCGGCATCCAGATAATCGGCGACAAGTTGCGCCCGCTGGCTTTTCCCGGTTCCAGCCGCCCCAACGAATGCAAAGACCGTTATTTCTTTAAAAGAGGCATTCACAACATGTCGCATCGATCAACACCCACATACCAATTTCAAGGGAAAAACATGAAAATCGTCGGAAGGACTCTTTCGATTCCAAACAAGCGCCGGCCTCTATGATTTTCTCGATTCCGCTTCCTCGTCGGGGAGGAGTTCGATGTCCGCCCCCAGAGAGGTCATCTTTTCCATCAATCGTTCGTAACCTCTCCAGACATGCTGCAAGGCACAGACCACGGTCTCTCCCTCCGCGGCGAGTCCCAGAAGGATCAGGGCCGCGCCCGCCCTCAGGTCGGACGCATGGACCTCCGCTCCGACAAGTCTGTCGATGCCCGTTATGACGACGGTATTCCCCTGCAAATCGATTTTACAGCCCATTCGTTTGAACTCTCCCACGTGCATATACCGGGAATCGAACACGCTTTCGTGGATGACGCTCGTCCCCTGAGCCATGCAAAGGGTCGCCATGATCTGCGGTTGCATGTCCGTCGGAAATCCCGGGTAGGGAAGAGTCTTTATCGTGACGCCGGTCCAGTTCCTCCCACGGCAATCAACCGAGACGGATCTTTCTTTCTCCGATATCACGATCGGGATATGCGCTTCTTCCAACTTGAAGGTGAGCGACTCAAGGTACTCCGGGTTGATGTCGTCGACAGTCACACAGCCTCTGGTCATCACTCCGGCAAGGAGGTAGGTACTTGCCTCGATCCGATCCGGTATGATCGTTATGGTCGCTTCCTCGAGGTCGGTCCTTCCCTCTATTTTAATGGTGCCGGTCCCCTCTCCTTCGATTCGGGCTCCCATCGCTCTCAGTGTGTGGGCCAGGTTGACGATTTCGGGCTCTCTTGCGGCATTTTCTATCGTGGACTCTCCCGGGATCGTCGCCGCCGTCATCATCATATTCTCCGTCGCACCGACCGAAGGAAAATCCAGGTATATTCTGCTGGGCTTCAACCCGTTCGTTCTCGCGTGGACGGAGCCATGTTCGAGATCGATCTCTGCGCCCATCCTGGCAAGCCCCTTCAAGTGAAAATCAATTGGCCTGCTTCCGATCGCACAGCCACCAGGCAAGGGCAAAACCGCTCTCCCGCAGCGAGCCACCAGGGGTCCCAGAACCAGGGAAGATGCCCGCATCCTCCGGACCAGCTCGACGGGCGTTTCCCATTTCAGCTCTTCCGGCACGTCGATGGTCATTCGGCCTCCTTCGAACGAGATCGTTGCTCCAAGGTGCCGGAGAAGGTTCGCCATCGTATGGATATCTTGAAGATCCGGGACACGCTCCAAAGTCAGGCGCTTCCCCTTTAAAAGAAGAGAGGAGGCGATCACCGGAAGCGCCGCATTTTTCGCGCCCTGCGCGGCAACCCTGCCGAAAAGCGGCTTGCCCCCCCTAATTCTGATTCTATCGCTCAACACCGCCGACC
>DAIPHL010000007.1:0-32230 GCA_036771375.1 Synergistaceae bacterium | reverse complement strand
CCGGCTTCGGCCCCTCCTTGACCTGCCGTGCCACGTTTCCGAGGTTCATGCCCTGGTTGCCGCAGAAAAAGGACAACACGCCGCCCATGTACTCGGGCTTCCCCCTGACCAGGTATCTCGAGGTCTCAGGCATGTTGCGGAAGCTGTCGCCGTCCCGCTCAAGGAAACCGATGCCGTGAAGCCCCTTCAGAAGGTTGAGGGTGTTGTATTCGTTCCAGGCCATCCTTCCGGACAGTTCCCCCGCGGTGACCGGCGTCTCCAGCTGCGTGAATACGTCCAGTTCGACCGCCCCCATGATCAACTGCCGATACGCGTGAAGATACGGCAATGCCGTCAGCCGTTCGTAGATGCCTGCCCTGTCGTTCACTTGAATCTCCCCTTCCTGTCGTATCCCTTCCACATTGGCCTTAAAATAGTTTTACATAACAAACTATTATACAGCGAAAAAATGGATGAAAAAATGTCTTCCGAGTCCCCAATCCGCAGGCAAAATTTTTAACGTGTGGTGAAGACAGGTTTTGCACTCTTTCCGCTGCACCTGACGGGTGCAAAATGAGAATTGGCTCAATCTATGCAACAACGCACTTTATTCTTCATAAGGCTATCGCAACCTGCGGATTTGGGTATCTTTCTATTTCTTGACAAGTGGTTTTTTTCGGGTTACAGTGAATTAACAATCATGACCAAACCGACAGCAATATATACAAAGTGGTGATACCCGAGTGTCTATGGAGCCGTATCTGTTGGAGGTAAAAAAGCTCGCGGTGGCCTTCCGTACCGTTCAGGGACGGTGCATCGCGCTGAAGGGCGTCGATTTCACCATGCGGCCCGGAGAAACCCTCGGAATCGTGGGAGAATCCGGCAGCGGCAAAAGCCTGACGGCTTTATCGATCATGAGGCTCGTACCGAATCCCCCCGGTGAGATCACCGGTGGAGAGATCCGCTTTCAAGGCAAAAACCTGCTCTCGCTGAGCACGGAGGATATGCAGAAAATTCGGGGCAACAAGATCTCCATGATCTTTCAGGAGCCTATGACCTCTTTGAACCCCCTCCACACCTGCGGCAGACAGATACGGGAGCCCCTGATGATTCACCGGGGATTCAGCGAAAAAGAGGCTTCGAAGCGGGCACTGGAATATTTGAGGTTGGTCGGCATTCCCTCTCCGGAGCAGCGCTTTCACGAATTCCCGCATCAGTTGTCCGGAGGGATGAGGCAACGGGTCATGATCGCGATGGCGCTCGTCTGCGAACCGAAACTGATTCTCGCGGACGAACCGACGACGGCGCTGGATGTGACGATCCAGGCGCAAATCCTCGAACTTCTGAGGACGCTGAGAGAAAAGATCGACGCCGGCATCGTCATGATCACCCACGACATGGGCATCATCGCGGACATCTGTCACCGAGTTCTGGTCATGTATGCCGGACAAATCGTGGAATCGAGCCCTCTCAAGGAGATCTTCCGGGAGCCGTTGCATCCGTACACACAAGGCCTTCTCCAATCCATTCCCAGGATACAAAACGGGAAAAAACGCCTTTTTTCGATCGACGGGACCGTGCCCAGCCCCTTCGACATGCCAAAGGGCTGTGCGTTTCAACCCCGCTGCACCCGCAGTCTGCCCGTCTGCCGGGAGAAGGAACCGGCCCTCGTCTCCGTGAATGCAGAACGTCGGATTCGCTGCTGGCGTTACGAAAGAAGCGGCACGACCGAAAACTACCCCAAGGAAATGTGAGTCGATTCGCTCATGGCAGAAAACGCCCTGGTCACCGTCTGCTCCTTAAAAAAATATTTTCCTCTCTCCGGCGGGCTCTCGACGACCGAAAAGATGCTCAAAGCCGTCGACGACGTCAGCTTCGAGATCAAAAGAGGAGAGACCCTGGGTCTGGTCGGCGAATCCGGGTGCGGCAAGAGCACGCTCGGCAGGACGATTCTGGGCCTGTATCCGCCGACCGGCGGAAACGTTCTTTTCGAAGGGATCGACATTTCCAGCTGCAGAGGACGCAGACTGAAGGACCTTCGCCGGAAAATGCAGATCATCTTCCAGGATCCCAGCGCATCCCTCAACCCTAGAAAAACCGTGAAAAGGATCCTCGAAGACCCTTTTAAAATCCACGGGATCGGAAACACCTCGGAGCGCGCCGAGAAAATCGACGCCCTGCTCGCTCACGTCGGCCTGTCCGGGTACCATCTGAGCCGCTACCCTCATGAAATGTCCGGGGGACAGAAACAACGGGTCGGTATCGCCCGCGCACTCGCATTGAACCCGAAACTGATCGTATGCGACGAGGCGGTATCCGCCCTTGACGTATCCATTCAGGCACAGGTCATCAATTTGCTCGAGGATCTGCAACGTGAATTCGACCTCACATATCTTTTCATCTCCCACAATCTCAGCGTCGTACACCATATCAGCGACCGGGTCGGTGTCATGTACCTCGGACGCCTCGTCGAGCTGGCGGAAAAGGACGAGCTGTTCAAAAACACCCTGCATCCATACTCCAAGGCGCTGATTTCCGCCATACCGGAGGCGGACCCGGAGAAAAAGGGGGAGAGGATCATCCTGACCGGAGACGTTCCCAGCCCGGCCAATCCACCACCCGGCTGTCATTTTCATACTCGCTGCGAACTTGCAGACGAAATCTGCAGGCAGGAGGTACCGCTTTTTTTGGAAAAGAGTCCCAATCATTTTGTCGCATGTCACCGCGTCTAACCGGAGCTCTTCGAGTCTCCGGAAAAAACGACCCAAGAGGAGGAAGTCGCATTGAACAAAAAACTGTTGATCATCGTAGCGCTTATCGTTCTTGCTGTCGCCGCCTTTGCCATGCGAGGCGGTAACAAACCGGAGGGAAATGGGACCGGCGCGGACAAGGCCGGCGACACGGGTTCCAGCGCAACCCTGATCATCGGGCTCGACCCCGATTACGAGAGCTTCGATCCGTGCCTGGCCTACGAAGTTTACGCACAGACAGTGACCAATAGCATATACAACAATCTCGTACACTTCGAGGGAAACCTCGACGAGATCAAACCCGACTTGGCGGAAACGTTCGAGGCCACTCCGGACGCCAAGACGTTCACGTTTCACCTCTTCAAGGACGCGAAATTCGCGAGCGGCAACCCGGTTACCGCCCAGGATGTCGTGTGGAGCTTCAATCGCTTGAAAAACATCCAGGGAAATCCAGCTTTCATCGCGGAGGGCATCGACTCGGTGGAGGCCAAGGATGATCATACGGTGGTCATCCATCTCAAGGAACCGGACGGTGCCCTCCTCGCCAAATTGACTTATTCCGGCTTCTCCGTCATCGACAGCAAGCTGGCGATGGAAAACGGCGCCACCGATGCGCCCGACGCGAAAACCGCGGACACGGCCAAGCTTTGGTTCGATTCCCACAGTGCCGGTTCCGGGCCATACATCCTTGAAAGCTATACCCCCAAGGAAGAGGTCGTCTTGAAGCGAAACGACAACTACTGGAAGACGCCGGCGGTGTTCGAGAAAATCGTTTTCAAAAGCATCCAGGATCCCGGAACTCAGCTGATGATGCTTGAAAAAGGAGACATCGACATTGCGTTCAACCTGGGGCCTGAAAACGTGAAGCAACTGGAGAAGAATCAGGACGTGACCGTCATGAAAGCCCAGTCGATGGTCATCAGCTTCCTGGCCATGAATCGTGACAAAGCAGTTGCCGGACCGATCGCAAACCCCGACGTCCAGAGGGCAATCCGACACGCCATCGACTACAAGGGCCTTCAGGAGATCGCGGGAGAGGGCTGTACCACTCCGACATCCATCATTCAGGTGGGCTTTCTCGGCGCACTGCCTCCTCTTGACATCGAAAAAACGCACGATGTCGAAAAGGCGAAGGAGTATATGAAAAAAGCCGGCTACGCGGACGGCTTCAAGACGACGTTGAACGTGCCCTCCTTCACCGTTGAGGGAACCGATCTGGTCACCCTCGCCCAGAAAATTCAGGAGGACCTCAAGGTGATCGGGATCGAAGTCGAGATCAACCCATCCGACGTGACGCAGGCATTCGGCGTTTACCGGGAGGGCAAATCTCCGTTCGGCCTGTTCTACTGGGGAGCGGATTACCAGGATCCCAACAACCAGCTCGCGTTTGTGGCGGGCGGCTCTGTAGCCGGTCCTCGAGCCAATTGGCCGGCATCGGACGCGCCCGAGCTCGCGGAGCTGGCGCAAAAAGCGATGGGCGAGACGGATCCCGAAAAACGGGCGGAGTTCCTCAAGGAAATCCAGCTGAAGATGGACGAGGGATGTCCGTTCATCGTCCTGTTGCAGCACGGCCGCCAGTTTGCCGTTCGCAGCAACGTTTACGGAGCCGATTATATCGACCCCTATAAGATCGACATACGTATGATCAACAAGAAGTGACCGTTTTCGGCCGCGTTGTGTCACGATCGGAACGACGCGACGCGGCCACCGTAAACAAGGGCGAGGACGGAACATCCTTCGATCACGGGAGGAAAAAAGAGCGATGGGACTGTTGAGATACATCGGACGTAGAATCATTTTTTTGTTTTTTCTCATAATTGGCGTGTCACTGATGGTGTTTCTCATATCCCACACCGTTCCCAGCGATCCCGTCGTGGCCAACCTGAGCCAAAGGAACCTCGACAATCCCGAAATGGTCGCGGTCTTCCGCGCGAAATGGGGTCTCGACAAGCCGCTCCATCAACAGTATTTCATTTACGTCGGCAACCTGCTCCGAGGAGATCTCGGCACCTCCATACGAACGCAGAGACCCGTCCTGAAAGACCTCAAAAAGTCTTTCCCCGCGACCATCGAGCTCGCCATCTTTTCCATGTTCGTCGCGATCCTGTTCGGAATGCTGTTTGGGGTCATCTCCGCCATCAAGAGAAACAGCGTCACAGACCAGGCGGTGCGGGCCGTATCCGTGATCGGGGTCTCCGTTCCAAGCTTTTGGTTCGGGCTGATGCTTCTTTTGATCTTCTATTCATGGCTCGGCTGGGCACCCGGCCCGGGCCGTCTGAGCCCAAGCCTCTCCGCACCGCCCTCGGTCACCGGATTGTATGTAATGGACGCTCTCCTCGCGGGGAAGTGGAACGTGGCCTGGGACGCATTCAAGCACTTGATTCTACCGGGCATCGTTCTGGGCTCCTACACCATGGGGCTGATCACCAGAACCACTCGATCGAGTCTCCTGGAGGTCCTGTCTCTGGATTACATACGCACGGCTCGAGCCAAAGGTCTGAACGAGAAACTCGTCATCGTCGGTCATGCACTCGGCAACGCGTTGATCCCTGTTCTGACCGTCATCGGGCTTGGATTCGGCAACCTGTTGGGCGGTATGGTGGTGGTAGAGACCGTCTTTGCATGGCAGGGCATCGGCCAGTACGCATTTCAGGCCGCCGGCAACCTGGACTTTCCCGCCATCATCGGAGTTTCCGTTCTCATTGCGGTCAATTACGCCGTCATTAACCTGATCATCGATATCCTTTATGGCGTGATCGACCCCAGAGTGAGGTATCGATAAATGTTCCTGAAACTGATGAAAAACAATCCGTTGCTCACCGTCGGCCTGACAATCTGCAGTGGTTGGCTGCTGATCGCGATCGTAGCGCCGTACATCTCCCCGTATGACCCCCTGGCGCAAAATCTCGCCATGCGTTTCCGCCCGCCCAGCGCGTTGTTCTGGCTCGGCAGCGACAGCCTCGGAAGAGATGTCCTCAGCAGAATCCTCGTCGGCAGCCGTATTTCCATCCTTGCAGGCCTTATGACCATCTCCTTCGCGGCCTTCATCGGCACGATCTACGGAGGACTCTCCGGCTACATCGGAGGAAGGCTGGACGACATCATGATGAGAGGTGCCGAGATGGTGCTCGCATTTCCCGGGATCATTCTCGCCATGACGATCGCCGCCGCACTCGGACCGAGTTTGTACAACACGCTGCTCGCCATGGTCATCATCTGGTGGCCGAATTACGCCAGAGTGATGCGGGGAATGGTGATCGCGAACAAGGAGAACGACTACGTAGAAGCGGCCAAGTCGCTGGGTGCCTCCCACTTTTGGATATTTTTCAAGGAGATTCTTCCCAACTGTCTGGGACAGATTCTCGTCGTCGCCACGCTCGATTTCGGCAACGCGGTCCTGCTCTTTTCAACCCTCAGCTTTCTTGGGCTGGGTTCGCCGCCGCCGGCCCCCGAATGGGGCGCGATGGTGGCCGACGGCGTGAGGAACTTCAATTATTGGTGGATCGGAACATTTCCGGGACTGGTCATCCTGTCCATGTCCATCGGCGCCAATTTCATCGGAGACAGTCTCAGGGACCTTCTGGATCCGCGTCTTCGTAAGATGATGTAGTTTGAGACGATGTCCCCTTCGTATTCAAGAAGCGGCCCGCTCGAATGCCCGAGGACGACGAGATGGCGCGCCTCCGCCCTCTCCCCTCGAGGGCAAGATGCCCGGATGCCTCCGGAACGAACTTGCCACAGCTCCCGGTTCCGGGTGGAAGCGGGAACCGAACGGCTGAAGGCTCTCTGAATCCGGCCTCTGTGTAAACACCCCACCACACTCGGAGCACTTTATCCTGACAGGAGGCCCCTGGTCTCCAGGAACTCACGAACGCGAAAACTCCGCTCTTCGTTCCCGCTGTATGCATTTCGAATGCGTCATGTCATATGAACGTCAGCGCCAGAGAGTGCAAAAACTCTGTTGTCGATCGCGCGAAAGTCGTGGGCTCGCGAACGTTTCATGTTCAGAGGACTCCAACATCCCGATGGAAGGGACTTCCTCCGATATCTTTTGTCTGGACAACTCAAACCTTGTCGGACGATCTCTCATACCTCTTATGCCTTTTCAGCTACATGAAATCCTTTTTCCGAAAGAATACCTCATCCCGTTTTTTACACTGTGTGGTGTAGCCACTTCGCCCCGGACATTCACTTTATCGATTTCTTTCCACAAAAAAACGAGGGAACCCTTGTTCTGCCAGGACTTCCCTCGTTTTTTGTTCATTCTGTCTTTTTCAATACTGGCGGAGAGGGAGGGATTTGAACCCTCGAGACGGAGTTTAAGCCGTCTACTCGCTCTCCAGGCGAGCGCCTTCGACCACTCAGCCACCTCTCCACACACGGTATTAAACCTCGATGACCGATCTATTCTCGATAAAGCTGGCGGAGAGAGTGGGATTTGAACCCACGTAGCGGCTCAGCACCGCTAAGACGATTTCGAGTCGCCCGCCTTCGACCACTCGGCCACCTCTCCGCAAGAAAAGAGAACAAGCGCATGGCCCCGCCCTTGCCGGTCAACGAAGGCGATTATAGGACAAGTTGCCCCTCTTGTCCATAGCGGACACGCAATCTCACCCTCCGAAGAAACGGCGCCCTCCGTGTTTCGGGGACACCCGACAAAAGAAAGGCCCTCTCTTGACGCTTTTGCATGAGATGAATCGATGATTGACAGAGAGACCGTTTGCCCTTATTATTGATATCGGGACCGAGTCTCAATAAGATGGAGGGGCACGCGTATGGTCGCTCAGGCGGGCGAAGGACAGGAAAAGCACCCCGGGCTTTCACGGCGGACGAGACAGAAGACCCTGATCCTCTCTTCGCTGGAGTCGCTGGGGAAAGACAGCCACGTCACCGCAGACGAGATCTTGGACAATCTGAAAAAAAACGGCACTCCGGTGGCAAAATCCACCGTATACCGCTTCCTCGCACAGCTGGAAGAGAGCGGGGAGCTGCGAAAGTATTTTCTTTCGGAGGGTTCCTCGGCCTGTTACCAGTTCATCGGAGAGGATTCCCCCTGCGCGGAACACTATCACCTCATATGCAAAAAGTGCGGCGACGTCGTCCACTTCGAAAGCAAAGACCTGTCGCAAATTTTCGAAGGGATCAGGGAACGGAAGGGCTTCCGCATCGACGGGGCAAGAAGTGTCTTTCACGGTCTCTGCCGCGACTGCGCGTCGCAAGAGGAGGATAAATAGATGAAAAAAATCTTGCTTGCAATCATCGCACTGTTGTCTGTTTCGGCGTTCGTCGTGCTCGCCGTTTTTTTCGTGACACACCCGAATTCGCCGACATCGGGAAACGGCGAACGGAATGATGAATCACCGCGGAGCGTACGACTGACCATCGTCGCCTCCCTCTTTCCCCAGTTCGATTACGCGCGGCGCATCGCCGGAGACAAAGCGGACGTCTTTCTTCTCCTGCCGCCAGGGGTGGACAGCCACTCGTTCGAACCCACACCATCCGACGTGGCGAAGGTGTACGACGCGGACATCTTCATATACACCGGCCAATACATGGAACCTTGGGCACAGACCATCGTCGAGAGCGCGAAAAACGACACGCTCGGCGTGCTCGACGCGTCGTCGGGCATCCATCTCCTGAGAGAAGACGATCACGAACACGAATCACACGGACACCATGACCACGGGTACGATCCGCACTTCTGGCTCGATCCCACCCTGGCCATCAAGATGATCGAGAACATCGAAGAGACGATATCCGAACGAGATCCACAGAACGCCGATTTCTACAGGGAGAACGCGAAAAAATGCATCGAGGAGCTCGAAGAGCTCGACAAAGATTTCATGCGGGCCATCCTCGACGGCAAACAGACCACGCTCGTCTTCGGAGGACGCTTCGCCTATCGTTATTTCATGGAGCGTTATGGGCTCAAATACATCACGACCTATCGCTGCTGCAGTGCGGAGGCCGAACCGAGCGTGCGCGACGTGACGAGGGCGATCGACTTCATCAAGTCCAACGACATCCCCTGCGTCTACCACGAGGAGCTCTCCGATCCCAGGGTCGCTCGTTCCATCGCGGAGGCGACAGGTGCTTCTCTCAAACTCTTCCGCACGGGGCACAACATCACGAAGGACGAACTCGAACAGGGCGTCACCTTCATCGACATCATGCGCGAAAACCTGGAGAACGTCCGGTTTGGACTCGACTGACATGGATACGCCGGCGGAAAAAGACGCCCTCTTATCGGTCACCGATCTTTGCGTCTCGTATCGATCGCTTGTCGCGGTGCAAGGCGTCTCCTTCGAGCTGTCGGAGGGAGACTTTCTGTGTATCGTCGGGGCGAACGGCTCCGGGAAAAGTTCCCTCATCAAGGCTCTGCTCGGAATCGTCAGGCCCTCACAGGGGAACGTCGCGTTCGGCGTACCGAGGGAGCGCGTCTCGTATATGCCGCAGCGCAGTACGATCAGCAACGATTTTCCCGCCACCGTCCGGGAGATCGTAATGACGGGAAGACTGGGCCGGCGCCGAATTTTTCCGTTTTACACCGCGGAGGACAGGGAATCGGTCGACTCGGCGCTCGCGCTCCTGGACATCGAAGACCTGGCAGGAAGACGGATCGGAGGGCTCTCCGGCGGGCAGTTTCAACGGGTTTTACTCGCGCGCGCCCTCTGCGGGAACCCCAGACTGATCATCCTTGACGAACCGGATGCAGGGTTGGACGAGCGCTCGTCGTCGCATCTTTTGGAAACGCTGGTCCGCTTGAACCGGACGGAAAAACTGACGATCGCGATGGCAAGCCACGATATGGACACGGCGCGCCGGCTCGCCAACAAAATTGCGGTCATGAACACGAGGCTGGATTTCCTCGGCACGCCGGACGAGTGGACGGTCTGGACGAAATGCCGCTTCGGAGAGCGGGCGATCGCGTGAGTCTCGCCCACTTGTCGACCATGTTCTCCTATCCGTTCGTCGTACGGGCGATGATCGCTGGAGTACTTGTCTCGCTCTGCGCCTCTCTTCTCGGCATCCTGTTGGTGCTGAAGAGATATTCCATGATCGGGCACGGGCTCGCCGACGTAGGATTTGCATCTCTTTCCCTTGCTCTGGCGCTCGGGACTTCGCCCCTTTACATCTCCACCCCCATTCTGATCGCGACGTCCTTCGTCATCATGGCCATCAGCGAGCGCCACGGCGTCTCCGGAGATCTCGCGATCGGCGTGATTTCGACCGGCGCGCTCGCGATCGGCATCATCATCACCGCCCTCACAAAGGGTTTCAACATCGACGTCTACAATTACATGTTCGGGAGCATCCTGGCGGTAAAAAACTCCGACGTCTTCGTCAGCATCATCCTTTCCGCTTTCGTCGTCGCGACGTTCGTGCTCTTTTACAACAAGCTCCTCCTCGTCACGTGCGACGAAGAGTTTGCCACGGCACAGGAGGTGAACCTGACCGCGTATCATTTTCTCATCTCCATTCTGACGGCTCTCACAGTCGTCGTCGGAATGCGAATGATGGGAACGCTCCTGATCTCCAGCCTGATCATCTTCCCCGCCGTCACGGCGCGAACGTTCGCGGCGAGTTTCAAGACACTGCTCCTCTCCTCTGCCGCCACCTCCGTGATCTGCTTCGTCGTCGGCATGACGTTCTCCTTTTCCTTCAACCTTCCCGTCGGCGCGAGCGTCGTCGTCATCAACATCCTCGCCATGACAACCGCTCAACTCCTCCGCCGAGCCTGAGCTCGGTCAAAGGCCCTCTTGCCCCAAAATTGAACGATCCTTTGCAAGGTGATATACTATCGTTTACGGATCGTGCGGGCGAAAAAATCGTTTGAGAGCCCGAAAGTCCGGATCGAAAAGGAGCGAACCGAGATGTCCCAAGAACCCATCGACATAAAAGATTTCGTCAGGACACCGAATTGGTGGCGTACGAAAATACTCACGGAGCTCGTCCCCTCGGAGAACGGCGTGGCGGCGCTGCTGAAGACCCTCGAGGAAAGAGACAGACGTCCTTTTTTCATCCTCGACGACGCTCTTGCGAAACAGGCGGTCTTCAAACCCCTGTTCGATCGCGAGGAGAAATACCTCTTCTGCGCCTCCGAATCGGAGCCGAAAACCGGCGACGTCGATCGTCTCGTCGCCGTACTGAGACGAAAGAGAACGCAACCGGACACGATCGTGGGCGTCGGCGGTGGCGGGACGATGGACCTTGCAAAGGCCGTCGGCATCTGCATTGCAAACTCGAAGACGGCGGCGGAATATCAGGGATACGGCCTCGACATGCAACGGGGCGCCGACATCTGGACGATGCCGACTTTGAACGGGACCGGGGCCGAAGTGACCCCGATCGCCGTTTTGCGCGGACCGGAGAAAAAGCTGGGGATCAACAACGACTACGTCGCCCCGGCCGTCGCGTTCCTCGACCCGGGACTCTCCGCAGGCGTAAAAAAATTCAATCGTTTCTACACCATGATGGACTGCTTCTTCCACCACTACGAGATCACACGCAGCAAGACGAGCGCAAAGGACGCCTTCCTCGACGCCAAAGACGGCCTCCGCATGGCAAAAGACGTTCTCTCGCAGGATCTCTCCGATTACACCCCCGAACGGGCGATCAAGTCGGTGATGGCCTCGGTACTGGGCGGCAGCAGCACCATCGGAGGCAGAGTCGGCGTCTCCCACGCCATCTCCTACGGTCTGAGCAATGCGGCCCCCAAACTCCCCCACAGCGTCGCCGTCACCATTTCGATGCTGGCCTGTGCCGACATCTACGGGGACGGAGGCTATGACGACACGGTCGAGTTCCTTCGTGTCAACGGCTTTGCGCATCCGAAAGCGAGCGACTATGGCATCGACAGGTCTCACGTGGAAAAGATGACCAACACCGCCCTCGGCATGGAAAAGCTATGGCTGAGCCATTTCGGTGAGGGCTGGAAGAGCCTCGTCGACAAACGATTCGTCGAGGCGATCTACGAACGGATCGTCTCCTCGTGACGGAAGGAGCGAAACGATGAAAATAGCCCCTTTCGGTGTGGAACGCTGGATGAACGAATGGGAGACAAAAGCGGTTTCGAATCTCGCCGAGACCTGCGTGGACTCGCTTACCGTGGGCGAGCTGCTGGAGATATCGGGAGAACGAGAGGCGTTTCTGTCGCGCCTCTCCTCCCTGCGCCTCACCTACGGGGACATCCGGGGAAGCGACGAGCTGCTGGACGCGATCGCTTCGCTTTACACCGGGCAAAGCCGTAAAAACATCCTCGCGATGAACGGTGGGACGGCGGCGAATTTTTTGTCCATGTACACGCTCGTGGAGCCGGGAGACGAGGTCGTTTGCGTGTATCCGACCTATCAGCAGCTTTACAGTATTCCCGAGTCGTTCGGGGCCGACGTCCGCTTGTTCGAGCTCGCGCCGGAGGACGATTTTCTCCCGAGGCTCGACAAACTCGCGGCAACCGTGACATCTCGGACAAAGCTCCTCTGTCTCAACAACGCCAACAACCCCACCGGCAGCCTCATGAAAGAACCGCTGCTCCGCGGGATCGTCGAGATCGCAAAGGCTTCGGACGTATGGCTTTACTGCGACGAAGTCTACCGCTTCATGGTCCACGATCCGGACGTCCCCGTCCCGTCGATCGTCGACATGTACGACAAGGGTATCGTCTCGTGCAGCCTCTCCAAGTGTTTCTCCCTCGCCGGCCTCCGGCTCGGCTGGCTCGCCGGACCGGAGAATTTCATCGAGGAGGCCGCGAGCCGAAGGGACTACATGACGATCAGCTGCGCGAGGATCGACGACATGCTGGGTGCGCTCGCAATACGAAACAGCCGCAGGATATTCGACCGAAATCTCTCCATCGTGCGCACCGCGATAACGACTCTCGACGAATGGGTCAAAAGCGAACCGCGGCTTCACTACGTCAAGCCACAGGCGGGGACGACCGCCTTCGTCCGCTACGAATACGACATCCCTTCCGAGGACTTCTGCAAACGACTGTGCGAAAAGGACGGCACGTTCCTGTTGCCTGGACGGTGCTTCGGCGATGCCTTCGACAGGTACCTTCGAATCGGCTACGCATTCTCGCCGAAGGAGCTGAAAACGGGGCTGCAGAAGGTCTCCGATTTTCTGCGGGAACTGGAGAAGGAGGGGCTGTAATATCCGTCCTTTGCGTAAAAATTGTCCTGTCCAGGAGGTTGATGTATATGCCCCGCTTACGGTTTTTTCTTTCAAAAGGGCCTCGTACGAATACCGCACGCGCATTTATGTCTTTCAACGGCGGTTGTCAGTGTTGCGAAGGATTATCCTCGGAAAAACATAACGGCGACGTATAACTCCAAAGACTTACGCACGGTATGTCTCCGTAACATTTAAGTGCATGTTTTTCCCCGGCGTAGATATAATAGGAATCCCCTGCTTTAAGGTGATACTGCGTGGTTTTTCCGTTTTTATCGACAATCCTTAAGATCATCTCTCCCTCAAGAATGAACCCGTATTCATCCGTTGTATGCGGCATGGCGACTTTTGCAAAGCTTTGGCTCACATCCGGATAGAGGGTCACGATAAGCCCCTTGATCTTCTTCATGTAGCCGCTTGTAACAAGTTCATATTTCACAATCCCTTCGTTGTGATATATTATTTTGCGTTTATCCCTGCGCACAAGTACAATGTCCTCTCCAAAATCCATACGAAGAAACTCAATGATATCCATGTCGAGGACCGAACATATCTTCATAATTGCATCAATAGTTATGCTGCCTTGATTTCTCTCGATCTTGCTGAGATAAGAGATGGAAAAACCGGTTGCTTCAGACACATCTGCGAGCGTCATATTCTTCTGCTTTCTGAGTATTTTTATCCCTGCTCCGATCATCTCGATATCAGGCATCGTTATTTCTCCTTATACAATATGCTTCGCCTGTCTCCAAACCATCACACTTTAAATTATGCGTATGTTCTTCAACATGGTCAAGATGATTCATCGGAGAACAGCCGATCATAGATACCTTTACCCAAGCTCTGTTCTGATGCAAGCAATTTTTTATTATGGAAAATATTTTTCTATTTGTGTAAAAATAGACATTTTACTTGAAAACAAAACCAACACCAATATAATCAGGCCAATAAAAATAAAGATCAATGTTGATCTACACCATCGGGTAAAGGCGAAGGGGGAAGGAACAAAATGACGACAAAACAAAATATGGAATATTTGAAAAAAATGCCGATCGCCGTCCTCGGCGGCGGAGCAGTCGGCAAGACATGCGCAGCGGACATGAAGTTGGCTGGCAAGGAAGTGCGCCTTTACGATATGATGCCGTTTGCCGAAACGACGCTGGCTCACGTAGACAAAACCGGTATCCTCCTTGATGGTGAACAGAGAAATCTCTACTGTTTCAAGCGCTCGGGTCTGGCCTATTTCGACACAGTTACCAGCGATATGGCAAAAGCCATCAAGGGCGCCGGGCTCATCGTGGTGGCAGCCCCGGCGTTTGCTCATGAACCATTCTTCCGCGAAATGATCCCTCTCCTCGAGGACGGCCAAGTCATCCATATTTTCACAGACAACTACGCTTCACTTCTCCTCCGAAAACTCATGCGCGAGATGGACTGCGCAAAAAAAGTGATTATCGGAGGCTGGTCATCAGCTCCCTATGGGACTCGCCTCGAGACCGCCGGTGGCTATGTGTTTCCGCATGTCGGCGCGAAATACCGCGCAATTACGTTACGGGGCGCGTCCTTACCCATGAGCGACATTGACGCATTCTTGGAATCGGCTCATTACCTTCCGTGCATCGACGCGGTATTGCAGGGAGACGGCACCGTGGCCGGCAACACAGTGCTCGATATCGGCTTTGCCAACATCAACCCGGTTATTCATGTCCCGGCAACCATATTGGGCGTTTCAACAATGGAGAATTGGGGCAAAATTTTCGGGGATTTCGATAGAACGGGCTATTCAATGTACAAACACGCCCTCTGTCCGTCGATTTGCGAGATACAGTATCAGTTTTACAATGAAGAAATCGCCATCGCCGAAGCGATCGGCGTCGGCGTACCCTCTTACTCCTACGAGTCGTTTTTCAACCGTCGCAGCATACTGGCACAGGAGTACATGGGGCTCGATAAAGACGGTAAGGACAACATGTTTTTACCCCTCGATCAGCCAGCACACGAAGGTAATTCGGGGCCCAACAGCATCAATCACCGCTATTTAACAGAGGACGTTCCCGTCGGTTGCAAGATCTATCACGATCTCGGCGTTCAGTACAGGGTACAGACGCCCATCATAGATTCAATGATCGTTCTGGCTGGCGCCATGCACAAGAAGGATTTTTTTGCTACTAGCAAGTACAGCTTGGCGTACCTGGGCATTGACAACATGCAAAAAAAAGAACTGTTGGATTATCTTAACGAGGGAGTCTATAAACGCTAAGTCAAAAAAAGAGAGCAAACCCACTTTTACTGTTCCTGTACATGGACGCAGAGAGAATGAGATATAAGGAGGCCTTTCCTATGGCGAAGAATTATATGAACCGTATCGAAGCTTTGCGCAAACAATTCCTGGACGTTCGTGTCGAAATGGACGTGGAAAACGCCAAGCTCCTGACAGAAGGTTTTATTGAATTTGAAGGCAAACCATGGGTGTTGAAAAAGGCGAACGGCTTCCTCAACCAATGCCGAAAAAAAAGCATCTTTATTTATGACGACGAACTTTTGGTCGGATGCGCAGGCTCCAAACCCAGAGGAGGCGTACTGTGCGCCGACAGTTGCTGGTCCGTGCTGGACAACGAGCTGGACACCATCAGCACGCGCCCGTTCGACCCTTTCTATCTCTCAGAAGAGGATCGACGGTCATTTCTGGAAAACGTGAAACCCTATTGGAAGAACAAATCCGTTTACGAGATGTGGTGCGACCTCATTCCAGAGGAGCTGGCTACTCTACGCGACAACGGCTATGTCTATATCGACCGCAAGGCGGTTCGTGGCTACGGCGAGACAACGCCCGGCTGGGAAAGACTCCTTGCCCTCGGCATCTCCGGTATCCGCAAAGAGGTCAAGACAAGGTTGGCTCACCTGGATTCAGCCGTCCCAGGCGATCTGGAGAAGATATACTTCCTGCAATCCGAGCTGATGGCATGTGAAGGTCTTGTCACCTTAGCCAACCGATATGCGAACCTAGCAGAAGCGATGGCGGCCTCTTGCCAGAATCCGGTCCGGAAAGCCGACCTTACACGTATATCCTCCATATGTCGTCGCGTACCTGAGGAACCGGCAAAATCTTTTCACGAGGCACTTCAAAGCGTGTTATTCTACGAATACGCCATCTTCATGGAGCAGAACGCTTCTTCTTACAACCTGGGCCGTATCGACCAGTACCTGTATCCTTATTACAAGGCCGATATCGAATCCGGCGTCATGGACAAAGACGACGCGCAAGAGTTGTTGGACTGCATGTGGATCAAAATTGCAGAGATGAGCCTGTTCCAAGACGCAAATACAGCGCAGTTTGCTGCCGGCTACTGTACGACGATCAACACAACGCCCGGTGGCATTGATCGCTATGGGAACGACGCGGTCAACGAGCTGTCCTATCAAGTCATTCAAGCCACCATGGACGTTCGCTTGGCCGAACCGAACCTCTCCGTCCGCTATAACATCTCCAAAAACCCAGATTCGTTCCTGCGCAAAACGGCCGAGGCAATCCGCCTAGGTACCGGCATGCCCGCAGTTCATCATGATGACGCCGGCATCCGAATGCTTCTGAATAAAGGCGTGCCCTTAAGAGAAGCGTGGGACTGGAATCCATGCGGCTGCGTAGAGACAAATCTCAGCGGGCGAATGAAACAGTACACAGATATGGCTGACATCAACCTGGGTGGTATGGTGGAGCTGGCCCTCAACGATGGAATCTGCCGCAAGAGCGGGAAGCGCGTGTCCCTTTCCACGGGAGATCCTGCCGGTTTCAAAACCTTCGAGGATTTCTGGAACGCGGTCAAGACCCACATCCGATTTACAACGAAGGCCATTGTAAAAGGCAACCAACTGTTGGATTACCTGAGCATGAACTACCGCCCCGTTCCCTGCCTCTCCCTGACTTTCAAAGAGTGTATCGACAGCGGGAAAGATTACAGCATGGGAGGCGCGAAATATAACTGTGGCGGCGGCGTGATTTCCGTGGGTATCGCAGACATTGTGAACTCCTTGACCGCCGTCCGCACTCTGGTGTTCGAGGACAGGAAAATAACGATGAAGCAACTCTGTGATGCACTATCCGCAGACTTTATCGGCCACGAAAAAATTCAAAAGATGTGCCTGGACGCACCCAAGTATGGCAACGACGACGAACTGGCCGATGGTATGGTGGGTGAAATCTTCACTTTTATCGCAGACGAATTTGAGAGCTACAATACGAAATTCGGCCCAATGACCGTGGGGATGCTTCCTGTTTCCGGCAATACGCCTCTTGGCACCATGGTCGGAGCGCTTCCTTCCGGTCGAAAAGCCTGGACCCCTCTTACAGACGGGATCGGCGCCACAGGCGGTACGGACATAAACGGTCCCACAGCACTTCTGAAATCGGTCTGTCGCATTCCCCACGCTCGTTTCACACAGGGGACTCAGCTCAACATGAAGCTGGAGCCCGACATCATGGAGGGAGAGAAAGGGATCGCGCAGATGATGAACCTACTTAAGAGCCTCTGCACCTTGGATGTTTACCATGTACAGTTCAACGTGGTGGACAAGGAGACTTTGCTTGCGGCACAACGAAACCCCGAGGAGTATAAACACCTGCTGGTTCGCGTGGCTGGATATACGGCGTTTTTTGTCGAGCTGGGCAGGGAGGTACAGGATGAAATCATCGGCCGCACAGAAATCGGGAACTGGGAAGCCCGTGCCTGTAATGATTGAAGGCTGTCATTCCCAAGACAAGGACAAAATGGAGTAAAGATTCTTGACAAATAAAAGGGAAGAAATCAAAGGCATTGTGCTGCGAATCGAGCGTAGCTCCATATATGACGGCGACGGTTTTCGTACCGTTGTTTTTCTGAAGGGGTGTCCGTTACGTTGTCAATGGTGCTCCACTCCGGAGGGACAGGCTTTTCAGATAGAACATACGGGAAACAACGTCTACGGCAAACCCATGACCGTGGAAGAGGTTATGCAAGAGGTCAGAAAGGACAGCGCTTTTTTCTTCCATTCCGGGGGAGGCCTGACTTTATCCGGGGGCGAGGTACTCTCTCAACCGAAATTCACGTTGGCTTTGCTCCAGAGTTCACGGCACGAGTATATCAATACGGCAATCGAGACGTCCTTTTTCGCTCCCTGGGAAATTGTCGGGTCAGTCCTTCCGTATGTGAATACCGCGTTCGTGGACATTAAGACCCTCAACCGAAAACTGCATAATGCTTTCTGTGGAGTTGACAACCAACTGATACTGGATAATTTGACGCGGACCAACGATGTGAAGAGCTCTTTTCGATTGATTGTCCGGATTCCGATTATCCCAGGCATCAACGACGCCGAAGGAGAATTGGAACAGACCGGGCGTTTCTGCTCCGGACTGCAACGCCTCAAGCACATACAGCTGCTCCCGTATCACCGGTTGGGCACGGAAACATACAAAAGACTGAAACGTCCTTACGTGCTAGCGGACGTTCCTCTCCCGTCCGCTGAACACATGTCGGAGTGCAGGGATATACTTCGCAGGTATGTGAAGAATGTAATCTGACGATTCGGCTGTTTTTTCGATGCTCGATTCCGGCACGACACTCGCAGAAAATTTCTCCGTGTCATAAAAGACAAGGACACCGACCAAAAGAGCAAAGGAGCTTTTGAAAATGGAAAACTCAAAAAGACAGATGAAGCTCGGTATGCACTCTTACACCCTCCATCTCAGCGGTCTGGGAGAGAGTTGGGGGTTTCACGATGCACATGCGTTCAAAAAGACCATAGACTTGATGCATTTGATGGATCTGGCTGTAGAGTGGGAACTAGACGGGCTCCATATCACCAACGTCGATCTTGAATCACTGGAACCCGGGCGCTTGGCCGAAGTAAAGGCCGCAGCCGAGGAACACGGTCTCTATCTGGAATACAACGTTTCTTTCAATGCTCCCTGTGATCCTCGTGTCAACTCCACCGTCAGGGACGCTCTTGTAAATGGAAGAGCGATGGGTGCCGACCTTGTTAAATTTAGTTTAGACATCGAACGACCGCATCCTCTTTACGGCACTTGTTTTCATCCCGACGTAATGCGTCAACTGAGCGACCGCTATGACCAGTTCAAAGCAAATATCCCTCTGATGGAAGAACTGGAACTGAAAATTTCGATTGAAAATCATTGCGACACCTATGCCGACGAAGTTATCTGGCTGATCAGACAGTTAAACCATCCAGATATCGGCGCTTGCCTTGATACCATCAATTCTCTGGTTGTTCTGGAAGCCCCCGAGACCTGTGTCGAAAAGATGGCACCATATGCAAACTGTTGCCACTTTTGCGATAACAAACTGGTGGTGGATCCCGACGGAACCCATTCAATCGGAGTGGCCATCGGCCAGGGGGATATCGACTGTGCAAAAGTCCTGAAAACATTGCGTGAAAAGGCACCTCTAGATCGCATTACCTTTGAGGTTGAATACGAGATCGGCGACGATTCAATTGAGGTTGCACGCGAAAAAGAGATTCAGGCATGTAAAGAGAGCATCGACTATCTTCGAAACGTGCTGAAAATCGGCATACGAAATAGATAAACATCCCCTATGAGATCGTTTGGACCGTTCGTGAAACAATATGGGTATTTCTGCTTTGGAGAATTTCCGGTTTAGCTTCATGACTGCTTTCATACCATTTTAGCGAACATACTGGTCTTGATTCAATAAAACAATATAGGAGGTCATCACATCATGAATTGTTACTTCCACGCCCCTATGCCCGATAATGTTCCAGCCTGCCCGATGGCTCCCGGCATGAAAGAACGCACAGCTTTGAAAAAAGAACTTGAGCGTCAGAGCGCAGCATCTATCGTTATTCCGGCCATCATCAACGGCAAGGAACATTTTACGGACGACCGTTACAGAGTGACCGCTCCACACAAACATTCTCTCCTGCTTGCAGAATGTTGTCGTTGCGACGGAGGCATGCTGAAAGACGCCGTTGACGCAGCCATGAGCGCAAAAGAGACATGGGAGAAGCTGCCGAGGGAACACCGCTTCGCCATCTTCGAAAAGGCGGCTCAATTGATCGAAGGCAAGTATCGATATATCATTTCCGCCTCTGTCATGCTGGGACAAGGCAAGACGGCGTGGGAAGCGGAGTGCGACTCTCCCGACGAGCTATGCGATCTGATGCGCTACGGTATCCATTTTGCCGACCAGTTATATGGCATGCAACCGAAGTGCACACCCGGCGTGTTCAACCGGGTTGTGTACCGCCCTCTAGAAGGCTTCGTCTGTGCCGTGACGCCCTTTAACTTTGCCTCCATCAATGGGAACCTGCCCGCCGCCCCCGCCATCATGGGCAACGTAGTAGTATGGAAACCAGCTACCACAGCTGTTTTGTCCGGTTATTATATTATGAAAGCGTTCCAGGAGGCAGGCGTTCCAGACGGTGTTATCAACTTCGTCCCCTGCAGGGGAGCTGACGTCAGTCAATATGTCCTGAGGGATTCCCGTCTGGCTGGATTCCATTTTACCGGCTCCACTACCGTGTTCAAGGACGCGTGGAAATTAATCGGCGAAAACATCAACAGTTATCGCAGCTACCCCCGCCTGGTCGGCGAAACCGGCGGCAAAGATTATATCTTCGCAACGGAGAGCGCCAATATAGACGCTCTCGTTGCGGCCATGATTCGGGGCGCCTATGAATATTCCGGCCAGAAGTGCTCCGCCCTCTCTCGTTGTTACGTCCCAATTAAAATTTGGCCACAAGTCAAAGAAAAGCTCATGGCGGAAATCGCCACCATAAAAGTAGGCGACGTAGCAGATTTCACGAATTTTTTAGGCGCAGTGATCGACGGCGCTGCTTTCAAGGAAATCGCGGGCCATATCGATGCGGCAAAGAACTCTTCTGACGCGGAAGTTCTATGCGGCGGCTATGACGACAGCGAAGGCTGGTTTATCTATCCTACCCTGATCCAGGCCAAGACACCTGATTACATCACCATGATCAAAGAGTTGTTTGGTCCAGTTCTGACCGTGTATGTCTACGAAGAGAACGAATACGACGCAATGGTGGACCACTGCGCCAATTCATCCATCTATGCCCTGACCGGTGCGATTTTCGGAGAAAATCGCACGGAAATCGCAGATTTGGAGGAACGTTTACGTCATTCCGCCGGCAACTTCTGCATCAACGATAAACCTACCGGAGCGCTGTGTGGGCAACAACCCTTCGGAGGTGCCCGCGGTTCTGGAACGAATGACAAAGCCGGCAGCATCTTCAACATGATTCGCTGGATGAGCCCCCAGACTGTGAAAGACAATTTCTGTCCTCCCGAAAATTATCGTTACCCCTATATGGATGAAAAGTAGGGAGGATTCTCAAGAATACGGCATCGGCAGGGGTTCTATGTCGCCGGAGACATTAACCCGCGCCGATGTTGGAAGCACACAAACAGCGTTTGGCGACTGTTCCACTGTAAAACGAGGTGTTTTCTGAAGGTCCTGGGAAGGGGGAATGCCGAAGACATATGTTTACAAAGCTGAGAAACAGGAGTCTTACAAATACACATGCGCGCAGTTCCAATCACGACTCAGTCCGTTGAAGTCGAAATGCGGAAAAGAAGTCTTTTTTGACCAAGCTCAGTTGACATAGTAAGAACGAAGAAAAGCGATTGATCGTTCCAGAAAAATTGAATTGCGTGGCTTATCAATGATCAAAAACATATACAAAGGGGTGCTATTCATGAAGAAAATGGTCTTTTTGTTCTCTGTCGCATGTCTTTTGCCGATTTTCGTGTTTAACGACATATCTGAGGCGGCAACAAAGTACAGGCTGGCATCCCACTATGCAGCAGGATACTTTGTAAACAACGGGTTCCGCAGAATGATAGACAAGATAAAAAAAGACACCAACGGAAGCGTGGATATAACATTCTATGAGTCCGGACAACTTGGCGGCTATCAACAGGTTTTTCAAGAGGTCATGCGCGGGACAATAGACATGCAGGCCAATTTCGCCACATCGCGTTTCAATAAAAAGTTTGAGATCGGATTTACACCCGGCCTCGCAAGCGGTTTCGATGAAATTGAAAAACTACTGAAAAGGGATTCGCCTTTCAGCAAATTCATGGAGGCAGCCTATAAAGAGTGCGGTGTCATCTACATTGGCTCCTTTCTCGATACCATCGCAGGAGCCTCCATCGCCAAAGGAATAGCCATCGACCACCCTTTCGATACCAGCAACAAAGCGTGTCAGATGAGGGTGGTCTCCATCAATTCCGCAAGGAAGTGGTATTCATCAATGGGTTACCAGATCGTGACGATACCGTACGCGGAAGTCTTCACCTCCATGCAGACAGGCATCCTTGGTGGAGACAGTGGATCCGGTCCGGAGGGAGTCTATGTCACTTTTAAAGACGTCGTTGGAAGTTATATCGAATACCAGAATCTTTTCTTCACCCTGGATTTTGTCATCAGCGAAAAAACATGGAACACTTTCGACGAACAGACGAAAAAAATCATCATCGACGCTTTCGAGAAAGAGAGTATCAACGTTGCAAAAGAATCCAGGATTAGCTACAAGAAATATATAGATCTGATGAAGAAAGCTGGCATAAAGATCATCTCTCCCACCGTAGAGGAGTTGGCATTCATGGACGAAGTCGCGCGCAAAGAGAGCTGGCCGGTGTGTGCAAAGTACACGGGAACGAAGATTTTTGACGATATCTCGAGATACCTCGGTAAAAAGAAGAAATAGAGGATAATCCGAAGTGCTTAGGGCGGCGTTTTCTTCCGCCGCCACACAAAAATTCCAAATCATCACCATACACCTGAGAGGTGACTGTCTTGAATATATCGGAAAGATTCATACAGACCCGTTTTTGGAACTACCTGGTTTTTCTTGAAAAAATTCTGATGGTGCTTTCCTCTCTGACCGTTGTAATCACTCTTGCCCTGGTTGTGTTGGGACGTCATGTTCTCCACTACAATTTTCTTGGATACACGGAAATTCTTGTACTCGCGGCATTTTGGATGTATTTCATCGGCGCAGCTTACGGTTCCTATGAAGAGTCTCACATCTGCGCCGACATTCTAAACCAGTTTGTTTCGGAACGTTCCAGACTGAAGTTGGCCATCTTTTCCAAAATCATCCAGATTGTCGTAGGCATACCACTGATCTATCTTTCTTTCGAAATGCTGGTGTTCGACGTCAAGACGAAACAGGCCACGGTAGACCTGGAAATCCCCCTATTGTACTCACAGGCTCCCATCTTCGTCGGTTTTACGTTAATGACATTCTATGCACTCATCTACATACTAAGGGATATCTACAAGTTAAAGACATCAAAAGAATAACCCTTAGATCTTTAGCTGCAGGGAGGTCGCTCGTCAGATGCCATTGATTGGTATATCCATGCTACTGGTGATTTTATTGATAATCGCAGGAGTTCCGATAATATTCTCCTTCATGTCGGCCACATTCTTTCTTGTATTGACCTTGGGTTATGATCCCAGTTTCTTGATGACATATGGATACGACGTAACAAGTGCCATCGTATTGCTTTGCGTCCCTCTCTACGTGTGCGTCGGCAGTATTATGGAAAAAAGCGAAATAGGACGATCCCTCGTAGATTTCGTAAACGTGTTTGTCGGAAGAATCAAAGGAGGACTCGGTGTCGTCGGCGTCATGACCTGCGCCGTTTTCGGCTCCATATCGGGAAGTTCCACAGCGACATTGACCTGCATTGGATCAATCGTCCTTCCCAGGATGTACGAAAAAGGCTACCCTCGTGGACATGCGGCCGCGTTGATTACAAATGCCTGCCCTCTGGGACTGCTCATACCTCCCAGCTCCTCCATGATCATTTATGCATGGGTTTCAAGACAGTCGATTCTGGCATGTTTTCTGGCCACCGTCATCCCAGGTATCATCCTTGCCTGCGCCCTTTCGATCAGCAATGTACTGATGCTGAAAAACACGAAGAGCATCAAGGTGGAGGAAGCCATTACGACAGGCGAACTGATAAAGCGTTTGAAAGTGAAAGGGACGGAAAGCCTGCCCGCATTGCTCATGCCCGTCATAATTCTCGGCGGAACGTACAGCGGGATATTCACTCCGACCGAATCTGCGGCCATCGCCGTTCTCTACGCAATACCGGTCGGATTCTGGATATACAAGAAACTTACCTTGAGAAACCTTTTCGGCACATTTATTGATGCGGCTTCCACCACTGGAGTGGTCATGGTAATGGTCTTCTGTATGATGACGCTGAGCCGCATTCTGGTGATGATGAATCTGCCGGATTTGATCATCGATTTTCTCTCAAAAGTGTCCAACAACCCCAAAATCATTCTGCTGTTCATCAATTTGATGCTGCTCGCCTTAGGGATGATCATGGATGACACCAGTGCCATGCTCCTCACTGTTCCCATCCTCATTCCAATCATCACGAAATTTGGCATCAGCCCGATTCATCTCGCTGCAATCGTTGGTGTCAACCTTGGCCTCGGCATTATCACACCACCCTGCGCTCCCATGCTCTATCTGGGCTCCCGCGTTGCACGCATTCCAATGGTCGAGATGCTCATACCCACGCTTAAATTCATCGTCTTTGCATGGTTTCCAACGCTGTTGCTCGTAACATATTTCCCGGCGCTGTCGCTTTGGCTTCCCTCCCTGTTGTTGGACAATCTGTAGGACACCGTACGACGCCGACTCTCTCACGGAGGAACGCGGAAAAATCAAAAAAGACTCATGACGACGACCCGCCATCTCTCCGTACGGAAAGACGGCGGGTCGTCGAATCTCACGCATTTACATCTCCGTGACTATCCGCTGCCCTTCAGGGTCTCGGCCTACTCGTCCGCGTAGCTGCTGAAGTAACCGGAGATGTGGATGACCGGTGTGCCCTTGTCTCCCGAACCGGAGGTCAGATCGCAGAGAGAACCGACCAAGTCGGAGAGCTGTCTTGGGGTGGTGCCGAGCGACATCTTGCCCGACTTTTCAAGCTCTCCCTTGTTTTTGATCGCCTCGATGACCGCGGCGGTTCTGTCGCAGCCATCGGTGCTGGTGTCGGCGATGTACTTCAGCTTGATCTCCTTCGGAGTGCCTCGAAGCCCTTCGGTAAAGGCCGGAGAGACGACCGGATCGGCCAACTCCCAGATTCCGCAGACCGGGTCTTTGAAGGCTCCATCGCCATAGACCAGAACCTCCACCTTCTTCCCCGTCCTCTCCTCCATGGCCTTCTGCACGGCCAGGACGAAGACATCCGAATCCCGGGGAAAGAGCTTTATCTTTTCGTCGCTCGTGTAGTTCGACCCCAACAGGCCATACTGGGCGTTGTACCCCTGCGAAGCGCGAAGGGGCTCCGAGCAGACGTCGTCCAAGCCGATCACGAAGGCACCGGCGTCCTTCAGTATCTCTTTGTGCAGGGCCCGAAGGTGAATGCTCGCGACCAGCACGCTCTTGGCGAACACAAGCGCATAGAGCGGATCATTCGTGAAATGACAGACGATTTTCTCCGGGTCTATGCTCTTGTAGAGCTCGACATAGTCCACCCCGGTAAAGGGATGCTCGTACCCCCCGAAGTGCGAATAATACACGTTTTCGTCAAACGAATGCGCCGGAAGCGATGGGCCCTTTCGATAAAAGGCCAGCGGTTCGATCAGCTGATTGCCGACTTCGTCGTTCGGGTACGAGAAGAAGATATGGACCTTTCCACGCGTTCCGGCCACGATGCCCTTTAAAAGCGGATAGAATCTGTTGCGGCTCATGATCGGAAAGAGCACCGCGAGGTCGCCCGACGGGAACCGGCGCTCGATATCCGCAGCGATATCGGAGGTGGAGACGTAGTTGCCCTGCGTGCGTGCCAGCAGCGATTCGGTCACACCGATCACATCCCGGTCCCGGATCGTAAACGGTTCGTACGACGACGCAGAGGCTTTCACGACGCTGTCGACGACGATGGAGACCAGATCGTCACCCTCCACAAGCACGGGCAGGCGGATTCCTCGGGATACGGTTCCTGTGAGGCGCATTTTTGTGATCTCCGTCAAGCCTTTATGTACGAACAAATCCACTCCGACATCTCGGAGCAACGCATGCGAAACTTGCTGTTGGCGGGAATGTCGAAGGACGTTCCGACGCCGTATCTCTCCCAGTCCTTTTTGCCGGGGAGGATCACCTCGAGCGTTCCCGCGATGACCTCCATCACCTCGGCGTCCCCGGTCCCGAATTCGTAATCGCCCGGGAAGCCGATCCCCAGTGTCTTACGACCCCCGTCAGGCACATAGAAGGTATGGCTCAACACCTTGCCGCCTTCGTACACGTTCGCCTTTGCGACGAGTTTCACATTTTCGAACTCCGCCTTGCTCATGACTACCCCTCCGTTTCGATCGTGATTGAAAAACACAAAACGATGCGTGCGATTGGACCACGAATCAAGTGTAACACATCGTCGGACGATTTTGCGAAACGAGGGGCAATTTATACGAAAAGATCCCGTTCCCCCTTCTTGATCTTCTCTATATTGGCCGCGGTGAGCGAGCGCATCTCGTCGTTTCCGATCTTCGGCATGTGCCTGCAAATGAGCTCGTTCGCCTGTTTTCTGAAGGCCTCGTCACCGTAGTCCATCATGTACTCGCAGAGGGTCATCAGAGCGTTCGGCAGACACACGTTCTTTATGTTGCCCGACTTTGCGAGCGACATGAAACGATCCCCGGTGCGCCCCTTTCGATAACAGGCGGTACAGAAGCTGGGGACGAGATCCTCGTCCATGAGCCACCGCATGATGTCCATGGCGCTGCGGTTGTCCGAGACCTCGAACTGCTCTCCGCTCTCCTCCCGGTTCGCATAGCCGCCGACCTCGACGCTGGAACCTCCGCTGATCTGGGAAATTCCCATACGAATCAGCTCCTTGCGCATCTCGGCCGACTCACGCGTGGAGATGATCATTCCCGTATACGGAACCGCGAGACGGATCGTGGCGACGATTCTCTTGAACTCGTCGTCGGTCAGAATATGTTCGTACTCCGACATATCCATGCCGGGCGCCTTGCAGAGGCGGGGCACCGAGATGGTGTGAAACCCCGCCCCGTATGTTTTCTCCAGATGCCGGTTGTGAAGCATGAGGCAGAGGACCTCGAAGTTGGGCTCGTAAAGACCGAACAGGACGCCGGCTCCGACATCGTCGATTCCCGCCTTCATCGCCCGGTCGAAAGCCGTCAGATGATATTCGAAGTTCCTTTTGGGACCGGCTTCGTGAACTCTTTTGTACGTAGGTTCGTGATACGTCTCCTGGAAGAGGATGTACGTCCCGATGCCGATGTCGTGAAGTTTTCTATAGTTCTCTTCGGTCGTGGCAGCGATGTTGACGTTGACCCGCCGGATCTCTCCGGAGTCCACCTTCATGTCGTAAAGGGTCTTTATCACATCGAGAACATATTCGATCGGACAGTTTACCGGGTCTTCCCCGCACTCCAACGCCAGTCTCTTGTGTCCCATACGCTCGAGAATCTCCGCTTCCGTACGGACTTCGTCGAGGGAGAGCTTCCTCCTCTGGAACTTGTTGTCGCATTTGTAACCACAGTACTTGCACTTGTTGACGCAATAATCACTGACGTAAAGAGGCGCGAACATGACGACCCGCTCGCCGTAAATCTCCTCCTTGATCTTTCCGGCGATGCGGAACATGCGTTCGAGATGCTCCTTCGAGTCCATCACCAGAAGAGCCGCGACCTCCTCTGGAGCAAGACCCTTGAAGCCCTCGGCGCGATCCAGAATCCGATCGAGCTTTTCGCGGCTCGTCCCCCTGGCGTCCGCCAGCATCTTTTCCACTTTGGCAGCATCGATTCTCATGTTCACTGCAATCCCTCCCCGATTTCTTCCGTACAAAAGGCAGTAAAGACGACGTTACAGCTCTTTTTTTGAAATGGCGCTCTTGACCTGCACGTTCGGAATCTGTCCGAGCCTTCCGGTCAAGGCGTTGATCCGGTCGATCTCCCCCATCACGACGAGAGAGACGACGGCAACCCCCTCGGGGAAAGGACTTCCCGAACGGCTGCGCACAATCGACTTGAAAGACGACACCACCGAATTGAACTCCTGTTGCGAACCCTCCGGATCCTCCAGAATCGCGCCGATAAAGGCAATTCTCCTCATAGCACGGCCTCCCGAAAACAAAAAAATCGCGCTCCTCTCCGAGCGCGACAACAAGACTCATCCCCTAGAACGGATAAGCAATCACTATGACCTGTCGCCTCGGCTCCGAAGGCCACAACACGGCCTCTGGAAAAAGGATTAGGAATTTTCATCCGTCACGGCCCCCAAGATTGAAATCATTCTCGATAACCATGACCTGAGGAAATCATATACGTGAAGTAGAATAAAGGCTAGGCAAAACTACTTAATAAACAGCGACCAGGGCTCA
Source organism: Synergistaceae bacterium (assembly GCA_036771375.1). Taxonomy (GTDB): domain Bacteria; phylum Synergistota; class Synergistia; order Synergistales; family Synergistaceae; genus DAIPHL01. The sequence goes on along the minus strand of DAIPHL010000007.1, from coordinate 3,913 downwards.
TTTCGTCCTGTAGAACAACCGCGTGACTCTCGCCAGCTTTCCCGAACCCTCGATATCGAGGGCGAGGAGCTCTTCGCATGCAAGGGAAAACGATGTCTTCGTCTCGACGACCCGGCTGCGCAAAAAATAACAGCGCCGGCGCAAGCCGGGAGAAAGGCGCTCGGGTATCCTGGGGATTCCCGAAGCGCCCGGAGCGAACAGTCCGCTCCCATACTCCGCGTCCGCGACGTAGAGAGCGACGTCAAGCCCCGCAAAGGATTCGTTCCACGAGACGCTCGCCCCCGAAGCATTGCACGCCGCAATCCGTTCCTCGGGGGTCGTCCCCACGCCTCGCCCGAGAGGGACGTCTCCGCTTCGGACGGATGCGATCAACCAGTCCTCGGCCCGCTTCAAGCCGATCTGCGCGATCGTGGAGGATTCATGATGGGACAGGGAAAAAACGCCGGAGAGAAGGAAAGTGGAGGATGTCAGCGCCATCGCTCCGACAAGCGCCGAAACCAGAAGAGTTACAACGGCGATGACGGGCAGATAAAAAGCCCTGCGCGCACCGCGGGGTTCTACTTCCCGTCCATTTTCCATGCGCGCCAGGTCAGTTCGTGCATCGTACCCCCCACCGAAACAGGCAGGGATACGTCGGCGAACGGAGGCGTTCCGCCCGAAAAGGCAATCGCCTTCCCCGCGTTGAGCTCCTCCAGACGAGACGAAAGTGCGAGGCGATCGCTCAGGCGTTCGTCCATCACGGCCGCATGACGCAGCAAGGAGGACATCACGTCGAGGGCGCCCAACACGACGAAAAGGGCGATGCCGCAGGAGATGAGAATCTCCACAAAGACCCATCCCGGTCGCTTTCGACCCTTGAAGCTCCCCGGAAGAGAGGAAAACCACGAGAAAAAGCGAGCCTCCTTCCGGTCCATGGATGCCGTGAAAAACAAAAGAATCGCCTCCGTCAATTTTTATAAAAGGTCGTGGCAAAATTTCCGTCGTCGTAGCATATTTCGTATCCCGCTTCCACTCCGACGATTTTTTTTATCACGCACTCCCGAATCTCGGCCCACCTTTTCGCGAGCATACAGACCAGCACGACGTCCTCCCTCCGCCCGTCCACGATCGCACCTCCGCGTAAGACGTCCTCCACCTCGTAATTCAGAAAAGCATACAGTCTCAGGGCTCTTTCGTTGCTGCCCAGGACCTTCCCCAGGATCTTTCCCGCCTTTAAAACGGCGAAGCCCGATTCCAACGTGAGAAGCCCCAGCATTTTCCCACCGTGAGGGACTCCTCCTCTGCCAAGGTACATGCCGAACACGGAAACACCGCTCCGGGGGTCTGGATCGTGCGCGATCACTCCCGCCGGGGTGTCGTTGTGTTCGAAGACATAGTTGTGCCGTCCCCGCCCGAGAAGCTGTTCGTCGAACCACCTCGAATGATCCTCCCACGAGATGTTTCGCGTAAACGAGCTTCCGGCGACAAAGTCCGAGTTGCGCCAGAGAAAGACCCGCTCTCTGTCGTCCTCGCGAAACGGGCGCAAAGAGTACCGCCGCTTCACGACCGCGACCAGACCGATGAAAACGAGAACGAAAAAGGAAAGCGTCGCAACGGCCTCCACCCCTTTTCCCGGCGAATGTCCCCCTTTTGAAAAAACATTTTATCATATAGGTGACGTCCGGCGGCCCACTCGCTTTACGCGTATAGTATAATGAGGAGTGTTTTTATCGTAGGGAGGGGTCGCGATGGTGAACTTACCGATAGGTACGGTCATCTCCAACCTGCGCTCGTCGATTGACGAGTTGCGTGACAGTCTTTGACCTGTCTGGGCTGGAATCGAAATCGAAAGAACTGACCGAGCTCACGCTCGTTTCCGGTTTCTGGGAGAGAGAGAACGCAAGAGACATCTCCCGCGAGCTGGCATCCGCACAGGAGAGACTGGCGGAGTGGAGCAAAATCGAGAATGAACTCGAAGAACTCGAAACACTGGTGGAGATTCTCTCGGAGACGGAGGATCGTGAACTCGTTTCGGAGTTTTACAAAAGAGCCGACGAACTCACTAAATTTGTGGAGGCCCGACAGATCTACGTCCTGCTCGACGAAGAATACGACGAAGCGGACGCCATCGTCACCGTACACGCGGGGGCGGGAGGGCTCGACTCCCAGGACTGGTGCGATATGCTTTACCGCATGTACCTCCGTTGGTGCGAATCCCGCGGTTTCGACGTTCGCATACTCGACGAACAGAGGGACCAGGAGGCGGGAATCAAGAGCGTCACCTTCGAGGCAAAAGGCGACTTCGCCTACGGATACCTGAAGGGAGAACAGGGCGTGCATCGGCTCGTACGGATTTCTCCCTTTGACTCGGCGAAAAGGCGCCACACCAGTTTCTCCTCCGTCGAAGTGCTCCCGGTCCTCCCCGACAGCGTCGAGGTGGAAATCCGTCCCGAGGACCTCAGGGTGGATACCTTCCGCTCCAGCGGAGCGGGCGGACAGCACGTGAACATGACGGATTCGGCCGTCCGAATCACGCACATACCGAGCGGAATCGTCGTGAGCTGTCAGGTGGAGCGTTCACAACACATGAACAGAGCGACCGCCATGCACGTTCTGCGCTCGAAACTCTTCGAACGGACGATGAGAGAACGTCGGGAACAGATCGAATCTCTCCAGGGCGAAAAAAGGGTGATCGCCTGGGGCAGCCAGATTCGTTCGTATACACTGCAACCATTTCAGCTGATCAAGGACCACCGATCCGGGCTCGAGGTCGGAAACGTCGGAGCCGTGTTGGATGGAGACCTCGACGGACTGATTATGGCGTATCTGCGCTTCGTCAAGACCGGACAACCCGCCGGAGCGGCCGCCCTTCCGGACGCGTCAAATCGCTCCGAAAACGCAGGGGAGGATTGACCCTTTTGAGAAAAACGAATCCACACCGTCGGGTGGGTGAAAAAAAATCCTTACTCCGGCGTTTTTACATCTGCCTTTGCGTGATGCTTGTTCTTCTTCCTCTTTGTGCATATGGGGCGGAACCTCGAGGACCCAAACCGTTTATCCCGACGGATCCGATCATGCGGGTATCCGAGCTGAAACCCGGCATGAAAGGAGAGGCTCGGACGGTTCTCCAGGGCGTCGACATCGTCTCCATACCGGTGGAGATCCTCGAGGTCGTCCCGAAACAGGGGTCCCCCAAAAATCTGATCCTGATCAAAGTCGACGGAAAGGCCGCGGAGAAAACGGGCGGCATCGCCGCCGGCATGAGCGGCTCTCCGGTGTACGTGAAGGGGAAGTTGATCGGAGCGATCGGCTACGGCTGGGACTTCAGCACCCACAGGATGGGCCTTGTCACCTCGATCGAGGACATGTTGAAGATCTGGGACAATCCGGAGCGAATCCCCTCGTTCGAACCGGCGCCGATCATACCGGAAAAACCCCCGACTCCGGCAAGCGGGGACCAAGCGGCGGAAAAAGACGCTGCAACGGGCGGACAGGCCCCTGAAGAAGGGAGCCCCGATCTCCCGGGAGCATCCCGGGATCACTCTTTGCCCTCCTCGAATGATATCCGCTCGGACGACATCGGAACGGACGAGAGCAGCGAGGACCTGGAGCCCATCTCCCCGGCCCCGGGGAAAAGGGAGGGCTGCTTGTTCGTCGGCGGCCTGTCCGCCCGCATGTCCGAAAAAATAGGCGAGATCCTGGGCAAAAAGATCATCCCGTTCGGAGGCACCTCCGGGACCGGGGCGAAGAAGGTGCAATACGGCGCGGTCGTAAAACCGGGCGCGGCGATCGGCGCCTCGCTCGCCTGGGGAGATGTCGAGATCGGCGCGATCGGGACACTCTCCGCGGTCGCAAGCGACGGTCGATTCATCGCGTTCGCGCATCCCTTCATTCTCTCCGAAACCTCCTCGGCCGCATTGACGACCCGCCGACC
>DAIPHL010000006.1:0-37220 GCA_036771375.1 Synergistaceae bacterium | reverse complement strand
TGCATTGCGGATGCGTACAACAATGGCTCACCCAGTGATCTCCCTGGCGGTGCCAGGGGATGTCGTTCACGAACACGTCCGGGCTGCCCTCGTCGTTCACCCTTGCCGGCCAACAACCGTGTCCCGTGCAATAATCTCCCAACAGCGCGACTCTCGGCATCCACTATCTCTCCTGTCAATCCAATATATAATCCAGGTGCGGCGGAATATGCGGTTCACTCGAGTTGAAATGTATATGCCGCACGGACTTGACGACGACGTCTCCGTCGACCATTCTGATATAGCTTCCGTGGCTGTCCCGGATGTCCAGGACGTGGTTTATACGGTCGACCAAAAACCTGCTTCCGTCCTCGTATTCCCGTATGTGCACGCCCTCTCCCGCGTCCTTCGGCAGAGGCATCCTGTCGCTCATGACGCCGAGCTGAACGAAACCTTCGGAGCCGTCGCCGAAGGGAGAAAAGTACAATACCTGCTCGCCGATGTCCGGATGCCAGTACTCCTTGTCCTTGCCGGCACGGGGCATGACCCAGGGCGACCAGGGCGAGGTGCGCTCGCCGAAGGACACCCGGCAGAGCCCTGCCTTGTGGTCCACCTCGCACACGACGCCGACCTGTACGATGTTGTCGATACGGCGCTCCAGCTCCCGCTCGCCGCTCATATCACGGCCTCCGGCTCGTCCCGCTTGTCCCACGTCGGGCACGGGTAGAGGTCCGGCGCGGACGTTCCCCTCTCGCCCGCGCGGGGCGGTTGCCATTCCAGTCCGTCGCCGATTTCGAAGACGTAATATTTCGCGCTGATGATCCAGGCGTCGTTGGAGAGGTAAGGGCCTTCCACCGTTTCGCATTTCCCAAGTCCGACACAAGCAAAGACACCTTCCGCGAGTTTGATATAGCGGTTCTTCGCAAGGCTGACGTACAACGGCGTGTAGTCCATCCGCTCTTTCTGCGAGTAGAAGACGACGGAGATCTCCGCCTCCACCTCGCCGAAGATGGTGAGAGTCTCCTGAGCCTGTATGCAGGGCGTGAATTTCCTGGTTTCGAAGGACGAAACGAACGTCTCCGGCTCGGCTTCCGGATTCGGCGCCGTTTCGGGCAGCGCCTCGACGATGCGCCGCTCCAATGCTTCGATTAGGATCGTCTCTATGTTCGGGATCACTTGCCCAGGCTCCCTTCCACGACCATTTTGATGATGAGGGCGAACACACCGGCGGCGATGCCCCAGAGTGCGGCCTGAAGGCCTTTCATACTGCTTTGCAGGTGCTGAACCTGTATCTTCAGGGTCGCGATTTCCACGAGGACGGGATTCTCCTCTCCGAACCCTTTGGCATTCAGCGCTCCGCGCAACGCGCGAAGCTCGTCGACGATGCCGTTGCAGTTCGCACATTCATGTTCCGCCATCCCCTGCCGCAACCCCCTTTAAAACCGTTCAAAACGCGTTTAATTTTGCATGACTTCGTCTCCGGCTAGTCCGGTATTCCGCAGAGCAAAACACCTGCGTATTTGAGCGTTCTCGCGGCAAACGGATATTTTCGATTGCCGTTTACCGCGAATTTCAGCCTCTCCACCGTATGGTTTTTAAACGGATGCCGTTTGAACCCGCTTTGAAAGCGGTTTCAGGCGTTTAAATGTTTTCGCTCGCAGACTTCGTTGCCTTGGCGACAGCGGCGAGAATCATGGTCACAAGCTTCTCCTTGCTTGCATTGGACGCAGGCTTGAGGCCCATTCCCTTGGCGATGCGCCTGAGTTCGCACGGCTCCTTCTTCAGCAGCTCCGCTTCCGAGATCTGCCCGCTCGCGTCACCAGCGGGGTTATCCGATATCTCCGCTCCATCGGTGATGGCAGACTTATCGGTAGCAGCCTGCTCCGTTCCCCTCCCTCGCCCCTCCAAGTAGATTTGGACGATGGCTTCGTACTTCGGCATCAGCGCCTTGACACGGTCGACGTATCCCTGATTGACGAAGTTGCCGTCCGGCGATTTGCGCGGCGCACCCCTGTTGTAGGCGGCGATGACGCCGTCAATACCGTGCGCTTCGAAGTGTTTCCGCCGAAGTTGCGCCAAATACGCGATGGCGGTTCGCATGTTGACCTCCGGATCGACAAGTTCAGGAAGCCATCCTTCAAAACCGGCCTGTCGGGCGGTAGCGCCCATCACCTGCATCAGCCCCCATGCGGTGCGTTGGTGGACGGATTCCGTGTTCGCGGAGCAGTTCGCCGGACGTTTCGCCTGCATATTCACCCACGAATAATTCTGGTTGTAGGCAGTTGCGTAAGGATTTCCATCGCTTTCCACTTCAATTATTGCCAGCACAGCCTCCGGCGGAATGCCGATGCCCGCCGCCAGTGAAACGATGAGCTCCATGAGCAGCCGACTCTCTGTGATGAACTTCATACGTAACCTCCTTCTTAAATCACGACTACGCCGACGCTGCCGCCGGTGCGCCCGACGTCGCGCAACGCGTCGTATCCTCGTTTCTCCCAATAGGCCGCGAGTTTCAGTACCTCGCTCGGATCGTGGAAGACGTAGTCCGTCTCCGCCACAGTTCGAGGAACCTTTTCGGCCTGACTCAGGTAGAAAGTGTTCAGGACCGGCAGCGCGTAAGCGATGGCGAAGCTGGCCGCCGCAAGCCGAACCCTGCCGATGTCCGCCGCGTTCGTCGGCAGGACGCCCCTTAAATAGGCGCTTACCTTCTGGACCGCGCTAGCGATGTGCGGTTCGAGCTGTTCATCCTTTACACCGGCCGGGAGACCGCCCAACCTGCGGACCTCGGCGATTTCTATCTCGATCATTTCGTCACCGGATGAACGTCGCCCGGACTTTCCGGGAGTGCTTGTTCAGAGCGTCAAGCCCGCTGGCAGTAACCCGGACGTCGCCGTAGATTCCCTCGTGTACGCCCATCGCACCCTTCTTGATGTCGATAAGGGCAAGCTCCTCCAGATATGCGATGCCCCGTTTGAACTCTGCATGGCTGACGTCGATGTCCTTGCGGCAGACCTCAAGCTCCATGTAGTCTGGAAACACGGCGGAAAGGCGGTTCAGCACCTTCAGCGCGATCTTATCCATGCGGAGCCTCCTTTACATCCCTTCCTACTGCACCCAGGCAATCACGGCAGCCTCGTCGACGGCAACCTGATAGTCGAAATACGAATTGATCGTATAGTTGATGCCGCGCTTGACGCCGGACATCTCCCGGAACCGTTGGATGTCGCGTCCATGCCCGAAGACGAGGTTCTTCAGCGGTGTGAACAGCACATGTTTTCTGGGCATGTGTTCCACGAGAACGATGTCGTAACCGAGCGGCGTCAATGTCTTTCCGGAGAAGAGGACCGGATGAGCGGCGACGCGATTGCCGATCTGTTCGGCGTACTCCTCGTGGTCCGCCCGAGTCATGATGAGCGCGGCGCTGTCGCTCTTGTAGATATCCGGGAGACTCCGGATCATCTCGGCGAGCAGCGCGGACCAATCGACGCTGCCACTACCGGCGTCGTAATTAGCCACATTGACCTTTTTCGACGCAGAGGCTTCTTTGACGAGCTGAATCCAGCCCTTGTTGAGCGTCCGAAACCCGCCGCTGTTGTCATCCTTCGTACCGACGAACCCCATGCGCACGACGTCACGCGAGTAGACCCCGGAAAGCTTGTTCTGGACGAGGCTTTCGATACGCGGGTTTTTGGCGTTATCCTCCAGAAAGCTGAAGGGGATGAAACCGAAGAGCGTCCCGTCGGCGAGATCAAGCTGTTTCCCGACGTTCCGGAGACTCGTGTAATCAATGGGGTCCTTGCCCTCCGGGACGCGCTGCAGGGTCTCCTGGATAAAATCCCAAACGTTAACGTCCTTTTTCAGTCGACTACACTTTTCGACCGTGATTCGCTTCAGGAAGTCGCTGGCGGCTACAATGAGGTCGATGAAGCGGCTCGATTCCTCCGGACGGAGCGTGTTTCCGACGTTGATCAGCTCGGGTTTGAACTCTCCACTCTTCCGGAATTCCTCCATAATCTCCTTGATATTGGCCATGAATGTCCCTCCTTACGCGATCCCGCAGCTCTCGGCGTTCTTGTCGTCGCCGCCGACGCCGTTGCTCGTTTTGCCGAGCGTGGATTTTTCGATCTTCTCCAGGCGCTCCGCAAAATCATCGAGACGCTTGCCGATGTCGGCGGTCGCCTCATCCTTGACGGCCTTGGCGATTTTCACGACAAAATCATCGAGGGAGGCATCCTTGTCTTCTTGCGCCTCCTCCTGCTTTCCCGTCTTTTCTTTCTGCTCGCCCTTGAGCAACCGCCCGAGCATCTCCTCCAATTTGGTCAAAAAACCGCCTCCTTCGTTTTCGTCCGACTTGCGGACCTTGATGGCACAGCCTGCCATGCTGATGCCCTCCAGCTCGCCCTTCTTCACGCGCGCCCACAGCTCGGGATCCTCGACGCGGATGCCGACAGCCCATGCGCCCTCCCGTTCCTCGGGAAAAAGCGTGTCGACACCCTTGACGATCCAGCTCTCGGCGACGAAGGCAGCCTTCGGATCGAAGTCGTGATCCACATCGACGTTCAGAACGTTTCGGGATCGCATAAAGTCGTAAGCCGCCGCTTCGATCGCCGAGGCCTTGGCAAACTCGCCCTGCGCATCGACCTCGTCGGGCGAATAGACGACGGCATAGACCATCTGCCGATCGTCGCTCTTAACGAACGATTTCTTCATCAGCCCGATCTCCTCGGCTCCTGCCGGTCTGTTTGCGCCGGATTTGTAGATGATCTTTTTGCCGTTCGCGCCCTTGGCGACGAGCGACAGAAAGTCTACCTTGATGTTCTTCAGCTCCGTTGGCACGAAACACACCTCCTGTTTTTGTTTATGAAATCAAGTCTAATAGTTATCATTTTTAAAATAAAGCTACATATAGCTTTATTTTTTGGGGGGTTTTCGGATATTGTGCGAAGGAGGCGGGAGGTGATCTCTGTGTTGGTTGACGTCCTTACACGGAAGCTGGAGCCGATTTTGAAGACGCGCGAATCCATGCCGTCCGACGGTGAGGGGCTCGCAGGTTTGGTGTATCCTCCCGTCTCCCTTTCCCGGATACTCGATCTGACCTATTCGAACGCATTTCATACGCAGTGCATCGCGCTCAAGGCCGAGATGTCCGTTGGGCTCGAATACGAGGCTCCGAGCAACGTTGAGCGGTTCTTGGAGGAAATAACGGGCGACCAGGACACGTTCCTCGATCTTCTCGGCATGGTCGTCTGGGATTGGGAGTGTCTTGGCAACGGGTATTTGGAGATAGCGCGCAGCAGGCAGGGGCGCATTGGAGAGATTTATCACGTGCACGGCCAGACCGTGTATGCCTCGGTTGCGGGGAACAGGCTGACAGAGTACGTGCAGGAGACCGGCAGTCAGGTTCTGTTCTCGCCCTTTGGCGCGCGGGACGGGCGGAACGAGCTCTTTCATCTGAAGCGCTATTCCCCGCTTTCGACGTGGTACGGCCTGCCGGAGTGGATTGCCTGTTTGGAGGCGCTACGGCTCGATCAGGAGAAAAAGACGTTTTACGCGGCGTTCTTTAAAAACTTCGCCGTGCCGGCGCTGGCGGTCGTCCTTGAGGGCGCGGAGTTCGACGAGAGCATTGAGAAAAAAATACAGGATGGCTTCAACCAAATGAAGGGCGCGGAGAATGCCTTTCGCGCGCTGATGCTCTCGATCCCCTTCGAGAACGCGACGGTCAAGTTCGAAAAGCTCATGGCGGATTTCAGGGATATGCCTTTCGATAAACTCACGCAGGCGACGCGGGAGGAAATTCTCGCCGCGCACGGCGTGCCGCCGAGGCTCGTCGGCATCGTCACGGCGGGACAGTTAGGCGGAGCCGGAGAAGCCGACGGCCAACTGCGGAACTTCATCGCCACCAAGGTAGAACCGCGCACGAAGTTCATCGAGCGCAAAATAACGCTGCTCCTGCGCGACGCCGGTCTGCCGGAGGTGTTCAAGTTGAAGGGTATCCGACCGTCGGCAGAGGAAGGAGGCACACCGGATGAAGCGATCTCGGCGGAGGTGGCTGCGATGGACGAAGTCTTGAAATCACTGAACAGGCGCGGAGGTTTCTGATGTGTCCGATGGTATTGACCTCCAGCGAGTCGCACTGCGAATCGCCCATCGTATACGGGCGATAGCGGTCAAGAAGACCGTTCCGGTCGGCAAGGGCTCCAGGCGTTGGCGCAAGACGACCAAGCGTGGCCGGACGATCGAAGGCGGGCACGACAAGCAGGGCGGCGAACTGCGGCGTTCGATATCCGTCTCGTCGAAGGGCGACGCCGCCATCGTGGGGACGAACAAAGTCTACGCGCGCGCCGTGCACGAGGGGCGCAAGGCCGTGATCATTCGGCCACGGAAGAAACGCGCTCTGGCGTGGAACCAAGGGAACAGCATAGCGAAGAAAGTTTTCCAGCCGGCACGGAGGGGAAAACCCTTCTTCCGGGACGCGCTGGACGCGTTCGAATCGAACCTTGACAACGAAATAACGGAACTGAACCTCGACGATCAGACAGCGGAGTGGCTCCGACATGAGCTCGCAAACAAGGGGCTCAAGGCTGAGCTGAAGTAAGCGGGTAAAATTCTCACTTTGTGAGAACGGGAGGGATGTGCATGTGGACGGACACGATGGAGTGGAAAGGTAAGCTTTATCACTACAAGGGGAAAGTCATCGGGGTGATCGTCGGTTTGGGTAATACTTTTTTCGTCGGCTGGTGCGGGCCGGGCGGCAAGGGCAGCGCCCATCGTCTTAAGTTGAGAGCCTTGCCGATCTGCAACACGGCGGAGGAGATGCAGACAATTCTCGACGCCTGGGCGACCGGGCAGAAATTGGAGACAGCGGAGGGATGGGAATGGGAACGGTAAGCAAAAATTTCTCGAGGAGTGAGTTCGCCTGCAAGTGCGGCTGCGGATTCGATGCTGTGGATCCGCGCCTTATAGCCGGATTACAGGCCCTACGCGATCTCGCGGACAGGCCGATAACGATAAATTCGGCATGTCGGTGCGAAACACACAACAAGCACGTCGGAGGAGCAAGCAGGAGTTACCATAAGCAAGGCAAGGCCGCCGATATCGTCATCGCCGGCATGAAACCCGCCCAAATGGCCGCGCTGGCCGAAAAGATCCCGCAGTTTCAGAAGGGAGCGGTCATCGTCTACAACAAGAACGGGTTCATTCATGTCGACGTGAGAGGGAAAAAATACCGGGAAGTGAGAAACTAAGCGGGAAGGCGGCGAAAGCTGCCTTCCATAAAATATCAAACTCACGGATGATTACTTCATCAGCCCTATGCTGATAAGAGAGTAGGATCTTTTGATAACCATAAGGAAAGAAAGAAGGAAAACCATTACTAAGTAATAGCACGCAAACGATAAAATATTATTAACGACAGTAACATCCCTGCAAACAAACCAAAAAAACAGAAATATCAAAGAGATGACTGATGAAAGCAGGCAAAAAGATATATTTGTATACATTTGCCTTGCAAGTTCCTGTAAGTCGGAAAGGTTTTGTCGCTCGGAATCGAGCATTTTCTTATTTGAATCTGTTTCTTTTTGGTCATCTCTAACTCGATTTGATAATTTGATTTTGATATCGCAAACCAACACTTGTACATTCAAAAGCAAACCTGAAAAAATAGACATAATGGTTGCCACGAGATTCGCAAAGCCCTCAGACAATGGGCTAAAAATGGCCGTGGGGATAGCGATCAGCGCCGGAAGTATAAAAAACAAAACAACTTCGGACTTCTTCCCGCGCGACTCTGCCGAGTAAATCGTACGAAAATGGTCTGAAATTATGCGCCTAGTATTAATTTTAGTAAACACACAGACCACCTCTCTTTAATTACTCACCCCTCTTGGGAAAACTGGAACAGGATTAGGCCTTGCTACATGCCCATTCTCGCACAATTCGCCAAGATACTCAAGCGCTTTATTAAATACACTTTCATATGTTGGCAGTCCATCTGTAAACACTACGCCTTTATCCCCTTCATTGATTTCTCTCGATTCAATGAACCCGTCGTCCTTGATAAAGTCAAATACTTTACGTTTTTTATTTTGTCCAGCCGGTTTTTCTACCTCTATTTTTACAAAGTCATATGGAATTCCAATGTCCGGTTTTACATCCAACATAACACCCGAGGGGCGTCGGCCGGCTTTTAAGTCGTCATACATTGGACCAAAAATTTTACGCAATTCCCTATCTCTGAGCTTCACTATGGATAGTTCTGCCTCTCCATCGGACGAACGTTCAGGGTTATCTTCCACCTTATCTGCTATATCGGGGGGCAAGGTCTTCATGACAAAACGAATTTTCTTTACCTCACCCCGCTTGAAATACTCATACATAACCTCTGCATCCAAGCAGGCCTTGAAGTCCAATTTCAGCAGATCATCCTCTTTGTCCGCGTTGAATCTGGCGGTAATGGCATTGGCTAAAACACCCTTGATTCCTTGGTTACCATATTTTTGCAATATCAACATCATTTTGTCACAACCTGTTGGGACATAAAGTAGATAGAAATACGGAAGTAGCTCGGCATCCCCCGGGTCGCGCTCATATTTTATCTCTTTGGTACGCACATCTTTCAGCACCGCACCATAGCCATAATTTCCCTTGCCTATTAGTCCCCACAATACACGACCATTTCTTTGGCAATCCCGACCCTCAAATGCAAGCTTCTCCGCTTCTTGATTTATCAAAGAGCTGATACTTTTAAAATAATTCTCGGCGATGTCTAGGAAATCATCGCCAGAAGAAAGGCTACTTAATGTTTCTGTGTGAGCCTTCGATTCTTTGGTAATCATGCCTTGATAGGCAACAAGAGAAACCTGCATGTTCTTAACCCCTCTTCCGTATTTTTCTACACCCCATCCTCCGGCGGCGAGATCACCAGCATCACCCGGCTACAGACCCGCGCGACCCAGCTCCGTTCGTTATCCCGTCGCCTTCTCCATCAGCTCCCGAATCTGTTCCTTCAGCTCTCGCACTTCCCGCGCTTCGTCGTCCCGTTGTTTAATCTCTTCAGCGCGTGCGAGAATATCTCGGCGCTGTGCCTCGGACATCATCCCCATCATGAGGGCGGTTCGCTGCGTGAGCGGATCGTCTTTTACAATCTCCATAGCGCGCACGGTTTCTTCTTCGAGAGCTTCTGCGGGTACGGTAGCGGAGGATGTGGACGGAAGAAACATAGACCCCTCGCCGGTTAGAAGCCAATCAATACTAAGATTATAAGTCTTAGATAACGTCTTTATAAAAGAAAAAGAAGGATCCTGTCTTCCTGCCTCTACAGTTGAAATATAAGTACGACTAATGGCGGTTTGTGTTGCTAAGTCTTCTTGAGTTAAATCCTTATCCCTCCGAAAAAGTTTTAATCTGTCTTTAATTTCCGACATGATTAACGTCGCTCCCCCTTGACAATGACGTTAATAACATCTAATATTTGTCGTGCATAACGTCATACTAAGGAGATGATACGCCATGTCCTACGTTATGACAATACGTAACCAAATAAAGGGGCGTCTTGTCATGCAGGGGAAGAGTTTAAGCGCTTGGGCTAGGGAAAACGGGTACACCAATGGCGTTGTCGGGAAGGTCGTCGAACGTTTTGCAGGCAATGAGCGCAGGCCGAGAAGTGGCAGCAAATCTCTGGAAGTCATCGAAAAGCTGGAAGCCTGCGTCGGGATGAAGATCTGTGGATAGAGGCACGCCATGCAAAAAGAGGTCTTACTCAACTCAGAGGAGGTTTTCAGGCTCATAGGGCGACAGAGCTGGGAGATTGAACGTCTCCGCGCCAAGGTCGAAGAGCTGTCTCAGGCGCTGAGCGCGGCCCGCAAAGAGCCATCCACCAAAACGAACAAGATGCCCGTAAAAAAATCGGCCATCGAAAGGAACCGCGACGCTCGCGAGAAGGCAGTCATGGAGGCTATAGAGAAGGCTCTGGACGAGCGCGGGGAGACGCTGGAGGGCTGGTGGAAGAAAAGAGGGCATCACCCTGCATTGCTTTGCGTCGTATCTGGATTGGCCAGAACGGGAAGAGAACTGCCCCGGAGCCCCATCAACCGAGATAGTCCGGTTAGGAAATGTATACGCGATCTCGAAGAGTACACGGGAGTCAGAATTTACAAGTAAAAATCTGCGGATGAGGAGGTGAGGAGATGGAGAAGTCGTTTGGTTCCATTGATGCGGTGTTTGAACTGAATTTAGCTGATGCGAGCAATGTTTTTATGGATGTGCGCCTCTCCCGAAATCCGGACGAAGCCCGAACGGAGACGAGCTGCGAATTCGAGAAGAACCTCTATTGTGCGGTGCGTTGGTTTCTTGAATTACAGCATGTCATGCAGGAAAAAGGACATTGCACGAGGCTTGAGTCCTTGCTTAAGGAGATGGGGGATGATTACAGAGCCGCCGGTCTCTTGGTCAATTAATCGACAAAACTGACGTCCTTAACGGTTACTTTGTTCTCGGTCCGTTTCGGCGCGGACTCCTCCAGAGGAGGCAAATTCAGGTGTTTCTCGATGTGTTCAAGGTGCTTGAGGATCTTCGAAAGCTTTCTATCCAGAGCACTCAGGTCAGGGCTCGACATCATTCATCACCTCTTGGACAACCGGCGGCAAAGTAAGGATAACACAGAAGAAGGAGGTGAAGAAATGATCACGGCGCAAGAGGCAAGGGATGCAGTCAAACGGATAGACGGACTCTGGATGGGGCTGATAAAAGTGGTTCGTGATTCAGGGCTGGATGAAATTCGTGGGCTTTTGGTTTATCTGGCCTCCGTCAATGAGAACCTGGCGGAGGAAAACGAGAGACTCAAAGAGCGTGTGACGGAGCTGGAGAGGGCTGCCGGGGCCGATTAAGTTACAGGAGTTCCTCGTTTTTCATGACAGCCACCTCCTGAGCCCCGGCGGCAAGGCAAGGATAACACAGAAGAAAGGAGGGATGCGGACATGGACGAAAGCAGAGCACTCAGGGTTTTCAGTTTCAGGGATCGGGACGTGCGCGTGGTGGAGGTGGACGGCGAGCCCTGGTGGGTGGCGAAAGACGTCTGCGACGTGCTGGGCATCGCAAACCCATCAGATGCGCTGGAAAGACTTGATGATGATGAACGGTCTAGGTTCAACCTAGGGCGTCAGGGCGAGGCGAATGTCGTCAACGAACCCGGTTTATTTTCCTTGATTCTCGGCTCGCGCAAACCCGAGGCGAAAGCTTTCAAACGCTGGGTGACTCACGAGGTGTTGCCCAGCCTGCGGCGCAACGGCTTTTACGTTACGGGGCAATTATCGGAATCCGAAGAGGACCCGACGCGTACATTGCTACGCCTCGTCTCGAAACTTGAGGAGAGAATCTCCGATCTGGAAGACTCCATACGCGGCGACAGGGATAAGTATCGCACCGTGATGCTGGAAAGTGCCTCGCGGCGCGTTCGCGAGGAATTGCCGCCCGCGCCGCCATTTACCAAGGTCGTTTTCTATCCCGTGAGCAGAGCGTTCGACATGAACGCACAGGAATTTCTGGCTGATAACATCAAAGGTTCTTCAAAATACGGCATGAAACTCCGCCTCTGGGAGGCGCTGCAAGAGTTGGCGGCCGAGCGCGGCTGGAAGATCGGCGCGAAGTCGAGTTTCTACAGGCTCTGCGACGCCATCAACGAAATGTTCGTCGACTGAAACCGGCATCAAAATCTGCGGGTAAAGGGAGAGAGGGGATCATGATATGAGGATTAACGATGATTTTGACGATCGTTTCGACGCGGCGTTAGAACTTGCGATCCGAAATGGTTGGATAGAGGCAATCGATAGCAACACAGATAGTGAAGCTGAGGAATAACACCCCAGACCGAAACGCCCCCTAGGGGCGTCCGAGCGTAAGGCGCTCGCTGACGAGGTCGGATAAGCGAAGGAGATTGCGGATCGAAACCATGTGGCTCTCTGTGACACAACTCGCCGGATTACTGAATATATCGGAACGGGCTGTACGAAAAGCGCTAGCTGAAAAACGATATTCCACCGCCCGCTACGCTGATTTGATGAGGGGTGGTTGCGGCGGCAAGGTCTGGGAGATATCCGCACACGATCCCGCCATTCCGGCATCGGTCCGCAAGTCGCTCGGCATCGAGGAGCAGGGCGACATCGTCACTAAGATCATCGAGGAGGCACAGCGCATGGCCATCGCGCCCGAAATGCTCAACGACGAAAAGACCGCTTTGCGGCTGCGGGTTCTCCGCAGACTGGCGGAGCGTCCGCAGGAAGTGAAAAAGGGCGACTGGCATCGGCTCGTGTCTCAGGAAGAGGGCGTGCCGGTCAAAACAATGTACCGGTGGGTCGCCGAGGCCGAGCGCGGCAAGATCACCTCTGATAGAGCACCGCTTCCCGTCGCGATCGCGGTTGAAAGCGGCCCGATCAAAATAGAGGTGAAGAGCCGCAGCTTCACGCCGCAGGCGCTTGAATACGGTCTTTCCTTGCTGATCAACAATCCGCGCAAAGATGTCAAATATGCATATCAGGAGCTTTGCATTAAAGCCGAGACCGAGGGTTGGGAGCTTGGTTCGCTCAACAGTTTTTATCGCGCATATCGCCAGCTCCCACCCGTTATCGGCGTCCTCGCCAGCTCCGGCAAACGAGGTGCGGAGAGCATCATCAAACCCGCCATTTACCGCGATATGACGAACGTGGGCGTCTACGACATTCTCATCGGCGACCAACATATCTTCGACTATATCGTGTTCGACGACGACGGAGAGCCCTTCCGCCCGGAGATGTTTGCCTGGGTCGACGCCAAATCCCGCTACTTTTCCGGCATCTGGCCCGTCATGGGGCATTACGACAAGTACGCCGTCGGTTTCGCGCTGCGCGAAGCTTGTCGCTACGGCCTGCCAAAGGAGCTGTATAACGACTGGGGAAAGCCGGAGTGCTCGAAATACGTGACCCATCTTCGGCGGCAGCTCTCCGGCAAAACCGTCTTCAAGCAGGGATACGAGGATTTCGGAGACATCCTCGAGCAGACCAGAGCCAAGCCGCGCAACGCCCAAGCCAAGGCGATTGAATCCTATTTTTACCACACCGTTGAAAATCCTCTGAAGCAGCTTGGAATCCCCGGTTATGCCAGAAGGGACAACGACGACAAGAAGAACGAGCACATTCAGGGTGAACTGCGCCGACAGATCAAGGATAAAAAGCTACTGCACGTCAAAGATTTCCTCGAAATCGTCCTTCAGGTTTTCGACGACTGGCATAAACACACCATGACGGTAGACAAAACCGTCCCGGAGGATGTCTTCGCTGGAGGTATCGCGAACCTGCACAAATTTGACGACCGGACGCTGGACTTCCTCTTCTGGCCTGCAGAGAGACGCCTCGTGCGCAACAGCATGGTCGAGATGACGCTCGCCGGTTTCGGCAAGTGCAAATGGTATGCGCCGGAGCTGTCCGCGCTCAGCACGCGCGGCAGGAGAATGCCGGTCGAGGTCCGTTTCAATCCTTATGATCCCTCGAAAGTCTACATCCTGGACGTCGAGACCCACAAATCCATCTGTATCGCCGAACAGTGGGGCGACACCGATCCGCGCGACAGGACGGCCGTCGCGCGAAAGATTCGCCGACAGAATCAGTTGCTCGGCTGGTGGGTCGATGCTTTCAAACAGCTCGCAAAACCGGAGATCAAGATTCATCAGTTCACGCCTTACGAGGGAGCGGCTGCCGAAATATGCGAGATGGAAAAAGCCCGTACAGAGCGGGAGGAAATCGTCATCAACGGAGACGCGCTCGATCGCAAGATCATCAATCTGTCGAAGGAACTGTCCAAGCGAACCGGCACGGAGTAGGCGCTTGAAGCATCCGCATATCGGGAAGGAGGAGATGTAATGGGAAACAACGACACAACGTCCATGCCGGAGCTTCTTACGGCTTTGCGGGAGAAGGTGGCGGAACGTCAGCTCAGCAATTCGGAAATTGCGCGCCTGAGCGGAAGGTCACCCAGCACCATATCTCAGGTACTCAACAACAAATACCGGGGACGCGAGGATGTTGTCCGGGAGATCCTCGACGCGCTGGAAAAGGATATCCCTGCGACCTCGGAAGCGGAGAGCGGTACCAAACCGTGGTTGTCTTCAGGCGAGGAGCTTATCGAAGGAATCCTGAACCTGACGTACTACAACAGGGGTTTCTCCGCCATCGTCGGCCCCTCCGGCCTCGGCAAAACGTTCACGGCGCAGTATTTCGCCGAAGGACGCCCGGACGTTGCCTATACCAGATGCAACGACGGCATGAGTATGGGCGACACGGTTCAGTTGGTCCTCGACATTACCGGAAACAAGGGATACGGCACCAAAACCCAGAAGATGAAGACGGCCATCCGCTCGCTGCGCGAGAGAAAGATCCGGATGATTCTGGTCGACGAAGCGGATCTGCTCGTCACTGAACGCGGGAACAAACCGGCGATCCTCAAAAAGATCTCCGTCTTTCGCGAGGTGAAGGAGGCCGGGATCGGCGTCGCCATGATCGGGTTGGAGAGTTTCGACGACACGCTGCGCGAGGTCGGCGAGACCTACGTGACCAGCCGGATCGACTATTTTCGCCGGGTAACAACCCCACGCAGCGAGGAGTTGGCTTACTACCTTGCGGGCCAAGGATGGGACCCTGGGTTGCCGGAGTCGAAGCGCGCGATCTCCATGGCCCCCAGCAGCGGCCTCTTTCGGTTTCTCGAAAAACTGACGCAGGCGGCGACGTTCGTCGGCAGCCTGACGGAAGCACTCAATATGATCTACGCCCCGGGGGGGCGGTATAAGGAGGTGAGAGAACAGTGATGATCGAAGTCTATAGAAAAAAGACGTTTACGCAGAAGCTTCTGCGACGTCTCGGCGCTCTATTTCTCTGTGCAGCGGGGCCGGATTCCATGGTGATACTCGTCCCCGGCACCGGCTACTTCGTCCGTAACAACAAGACGCTGGAGGTGATCAAATCGCATGGCACGGAGTAAACCAAGCAATCTGCAACCTGTCCGCAGTACCGAGGAGGCAAACGATGCGCTGCGGGAGATTGGCGAGCTGAATCGAGTCTTAGCCGAGATCGAGAACCGCATGAACGACGACATCGCGGCGATAAAATCCGCCGCCGCCGAGGATGCCGCTACGTATAGAAGCCGCTTGGAGGCTCTTGAAAACGGCGTCTATGCGTTCGCAGAGTTGAAAAAGAACGACCTTTTCGACGACAAGCGGCGCAGCGTGAAGCTGGATTTCGGCATCATCGGCTATCGCCGCTCGCACGAGATCGGCACCAGCAAGGGTTTTACGTGGAAGGCCGTTCTCGCCAAGCTGAAGGAACTGGCATTCGTCGAGGCCATCCGGATCAAGGAGGAGCCGGATAAGGAGATCATGAAGAGCTGGCCGGTGGAGCGCCTGAACCTCGTCGGTTGCGAGAAGAAGGAGAAGGATACCTTCTGGTACGAGATCGACGAGGTGAGGCTCGCCTCCTCGGACACGCCGTGAGGATCGGGCGATGAGCGGTCTGGCAGAGATGGCGCATATGGTGAACGCGGCTTCCTCCGCGCTGGAGAAGTTGTCGGGCTCTCATGGACGTTGCGGAAACTCCCGGCGGAAGTTCCTGCGTAGCATCTACGCAAGCATCAACCAAGCACGGCTGCGCGGCGTGAGTATGCAGGAGATTGCCAAGAGCATTTCGGCTTCCACGGGCATGACCGTATCGGTAGACTCTCTGTACTACCATCTGCGCAAATTGAGAGAAGAAGAAGAGGCTGCGGCCAAGAAAATCAGCCGCACGATTGCGGAAGCGAAGTCCGAGTGTGGTGCGGGCAAAAAACCCTGAAAGCGAAACGCCCCGCGAGGGGCGTCATCCCGGTTTGACAAAACGGCGTCCGGGATCCGACGAGCAGCCGCAGGAGGTGCCGAAATGGCGAAGAAACAGGCGGAATCCATCTCCAAAAAGCAGATCACGGTCATCTGGGCCATCGCGAAAAAGATGCTCCGGATGGATCGTGACATGCTCTATTCCGTTATTCTCCGCATGTTCGAGAAGGAGAGCATGAAAATGCTCACTTCCGTCGAGGCGGAGCTTCTGATTCGCGAGCTGAAACGCAACGCCGCCGGGCTGTCCGCCGACGTTCTAACCGAGCCGCAGTACCGCAAGATCATGGGTATGGCCGCCGAATTCGGATGGTCCGGCCAGGGCCTGCGCACGTTTCTCGAAAAAGAGGTCGGCGTCAGTGAGGCCAAGTGGTTGGACGTCCGACAAGCCAGGATCGTCATCACCGGCCTGGAGAAGGTTCGAGCATGGCGCGAGTCGCTTGCCGACGAGGAGATACGAAATGGCCTATAGTGACGCGGTCAAAAAAGAAGCAAAGCGCCTCTACCTCTCCGGCTTCAGTTGCCATGACGTTGCGGCGAAAATGAACGTCAACCCCGACACCGTCTTCAACTGGCGTAAAAAATTCCTGTGGGATGAGGAGGTTTCCGACGATTCCGTCGAGGGCATCAAGCGGCAGATCGCCGCCATCTCCGCGTCGGACGAACTCCTTACCGATGCGCAGGCGCGGAAATTGGACAAGCTTACGCGCGCAGTCGAAAAGCTGGAACGCTCCGCCATGCGCCAGACGAAGGTTTCCAGAGGTCAGAAGGGAAAGAAAAAAACCGTGCCCGGGCTTTCCGTGGAAGTCGTCGGCGATGTGCGCAGCCGGGGCATTGATCGCCTTTATGCGTACCAGCGCACCTTTTATCTCGACGAAAGCCGGTTCCGCCTCTGTCTGAAGAGCAGGCAGATCGGGTTCTCGTTTCTCATCGGCTTCGAGGTTCTGATCGGCGCGTTATCGAGAAATAAAAATCAGATCGTCATCTCCGCTTCGCAGGACCAGAGCGATATCGTACGAGGCTACTGCCGAGACTGGTGCGAACACCTGGGGGTGGAGTATCTCGAGGATGGAAATGCCCTGATCCTGCCCGGCGGGAAGAGCGCGTTCTTTTTGCCCTGCAATCCTCGGACAGTACAGGGGTACTCCGGCGACCTCTATCTGGACGAGTTCGCGTGGCACATGAAGAGCCGCCTGATGTGGCAGGCCGCCGCCCCGATCATGACGCAGGGCGACCTTCGCCTGACCGTGACCAGCACACCCTACACGGAAAACGATATGTTCGGCGAGCTGGTGACGCGCCCGGAGAAGTATACGCGCTTCTCCCGCCACACAATCACCATCCACGACGCGAAGGCCGCCGGGCTCAATGTCAACATCGACGACTTGTTGGAGCTGTTCGACGAATTTTCGTTCGCCCAGGCGTATGAATGCAAATTCTTCGCGGACGAACTGAGCTTACTATCTCCGGACGAGGTGCGGGCGGCGTTTGACGATGATTGCCTAAAGTACACGAGCAACTGGGTGGATGCCGGAGTCGACATCGGTCGCTACCGCGACCTCACGGCGCTCGTCCTTTCCGAGCAGTATCAGGCGGAAGCCGAGAAGCTGGTGGCGATGAGACATATGGATACGATGGAGAAGATGCAGTTCTGCGCCCAGAAGGACCATCTCGCCGGGGTTGTCGAGAACTGGAAGATCCGGCGCATGTCCATCGACCGCACCGGGATCGGCGCGAACCTCGCGGAGGATATGCAGCGCGCATACCCGAGCAAGGTTTATCCCGTCCACTTCACACGGGAGAACAAGGAGGAGATGGCGCTCGGCGTGAAAAAGTTCTTCCAGTCTCACAAGATGAGAATTCCCAACAACCGGGATCTCGTTGTGCAGCTGCACGCGATCAAACGCAAGCCGACGGAGAAGGGTTTTACCTACGATGCCGACCGCAATGAACAGATCAAGCACGCCGATCTTTTCTGGGCGCTCGCGCTCTCTGTCCGCAACTTCGCGGGACGTCGGCGGGTTCTCACTGCCGGCAACGCAAAAATGATAGGAGGCTGAGATGCTCTGTCCGAGATGCAAGGGAAATACCGAGGTGAACCGCACGCTCGACCTCGATTTTTCTGTCGAGCGGAACAGGCACTGCCTGAATTGCGGTAGATATTTCAATACGGTGGAGATATTGAAGCATGAGTATGACACGTTCGTTTCTACGCAGCCTGGTGCGCAAAAGCTACTCTTCTGGTCTTGATATAGACGACACGGTGGGACGTCTGAAGACGGCGCTCTCCAAGAGCTGGGACTCTCAAGTCCGAGAGTTCCTGCTGTCGTGTCTGACCGAAGCGGAAGCGCTTGGATTGAGGGAAAAGCCCGATCTGTCCGAGTTGTCTCGGATCGAGGAGCGGGCCTCGTCATATCTCGGCGAAGGGTTGAAGGAAGCGGCCAGACGTCCGGTGATTGAGGCCGGGCATAGCGCGTACCTTATCGGGAAAAAAGCTGTCGGAATCGATTTCTCGCTGACGCAGCCGGATACGAACGCGCTCGCGATTCTGGAGGATCAAGCGTTGTCGTGGGTTCGCGATTCCTATGAAAACAATATCTCCGCCGAATTGAATGCCGCGATTCAGGGATATTTTCAGCAGGGACAGACGCGAATAGAGTTGTCCGATAACCTCGAAACTCTGCTGGCCGAGGCGAAACGGCCGAAGATGATGGGTTACTTCGATTTTCTTGCAGACCATATTGCGACGCGGATCGGCGAGATGGGACACGTCTCCGGGTACGAAGAAGCCGGTATCGATTCCGTGGAGGTCGTTGCCGTCCTCGACGACAGGACAAGCGATATCTGCCGGCATATGCACGGCAGGATCATTCCCGTGAGCACGCTTGTGCGCCAGCGAGATCTTCTCCTCGACGCCGCGAAACGGCACGATTTCGACGCCACGAAGAGGGCCCAGCCGATGTTGAGCGGGGCGAAGGCAATGGATATCCTTTCGATGGGCCGGACGACGGATATCACCGGCAGTGGCATCGCTCTGCCGCCTTATCATTTCCGTTGCCGAACGACGACCGTCGCGCACTTTGTGCCCGCCGATTACCACGAGCGCGTTCGGGAGTGGGCGATAAACGGCGAGGTACCGAGGCGAGAGCAGGTAGGGTTGATCGACTTCGCGCGAAACGCTCGCTGGGGAACGCATAGGGCCACTTGGCATAAAAGAGATGGTGGGGACGGTGAGAAGCACCCGACCGCGTTCGTCCATTTTAGGCGACACGCCAAAGATTTGCGCATAAGGACGATGTCCGAGTATAATGAAGCTGCGATGAATTTGATTCGTGGTGGCTCGCGTGACGTTTACCTCGTGATCGCAAAGAAGGAACATCCTTATCCGGTGTTGCTGTTTCACAATCCGAAAACACGAGAGCTTGCCGTGGTCAACATCAAGGGACAGCATCTTGCAAGCTACTACCGGATGAGAAGCGGGCAGTGGGAGAAGAAGCTGGCGAAACAAAATGCTTATGTCAAGCTGAAAGGGGGGCTGATGAAATGGATAAAGTCCACGCTTTCATAGAAGAGATCAGGGATCTATACCAGTGCGAGACGCTTGATGATGTCATCGAGTGTAGCTACGGGTTGATTGGTTTCGATTGGCTGGAGCCACACTCCGGAGACGGCGTCGGCGAAGGCGGGAGCGCGGATTATTACGATGTCGAATCCTCGGAATTCGAGATGAGATCCGCGCTTGAATTCATCAGGCCCGAACTTACCCCTTCGCAGCTTGACGTATTGGAAAAATGGGACAGCTATTATAAAGAAAAAATTGCCGAAGGCGTCTTTTATGAACGTTATGCAGCCGCCGATTTCGGATCGAAAGGCACTTGGAAGGACGAGCGGGAATATGCTGCGAAGACACTCGGCAGGACGATCCCGAAGTCTCACTGGTGGTACTGGCCACCGGGAGAGGACGAAAAAGAATAAAGGACGCAAGGGGAGGCAGATTGCCTCCCCATTAAAAGCGCTGAAAAGTTATCCACATATATACAAATAGTTGTCATTATTTTTGCATGCAAAGCGAAGCTCAACTTGATTAGCCGAAATGACGTAAAGCAGCATTGGTAGCTCTTTTGGCCTATTGCGGAACCACGATCACGATAGTTCCGCAATCAGGTTCCGCAATAGGGGAAATGGTCAGGGGAAAGAGTAGAAAAAATGCGCACGGGAGTGTTTCCACAGGTAAATCTTCGAACGCAACAAAACCGGTTTTAATGCACCTGTAAACGCGTAGGGACCGTTTTAAAACGCCTTAAAACGCTCTAAAATGGTCAGGGATTTACAACCTTCAAAACCCGATAAAAATCGGATTTTTCGGCATAATCACCGCCCCATTGCCACACGATGAGAATCCGCCGACACCCCATAAAGCCGCTACGAATCAACATCGACAGCCCCGCCCCCACAATGCCTTTTTCTCATTTTCTCCGATAATAGCCATCATCACCCGCACGGTCTATCCGGAAGTGCCGCCGCGAGTGGAATATGCGCTGTCACCGCTTGGTGAATCCATGCGTCCGATTCTGAATTGTATGCAGGAGTGGGGGAACCACTATAAAGCAGAGATGACACAAAGAGAAAAATAATATTTCCCTTTTTCTATGTACGCACCGCAGGAGCCTCCTGCGGTGTTTTCTTCTGCCTTAGCGTTCCATGTCCCGGCTGTGGCGTTGGGGCTTCCGTCGAGGGCGGGTACCCTGCCGCTTAATCTCTGCATCCATTTCCCGAAGCTTCTTTCGGATGCTCTCTTTTTCAGGCGGTTTCTCACCGTTTACCTGCCGCTTCCATGCGGCCAGATCACGGTTATACTGCTCCACAGGACTTGTGGCTTTGTCGAACATTCGTTTGAACGCCTGCACATCGGGATAACCGGCTCCTTTCACAATACCGTGTATTCTGTCCAGCCTATCGTCAATTTCGTGCTGCACCTGTTCTATCTTTTCTGAAAGAGCCTTTCGCTCTTTCCCTTTGAAAAGTCCTGTTGTCTCGGAAAGCTGTTTTTCCAGCCCCGGCTTTTCTACTTCATTTAGTTGCTTGATCGTTCTGGCTTCGCCTCGTGTTTTCTCCATCAGCTTCCGCATTGTTTGGTACTCCGCCATGTCACCTGGCAGGACATTGACCTCTCGGAGCAGATCATCACGGTACGGCGCAGTATGCGCTACAATGGGGCGAGGCACGAGGTTGAAGTAGGCACTACAAAGCGGAGCAAAATCCGCACGGTGGACTTCTGCGATACGCTGGCGGCGATCCTCAAGGCAGCAAAGACCGAGCAGCATAAAAATCTCTTCGAGTATGGCGAGCTGTACGGCCTGAATTACTACAGGCAGGTACAGGAAAAGGGCCGCGGCTACTACGAGGTGTACAGCCTGCGAAGATCAGAAGACGTGCCGGAGGACTACAAGGCAATCGACTTTCTTTGCCTCCACCCGGACGGTTGCTTTGAATCGTCCAGCACAGTCAGTATCGCCTGCCGGACTGCCTCAAAGAAGATCCCCGGACTTTGAGGGTTTCCACTTCCACCAGCTCAGGCATACCTTTACAGGCAACCTGCCCAGGGGCAGGGCAGCACCGAAGGACGTGCAGGAGCTGTTGGGACACGCTGACGTCTGTACCACCATGAACATCTACGCTCACTCGACAAGGGAAGCGGAACACCCCTCGGCCCGCCTGCTGGATAAGGTAGCAGGCGGCAACTGATAAAAAGTTTCCCTTGTATTCTTTTTTGTGATCAAACGCCATTTTAATTTCTTCCTACGAGCTTTAATCTTTTCTCTGAACACTTGCTCGTATCATACCATTTTTCAGCCTATTTTTATAGGTTAATTCATGTTTCTTTGTCTGTGATGGTCCGCCGTTTCCCTGCGGTGATTTCCTTAAGGTCTTTGTTTTCTCCTAATGCAGTTATTGGATGTTTCCCTGAAGTTTCAAATCGGATGATCTCTGCTGTATGGTTCCCAAGATATTTGTTTGCTGACGCCCGCTCAAGCCTTTTGTCTTTTCCTCTGTAGAGGAGTGAAGCGCGATATCGTTCTTTCCCATCGAGGATTCCGGAAATATTCAGCGATATCGCCTATTTTCTCTGACGCTTCCTCCTGTTGCACGTCCATATCGGAAAAATGAGGGCGACATCGTTTTTATTCCGTCCGCGAACTTCTGGAAGCCTTTCACAATCTTTCGAAATGGGTTAGACTGGTCCCCATTGAGAACCAATCGCTTGTCAAACCATTTCCTTGGAGCGGTTGGAGAAAATAGGAGGGAGCGTTTATGGATAACACGCGTGTAAAGGAAGTCAAGGGGGAGGAGGCCGTCGACAAAGATTATCCTCTTTCACCGGTTCCGCTTACGGAGAGGAAGTCTTTTCTTTCGGTCGCACTGGTCCTGCTGGGGATCACGTTTTTCAGTCCAACCATGTCCACCGGTGCGCAAATTGCGGTCGCATTTACTTTCAAACAACTCTGCTGGATCGTGATAGTCGCTAATCTCGTCCTTGGAGTCTATGTATCCGCGAACTGTGCGATCGGCGCGGAAACCGGGCTGACCTCCGTCATGCTTTCAAGATACACGCTGGGAAACGCCGGCTCCAAATGGGCCAGCTTTCTGTTGGGTGGGACCCAGATCGGGTGGTACGCTTACGTCAGCTCCTACGTGGGAATGCTCTTTGCAACCGCGTTCAACATCCCGGAGTATACGACGTGGTTTACCTTCGCCTGGGCGATCATCTTCGGGGTTACTGCCTTTTGGGGATACAAAGCCATGGAGAAGGTCGCTTTCGTGGCGGTTCCCGCACTGTTGATCCTGGTCATCTATATCCCGATCCTGGCGGCCAGGTCCAACGGAGGCTTTTCGGCTCTCGTTCACGCGGTTCCAACCGCCGAAATGTCTGTCGCCACGGCCATGACCGCGATCGTGGGAACATTTTCATCGATGGGAACACAGGCGTGTAACTGGTCCCGTTTTTCAAAAACGCCCCGCTCCGCCTTTTGGTCCGGGTTCATCGCGTTTATGGTGGGAAACACAATCATGTTGGTTGCCGGGGTCGTCGGTGGACTCGCCTACGGAGAACCCGACTTCATCGTCGTGATGATGAATATGGGCGTTATCTTCTTCGCTCTCATTATTCTGACCTTGAACGTTTGGACGACCGCTCATGCCGGGGCGTATGCATGGGGTGTCGCCGGCGCGGAGGTCGCCAACAGGAGCAACAAGACACCGTTCCTCTTCGGCGGACTTGTGATCGCCACCCTCCTTGCCTGTACGGGAATTTACGCGAAACTGATATCCTTTCTGGTCTTTCTGGGCGTGTTTATCCCTCCGCTCGGAGGCGTTTTGCTCGGTGACTATGTTTTTACGTACAAACGCCATATCCCCGCTCTGCAAAGCGTTCGATTCAAGGCTTTCCGCATTGCGCCCGTATTGGCCTATGTCGTTGGGACCGTCGTGGCCTATGCGACGGACAGGCAGGGAATCGGCATACCACCCCTCTTCGGCATCATCGTCGCGGCCCTCTGCGTCCCTCTGTTCAACTCGCTGATGCGGGCGCTGAAGATCGACGACATGCACGTGTCGGTGAATAATCCTCGCTGAGTGTGGGTTTCGGGGAGGTGAACGAATCGTGAACATCGGGAATCTCTTTGCCCTTAACGGTAAAATAGAAACGGAGGCACTGAGCATCGTCGGAGTGCAGCTTACTCCGATCGGAGCACAGAGCGCGACGGAACTCGCGGAGAATGTAGATGCTGTTTTGGAGTATATGAATCTCGCGGTGAGCGCTTTTCCAGGGGTGGATGTCGTGGTGTTCCCGGAAGCCTGCTTCCAGGGATTTGCTCCCGTTCACTTCGAGGAGGCCATCCTCTCTTGGGAGAGTTCGCATTGGGAGCGGATTCGACGGAGATGTGCCGATCTGTCGATCTGGGGTGTATTCGACGCGTTGATATGGGCCGATAGCGGGCGATGCTATGAGAATACCGCGATCGTCGTGAACGATGTCGGTGAGATCGTACACAGGTATGTCAAGATGAACCCGTGGATACCGTTTGAAAACTCTCGACCTGGGAAGAGCTGTCCCGTCTGCCGAGGGCCCAAGGGTTCGCGTCTCGGCGTGATCATATGTGCGGACGGGGATTATCCGGAAATATGGAGGGAAGCGGCTTATAACGGCGCGAACGTCATCATTCGTCCTACCCACTATATGGATCCCTGGTACAACGCCTGGGAGATTACAAACCGAGCCGGAGCGTATTTCAATCAGGTTTACGTGGTCGGCGTCAATACGGTCGGACTGGCGAAAAATGAAGCGCGCTCCTGCTTCGGCAGGAGCATGATCCTGGGGCCTGACGGGAACATCATCACGGAGATCGTGCATGGAGGGGCAGGGTTGCTGAAAGCGGACCTTTATCCGGGCATCATCGATAAAATGCGCGAACAGGCGGTACATAGTTCGCCTCTTTTTTCGTTTGACCATCGAGGCGCCAGCTGTCCCGACTTTGATGGTGTGGGCGATCCCAAGATGCGCTACAAAGCCTATTCAAAGGATGTATGAGCATGACAAAGGATGCGTATCCTGCGTTGTTTCACTTTCTGCACAAGCAGATGGCCGATGTTTCCTTCCCAACGACGAAAGAGGCTTTGCTTCGGGTCGTAGGCGACAGAAACGTCAATACCGATTGGAATACGTCTGTGTCCATGAAGGTCTTCATAGAACCCATAATAAAGGAGTCGTTTACCTGTGCGGCCGACTTTTATTCGGCCTTGATCGCTTCGTTTCGTTGATCTCTTCGTTTTTTGCTGGATAGGGCTGTATGGAAAAGACGATGCACTCCGAGGAATTCATGTCTTTAAGGAAGAGGGCGGACTCGCGAGTCCGCCCTTCGTGGTTCGTGCAAAAACCCGTCAGTCCCGTTTTTCTACATGAATTCGCCGGGTCTTGCTCCACGCTCTTTTGATGCTTAGGGATTCGGGGATGCCGGCCATTCCGGTGACGGCGTCGACAACCATGACCATATCTTCGTCTGTATCCGTGCCGTTGTGAAGCACCCAGAAGGGTTTGTATATCTCTTTGCCGTCCAGAATTTCAACGGTCAACGTGAGCTTGGGTCTCAATGGACCGCCGTATTTACGCGTCAGGTTGTTTACCACGTTTTCTCGAGCGAGCGCGACGGCGGTATCCATATCGATTTCAGGTTCGAGCAGGTGAAATGCCTTTTTTTCATGACAGGCGGATTGATCGTCGAACTCCGGCGTGCCGAAGACGGCATACACAACGGACGTGATGGCATTTACGGCTCTTTGCTCAAAGAAGGATCTGTTCTTGATGAAAAAATTCGACATGTCGCCGCGCAAGGAGATGAAAAAATATGGATGATAGAGACCGGTGAAAGACAACCGGGTCCGCATTTTTCTCAGAGGACGGTATTTTTTTATGATTTCCTCGGGCATCCGATCGATGCGGACCCAATACTTGTCCATTTCTTTATTCTCTTGTCGCCTTCATGTTCCCTCGAACGATTCCGCCAGCGTGGTAAGCCTCCCAGAGAGCGTCGACGTCTTTTTGGTTTTTGTTCTTCGTCAACAACGTAATCACGATGAACAGGATGGGGGTGACGACCATACCGACCGTGAGCCCGCTTAGCCTGACCAGTTTTGCCGTGCTCAGAATTTGCCATATGGGGATCAGGAGCATCGTTGTGATCATCTGTATCGTTACCGATGTGAGATTGGCCCGTTTCCACAAAACGACTCCGATCATCGGCATGATAAAGGTGAACACGGTGAAGCCGAAGGCGAAGAGGACGATCCAGAAAATGATTTGTGGGGGATCGATCGCGAGAAGAAAACAGGCAAGTGCAATCAATGCGGCGGCCATTCTGTCCCAAAAGACGGAGTTTTTCCTATATATGGCGGGTGCGACGATGTCCATGATGTCGTGCGATACGGCGGCTGCGGATACGATAATGAGCCCGCTGACGGTGGACATGATCGCCGAGAGGATCGCCGCAGTCATCAGTCCCGCAAGGGATGGGGGAAGAACCGTTTTTGTCAATAGCGGAATCACTGCGTCTGGATTTGGAATATCGGCTGGGTTCAAGATGAGTCTGCCAACCATGGCCGACGGGAGCAGGCACCAGATCAGAACGGTAGAGAAAATCGTAGCGATGACCATCGCCGTTTTTGCCACACGCGTGTCCTTCATGCTAAAAAGCGCAACGGCCTGTTGTGGCTGCGCGATTCCGACGATACATCCGATTACGCTCATCGTGATAATCATCACGATCGGCATCCTTCCGCCGCCTGTTAATTCCAGCATATGTGGAGCTTTTGCCGCGAGATCGGCGTTCAACTGGCCGAGAAAGCCAAGAGAAAAACTTCCATACGCTGCGCCGACGGTTGCGATCAAAAGAGCGACGACCCCGATCATCATGACGATGCCTTGTACCAGGTCCGTCCATACCGTTGCCGTGTATCCGCCGATGATGCTGTAAAAAGCGACCAGGCCGACGCCGATCAAAAGACCTGTGAAATAAGTCGTACCGAACAGACTGGAAAAAATCTCTCCCAATGCTTTGAATTGTGCGATGAGACTGCCGCCGAGTCCGACAAGAATCGCGATTGCAGCAAGCACCCTTAAGTGTTTCCCGCCGTAACGTCTCTCGAGGAGTTGCGGCACCGTGATGACATTGAAATAATCGCAAGCGATTTTCATTCTTTCACCGAAAACCCTGAAAGAGAGAAAATATGCGACAGGTGTCCACATTCCCTGTAGGAAAGCCGGGTATCCGATCCCAAAAGCCATGCCGGGCGTACCGACAAGCTTGGTTCCACTTTCAAGGGTTGCTGCGAATTTGAACGCCGTCAGCCAGGGACCAAATCCTTTTCCGCCGATGAGATAGCCCTCCGATGTCTTTGACTTTCTGGAGGCCGACAACCCGATTGCCAGAATCACGACAAAATAGATAAGAATGATCGCGTATGTCATGATTTTTACCCGTCGAGCCTTTTTTCGTTCTGTTTGTCTCTCAGGTACCAAAGAAGTCCGTAAACGATGACTCCAACGATCTGCACGACTTGTGTAACGACATAGAAGATAAAACTGTCCGTAGACATTCGTAACATCTTTTCTCCCTCCACTTTTGTTTATGCGCTTTCTTCTCTCAACCACCGGATACGAACGGTTTGACGACGATGTTCAATGTATCTGAATCGATGACATATCCGTCCAGTTCTCTGGGCAGCAATATTTTCTCTTCAACGATAAGCAAGTGGTACGGATACATCCTCCCTTCCAAAAGATTGAAAATATACGTCGAAACGTACCTGTCGCGTTTCGCGAGCGTTTTCAGGAAAGCCGTCAATTTCGTCCCACGTTCGACCTCCAAGACAAGGTCATAAGGATCATCGGGTTTTGATGCGCAGGTTGCATGGAAGTTGATTTTCGTCATTTTCAATCGTTCAATCCTTTGCAAGGTGCCCGATTCCAAGGCTCTCCATCCTCGCGATCGACGGCATTCCCGTGTTGGGATCCAGTCCGTGTCCTGCGAAATAATGTCTGCGGAACGCGTACCAGTCCAAGGTGTTCCTCGAGCCTGCGAGAGCTCCTTCAAATTGCGGCGCTTCGGCAAGTCTGGGTGGGAGGCGAACTTGATTGAAATCCAGACCTTCTCTCAGGCTGAAATATTGACGTAACAGATAGATCCTCTCGCCCGCATCGAGAAAATCCTGGGCGGTGAAGTCCGTCCATCCCGATGTGGCCCGTATCGTATTGACGACATCGAGATGCGAGGTGGCACCAAGCGTGTAGGCACAATAGCCGCATGCCGAAAAGGCGCTGTAGTAGCGCGCCCCTTTCGCGTAAATTCTTCCCAAAGAGGCCATATCGCCGCTTTCAAAGCTCTCGGGCTGGAATTCCGGATCCGGTCCGAGAGCCATTTTGAGTTGAAGCAGTTGGCCGCCACTGCATCTTTCATGTCTTCCGGGGGTCGGGTCCGAAATGTAGGTTACCCCTCTGCTCGGCGCTTCGTACCTGAAATCGTGAAAAGCCGGTTCTTGACCGCCAATATGGACTCCGTACGGGATGCTCGCGGGGCCGATCCGCTCCACAGCGAGTTTCACTCCATCCGCGAGCACGGCTCCAAAACCTTCTCTCTTGCAGATCAGTTCCGTCAACTTGATGGCTGCGTCCGGATCACCCCACTTTAAGACGAGCCCTCCCGTGTCCTTCTCGTCGATCACTCCGTTTTCAAAACATTCAATGGCGAATGCCACCGCATGTCCGGCCGATATCGTGTCCACCCCTGCGCGATCGCACAATAATTGCGCTTTGAAGGTCGCCTCGATGTCTTCGCACATGATGAATGGGGCAAATGCCTGTATGGTTTCATATTCAGGCAGACGTGCCGCATCGAGCGCATAAGCGCCGCCGTCGACTTTTACCGTTCCACCGCAAGCGATGGGGCAGTACATGCATCCATGGCGTTTTGTCCTGTACTTGGTCACGTTGTCTCCGTTGATCTTTTCATGATTTGGATAGCTTTCTTCTCCGGCAAGCGACCAATTTTTAATGGGGCCGATTCCGAGGCGAATCCCGATGCTCATGAATCCGCAGGAGCCGTGTCGCCGCATGACGTCGATGACAAAGTATTCAGTGGTTCTGATGTAGTCCCTAAAATCCTTGTTGCATTTTTTCAGCAGTTCCTCGTCTTTGGCGGATATTTTCTGTGTGCCAAAAGCCGATATGTATTTCAGGTTCTTGCTTCCCATAACGGCGCCGACTCCGCTGCGTGCGGCAGCCCTGTCGTCGAACATGATCGCGGAAATCAGCGACATGTTTTCTCCGGCCGGGCCGATCGCCGCAACGGAGGTCTTGGGTTCTTTCGTTTTGGCCACCACGCGTTCCTGCGTATCCACCGTATCAAGGCCCCATAAATCCCTTGCGTCCTCGATCTCTATGTGCTGATCCGTCACCTTGATCCCCACGGGTAAATCGGCTTTCCCAGTGATATACAGGGCATCGAAACCACAGCTTTTGAGCGAAGGCCCAAATTTTCCTCCTGCATTTGAATCGCCGAACCCTCCGGTGATGGGAGATTTTGTCATCACCATGATTCTGGGGCTGGCAGGAGACGCGGAACCCGTCAAAAAACCGGTGGCAATACACAGACCGTTATCCTCTCCGAGCGGATTCACGCCCACGGGGACTCTTTCGTTGATCAGCCAAGCACCAATGCCTTCACCGCCCAATACCATCCGGTAGAAGAGCTCCTCCCTCTCTTCTACCGTAATGGATCTGTTTTTGAGGTCGATAAATGCGATTTTTCCACAGTAGCAGTATGGCATAGCATTGTCTCCTTCCTTGCTGAACAGTCCATGCCGCGCTGTGCCAGGTCGAAGGAAGCGCTTCGGCGATTACTCTATTGGTGCCATCTCGCCGAGAAACACCGTTCTATACTTGATATAAGGGTATTTAACGACTCTGAAGCCCTTCAGCGCGTCTCTTTTTTTATAGATTTCACCGATTACGGCTGCGACGTAGTCGAGGTGACGGAACGTGTACACTCTTCTGGGTATGGCAAGTCGAGTCAGGTCGAATTCCGGCAACTTGATGATTTCCCCTGTTTCTTCATTGCGGGTGCTGAAGGCGAGATTGCCCAGTTCGCTTGAGCGTATACCACCCTCGACGTACATTGCACTTGCAATGGCAACGCCCGGGTATTCCTCGGCCTTGATGTGCGGGGCGAAACTTTTGTTGTCGATCCAGACGCCGTGGCCTCCGACCGGTGTCGTGATGGGAACACCGTACTTCTGCAACTGTTTTCCGAGGTATTCCGAATGATTGAGACGATAGGCCAGATAGTTTTCGTCGCTGCCTTCCATATATCCGATTGCCAGGGCCTCCAGGTCGCGTCCTGCCATTCCACCGTACGTCGCGTATCCTTCCCACATAAGGCAGATCGACTGCATTTGTTCGTACAGCCTGTCGTCATTGACTCCGACGAAGCCTCCGATGTTGACCATGCCGTCTTTTTTGGAGCTGACGACACAGGCGTCCGAATAAGAGCACATTTCCTTTATGATTTCGCGCACAGGCTTGTCGGCGTACCCCTTTTCCCTCAGTTTTATAAAATAGGCATTTTCACAGATTCTTGCCGAATCCATAACCACTTTCAGTTTGTATTTATCGGCGACTTCTCTGATCTCGCGCAAATTTTCCATTGAAACGGGTTGCCCCCCCGCATTGTTGCAGGTTACGGTAATTTCGATAAACGCAATGTTCTGGGGGCCTTCTGTCTCGATGAGCTCCACCAGTTTATTGATATCCATGTTTCCCTTGAAGGGGTGCTCGCTTTTGAGCTTTTTCCCCTCGTCGATGATGAGATTACGCATAATGCCGCCCGAGTTCTTTACCCGGTCGGGTGAAAAATGCATGTTGTTCGGGACGAACTGTCCTTCTTTGATCATCGTTTGGAATACGATTTTTTCCGCACCGCGTCCTTGATGGGCCGGGAGAACATATTTGTATCCAAAAAGATCTTTGAGGACCTTTTCGAGTTTGAACCAACTCCGAGCACTGCCGTATGCTTCGTCACCCACCATGATGCCCCCCCACTGGCTATCACTCATGGCGGTCGTTCCGCTGTCTGTCAGCAAATCAATGAAAACATCATCGGAGGGAATTTTGAAGAGATTGTACCCCGCTTTTTTCAGAATGGTGGCTCTCTGTTCCCTGCTGAGTATTTTTAGGGGAGATATGGAATGAATTTTAAAGGGCTCGGGTTGGATTTTTTCAAAAATAGGGTCGATAGACATGGTTTATCCTCCTTCAGATAAGGTTGCAAAGATCGAGACGTACTTGTGACGCTTGCTTTAATTGAAAACGGATCATTTTTGTGGCATAGCCACATTCACCAGCACATAAGGCAACATCTCCTCCCACGATGTTGATAGTGCAAGCAACCGATTGCTTGGTTTATTTGGTTTATTGTCTTGTCGTCAACTATCGGACGTATTTCCGAGATATCTGTAAACAGTCGCTTCGGAGACATTCAGCCGTGACGCGACAATGTTCACGACCCCTTTTAGCTGAAACACTCCTTTGCCTTTAAGTTGATGAATCACTTTCATGCGTTCGTCAAATGTCATACGCTCCGGCGGAACCTCCGCTTCCGAAAGAACGCCATTCACAATCGATGCGGCCAATTCATTGAATGAGAGTGCATCGTGAACTTCTTCGCCGTTGTTTTCGGGATTTTGATCCGTATCTTTGATGAAATTTCCGATAATACGTTGTACATCAAGGAACGGTTTGATGGAAATATTGATGCACAAAAGCCCTCTTATTGCGCCGTCGGAACCGACCAGCAGCATGTCGCTCGAACGAATGTCCTTTCTCGTCGAATCGATCTTCGCCTTCAATCTGATCAGGTCTTTTTCCGTTCGAATGTTCTCGCTTACGGCCCTCTGGGTGAAGTCGGATATGGAGTCCCCCACTTTTCGATTTGTCACATTGCCGTTGCTGATGGCAATAATCGTTTGCCCAGGCTTCGAAAAGTCGTGGAGAGTAAACTCTACGTCCTCTCCAAAAACCTTCCCCAAAAACTCTATCAGTGATGACAGATCCTCCAGTTTGCCGTCATAAATCATCGCGTTTCGCTTGGGCCTGTCGCATGTGGTTATCCTCCTCGAGCAACAAGTCGTACTCCTCTTTTTCTGTCTTCGCAGATGGAAATCCCATCGTCAATGTTTTTGCGAAGGGGAAGATCGTCGATCCAGTGACAATAAAAATTTCATGTAATGCAAAATTATTATCATGATAAATTCGCCTTGAAGTATATCGGTCTTTGTTTGCGTTGTCAATATTCTCGGACAAGATTATTGTTGTTCTGCGACAATGTCGCCCCATAAACAGTCAGGGAAAATGTCACTTCCCCTCTACGTAGTTGGATCTTTTGGGATAATATCAGGTGTGGAGCGGGAGCGAGTTTCATTGTCTCTAGAGAAATCAAGCGCATCCGGGTCATGAAGCTGCCGGTCAAATCAACGATGTCACGGGACTGGTCGTCGACGCCTGGTTCACGAAGAACGAGAACACCGCAGGCTATGTGGCCGATTTGAGTATGGGATTTGGCCGGTATGGTCTGTCTATGGAAATTTATAGTGACCGACGTACTATCTTTCGTTTCCCTCAAGATTTATCCTGGGAGAGGAAACAACGGTCTTTGAGCAACTTCGGACAAGGTTTGAGAAGGAGCTTAGCATCGGCCAGATCCTTGCTATGCCCTCCGCGGCAAATGGGGGCGCGCCGAACGTCCGTGGAACACCCTGCAGGATAGACTGCCCGGTGAGCTGGGACTCTTCGATATCTCCGGCATTGACGGCGTCAACAAGGTCCTGCTCAAGCTCCTTGCCAAAACACAACGGGAAGTTTGCGGCTCCGCCGGCAAAACAGGAGAACGCCTACGTCAAGCCTGCGGAGAGGGTCGACGTGGATTCCCTCTTTGTACACCGGGAGATGTGTAAGGCGGACTGTGGCGGAAGCATCCTACAGAGATTGAACCTATGCTCCCAACGCAGAGAAGAGTTTTACGGCACGCGCTTTTCTGCGGGGGGCAGGAAGATTCTTTCCGGAAAGATACAGGTCGTTTACAAGAGCCGACGCATCGAGATGAAGGAGGTCAAAAGACCGGAGCGTACCGCTCCGGACAGAGCAACGAAAGAGAATGAAGGCGAACTGGTGGATTTTCACAGACCCGCCCCGGACCACCCCGAAAGATGCAGATTCAATATACCCGGACATTGCGTCAGTGGTCGTCAGGACATGGAGGTGACCTTTTCTCTGAACGCTTAGGGGTGACTCTTTTTCTGGTTATTGACACATGTCGCCGCGCAAGGAGATGAAAAAATATGGATGATAGAGACCGGTGAAAGACAACCGGGTCCGCATTTTTCTCAGAGGACGGTATTTTTTTATGATTTCCTCGGGCATCCGATCGATGCGGACCCAATACTTGTCTATTTTTTCATGAGCCGGGGGCCGGGGTTCATCTCGTCTTTTTCACACCGATCTGCAGTTTCGTCAGAAACTCATCGCTGTTGTTCGTTTCGTGCGCGTCTATTTTGTACAGTCGGACTCTGTTCATAGGTTTCGTGATGGCGCGTCGTCAGGGAATCGCCTTCGGGAATCGAAAGGTCGGATTCGATGTCCTTGGTCCGGAGATTTGTGTCGTCAGAAAGAGAAAAGACCGAGCGGAAGACGCCGAAGACGTTGTTTTTTCATCGTCCGGGTTCACAGAGGCGCCTGTCGCGTCGTCGTTCATCGAATGCATCTTGTGTTTCAGCTTCATGTGTAACCTTGCTCTTCGTCCAGTACGATCGGGGTGCTGTCCATGTCCTTGTCGAGCGGATACTCCTTGATCCGTTTCATTGAAAAACCGAGTTGCCGGAGATCCTTGATCACGTCGAGTCTGTATGTTTCTCTCATGCCGTAAAGCCCGCAGTCCGACGTGAGCGTACCGATCTTTTCATCGTATCGGATCGAATCTGTTCCGATTCCATAAAGCCGGGAATATGTCCCTGGTTTGATAAGACCCTTTCAAATCTCATCGTTCCCCGGGGCGGCTTTGTGGGAATGGCTGAAAAATGGGACTTGACATTGGTACTATACCAATGTTTAGAATGACGTGAAGACGAAGAGCTCTGCCCTATTTCGGAGGTTTTCATCATGAAAAGGCGGTTTTTCGGGTATACGATTCCGGCGGTAATCGCCATGTGGGTCTATTCATTTTACACGATGGTGGACGGTTTTTTCGTGTCGATGGCCGTGGGGCCTATGGCGCTTGCTGCCGTCAACATCTCCATGCCATTCATCAACCTGCTGTACGGTGTCTCCGTCCTCTGCTCGATGGGTGCGTCGTCCGTGATTTCGATCTACCTCGGAAAGGGCGATTTAAAGCAGGCGAGCGCTGCATTTATGACGAACTTCGTCGTTCTGGCGGTCGCTTCGGTCGTCCTCGCGGTGGTGTGCCTGGTTTTCACCGGGGAGATCTCAATGTTTCTCGGCTCCACGCCGCTTTTATTTCCGTATGTGACGAGCTACATCGGAACCATCTTTCCCTTCGTTCCTTTTTTTGTTCTCTCGTACTATCTGGAGATCTGCACTCGGACGGATGGTTTCCCGCGGCTTTCAACCCTTGCCGTGGCGGTCGCCGCCGTCACCAATATCGCGCTCGACTATCTCTTTGTCATCGTCTTCGGCTGGGGGGCCCGCGGGGCGGCGTGTGCGACGGGGTTTGCACAATTTCTTTCGACGTCGCTGCTTATCGCGCACTTTCTGGCCGATCGTGGGCGTCTTGCCATCTGTTGTTTCCGCTGCTCTCTCGCGTACGTTCGAAGGGGTATGAAACTTGGGTTAGGGGACTCGATCACGGAGTTCTCGGTCGGGGCGGTGATCTTTCTGTTCAATCGCAGGATTCTCGCCAT
The DNA here is from genome assembly GCA_036771375.1 of Synergistaceae bacterium. Classification (GTDB taxonomy): domain Bacteria; phylum Synergistota; class Synergistia; order Synergistales; family Synergistaceae; genus DAIPHL01. Next base: position 2,842 of record DAIPHL010000006.1, on the reverse strand, counting down.
CGTCGGCGAGCCGGGCGTGGCCGGATATACGGTGATCGCTTATGTCACGACCTTCGTGCTGATGACGGCGATAGGGATTGCGCAGGGGGCGCAACCTCTTGTCGCCTATTATCATGGTCGAGGGAACGCGGCGGGGTGCGCTCGCCTGCTACGTCTTGCGCTTTCGGGCGCAGCAGTCTGTTCTGTCGCGTGGTTTATCGTCGCGGAGGCCTTCACCGGAGCGATCGTCTCGCTGTTCATCGACCCGGCAAGGGAGTATGTTCTTTATGAAAGGACCGTGTCGGCTTTCAAGGTGTACGCGTTCTCCTATCTGTTCGTCGGTGTCAACGTGGTGCTCGCCACCTTTTTTTCGTCGATCGAACGGCCCTTCTTCGGTGTCATCGTCTCGGTCGCCCGGGGGTTTGTCGTGGTCACGATCTTTCTCTTTGCGATGTCTGCGCTCCTTGGGGAGATCGGAATATGGCTTACTCCGACGGCATCGGAGGCGTTTTGTACCGCGCTTGCCTTCTTTTTGTTTTATCGACTGCGCAGGGAACGTCGCGAGGAAGTATGTGCGGGAGAATTGTAGCTTCCGGCGCCGGCCTCAGCGTTTGAATATCATGTTGAAGACGATGTGTGAGAGGACCGCTACCACACAGACGACGAAGAGCCCGTTGCCCGCGAGCATCGCTGCGATCGGAGGAAGCCCGGAAAAGACGCCGGGGGTGAACATCGCTCCGACGCCCAGCACGAGGCCGGTCCCCAATATCAGGGAATTGCTCTGATCGGAGTAGTCGAGCCTGGAGAGGATCGATACGCCGGCCGCGCTGATCGTCCCGAAGAGGGCGAGGGTCACTCCTCCGATGACAGGTTTGGGGATCGCGGTGACCAGAACCGAAAGTCTTGGGAAGAGGCTGATGAGAATCAGCATCGCTCCGGTAAAACCGACCGTGGATCTGGCCGTGATCTTCGAGAGCGCGATGATGCCGACGTTTTCCGTGAACATGGCGGATGGGACCGCGCCAAAAAAACCCGAGAAGAGTTGTGCGATCGCCTGTCCCCTGATGCCACGGCCCTTTCGGTGAATTCCGGTGTCCCTTTCGAAGACGTTGTCGAGCAACGCCATCGAGCTGATGCTCTGAATCATGTTGACCACGCAGAAGAGCGTCATGATGGCGATGGAAACCGCTTCGAAACGAGGCGTGCCGAAACGCAGCGGTTCGATCAATTCGATCAGAGGGGTTCCCTTCATCGACGGGACATCCAACATCCCGAGAAAAAACGAGAGACAGGAGCCGAGCGCGATCCCCAGCAGCAGCGAGATGGACTGCAGAAATCGACTGCCGTACCGGTTCAAAAAAACGACGAAACACATGACGCCAAGACCGAGTAGGATATTTTGTGGAGCTCCGAAATCGGTGCTCCCGATTCCCCCCGCGATGTTGGCAAACGCGATCGGCGCCATGCTGATGCCGATGAACATGACAAACGTTCCGACGACCACCGGGGGGAAAAATTTCATGATCCGCTCCATGAAGAAGGAGATCAGACAAAGGACGATCGCCGCTCCGATCACCGCGCCGAACAGAATCGAGAGTCCATACTGATTGCCGAGGATGATCATTGGACCAAGGGGTGCAAAGGCCGGTCCCATGACGATTGGCATGCGTGCGCCGGCGAATTTTCCGATTCCGTAGACCTGTATCAGGATGGCGATTCCGCTCGCAAGAAGGTTGGCCGAAACCATGAAGGCGATGGCTTCACGGTCCAGACCGAGTCCCTGTCCCAGGATGACGGGCAAGGTAAGGGCGGCGGGACACATCGTCAGGAGGTGTTGCAGTCCCATGAGCACAGTTGTGGATGGCGATACTTTTTGGTTTGTGACGTCGCCTTCGATCATCGATCCGTTTCCTCCCCCCGAACGGTCCTTTTACATGCCGATACGGTGTTACGTATCAATATGGTTGTCGTGACCGAGCCGATGCCCCCGGGGACCGGTGTGACGGCTCCCGCCACAGATCGGGCGGATTCGAAGTCGACGTCCCCGCAAATGCCGCCTGCCCCGTCGTCGTTGATCCCAACGTCGATTACGACGGCCCCTCTTTTGATGTAGGATGCGTCCACCATGCGCGCTCTGCCCATCGCCGACACGAGGATATCCGCATCTCCGGCGACGGACGCCATGTCGCGTGTTTTCGAGTGGCAGATCGTCACCGTGGCGTTCGCGTCGAGCATCAAAAGGGAGAGCGGACGACCGAGGAGCATGGAACGCCCAAGGATGACCGTCCTCGTGCCTTCGATCGGGATATCGTAAAAATGAAGGGTCTCCATGACGGCCTCCGCGGTACAGGGCAGAAAGCCCGGAAGTTCGCGGTCGAAGACGGTGGCGAAGCTGCCGGCGCCAAAGCAGTCTATGTCCTTTCCCGGCGGTATGTTTCGCCTCAGAATGTCCCTGTCGATCTGGGGTGGCATCGGCCAGAACGGCAGAATGCCGTGCACATCGTCGTCCTCGGCGAGGGCGATCAAGGTCTCTTCGAGGCGATTTCCCGAGACGTTCTCCGGAAGTTCGAACACGTTCGCGGTGATTCCCAGCGCATCGCAGCGCTTGACGATACCCCGTTCGTATGCCAAGTCGTCGGGGCGCCGTCCCGCTCGCACGATGGCCAAGCAGGGCGTCTTTCCCGAAGAAGACAAGTCTTCCACATCGAGCGCAATCTGATTCGACAGGGTTTCCGCGACCGCTTTCCCCTTCAATATTTTTGCGTTCATTTCGCCGTCCCCCGGTCTGTTGTATTCGCCGTGCGAATCAAAGTATCGATACATGGTGTATGATGATTATACACGCATATCGCGTGCGCCGACC
>DAIPHL010000005.1:0-37369 GCA_036771375.1 Synergistaceae bacterium | reverse complement strand
GGTCGGCGCCCTGCAAGGCAGGACCGGGCCTTTTCTTGGGTGTTTATGTACCTATTTGCCTATATGAAAGGCCAGTGTCGCGGCGTTGACGGATTCGTCGGCTTGGGTTTTGTCCTGGTAGGGGGTGGTGTGCGTCACCGAGGCCAACCAGTAGCCCGCCTTGAGGGGGACGATATTGACGACTCCCTCCAGATCGGTCGTCGAATAAAACGCCTTCGCTTTTTCGTCTCCCGGCGCGAATCCCTCGACCGTCGCAAAGACCTTTGCCGTTTTGAGGGGTTTGCCCTCGAACAGAACCCGGACGGGGAACTTGCCCCCGGCTTTCACCTTCGCGGGATTGACCATGGGAACGATCTCGAGCTTTGTCCCGATCGGCTTTGTCACGAAATCGTCGGTGGCCCCTCCGATATTGAGTATCGCCTTGCCGCTCATCGCCGCTTCCTCCACGTGAGTGGCGTCGGGGCGCTCGGCCCTGTTTTTCATCTGCCAGCCTTCCGCTCCCTTGGACCAAAAGGTCGGCTTATAGGTTGAAAGGACGATCACGCTGCCTTTTTTGATGTCGGTGTCGACCTCGTAGTTCGTGTTCGCGCCCTTTTGCTTCATCTCCACGATCCCACCGGGAGTGATCAGTCTCATGGGTTCAAAAATGTGGGTGCGTGCTTCGGGAATCGGCTCGACCTTGGGAAAGCCGTGTCCGTATCCGATTTCCGCTTTCAATACGCCGTCTTTCGGCTCGTAGGCGTTCGCCCAAAGATCGTGGGCGTATGCACCGACGACTCCGACGACAAGCACCGAGAAGGACGCAAGCAGTGCAATCGCCAGTTTGTTTCCCTTTCTCTTCGCCTGTATCATTCGTGACACCTCCCAAAATTTTGTCGCCCATAGACCATATCATTTTTCCCGTATTGCGTCAATCGTGGCCCTTTTGTGGCTTTTCGTCGCCGCCACATCCGCACGAACAGCCCGAACACTTCGAACCTTTTCCAGAACCTGCGAACCAGCGTCGAAACAGCCAAATTCCGGCGAGCAGAGCGACGAGAAGAACCAGTATTTCCTGGAAACCCATGCCGATGTTCCTAGATGTCTCTTGCCTGTACCCAAATCACGGCGTCTTGAGACAGCTCCTTGCCCTTGAGTTCATCGTCCGGCCCGACTCCGAGGGCGGCAAATCCCCACCAACCGGCCTTCGGTATGCCGAATGCGAACTCGCCGTTTGCGTCGGCTTTGATTGTAAGGGTGACAAAGGCGTCATGCGGTGCCTCGACCTCGGCTTTTTCGGCAAATTTGTTGCCCGCCATGTCGGGTTTGTGGTTTAGGTACTCGACCTCGATTTCCGCGTAGGGAACGGGTTTCCCGGCTCCCTTGACGATTCCCCGAAAGACGTTGCCCGTCCAGAGGGCATAGGGTTTGTCGAGGGGAACGATCTCGGCCTTGAGTCCGATCTCGGCATCCCAGTCGGTCGGGAGACTTCCGTTGTTGACGATCATCTTGGTGATCTGCTGGATGTAGGCGTCTTCCCCTTTTTCATAGTAAGGCGCCGGAGTGAAGCAGAACACATAGTCTCCCATCCCTTTCAGTTTGTATTCGGCCTCCCACGCCTTGGCCGAGTTTTCGAGGCTTTTCCAGGTGATCGGTTTGAGCGAGCCGAGTAAGTCGGTCTTTTTCTCCTTGTTGACGACGAAAAACTCAAGCGGCTTGTCCATCTCCATCGTGTGTCCAGCCTCGAACGGATGTGTGAAGACGAGCTTCATGTTGACGGTTCCACCCTTGTCGAGGATGGTCTCCGGCGTATAGATCATTTGAAAATGAGCGAACGCCGGAACCGAGAAGACAAGGACCAATGTGAAAGCGAGCAGCATATTTTTTTTCATTACAGAACATCCTCCTGGTCGTGGGTGTATGAAGCGTTTCGCCGGGGTTATTTTATGTTCGAACTTTTGATCGTGACAGAGTGTCCCGGCCCTCCGTCAAAGGTTACTGTAAACTCTCCCTTGGGCTTCTTGAACGTAAGCTCGCCGTTTTTGTCGAGCTTGCCTGTAAAGATGACTTTTCCTTTGGGGTCCTGGACCTTGATCGTCGTTCCGGCTGCAGAGGAGCCGTCGGAATAGCCTCCCTCGCAGGAGAGCGTCTCGTCTCCGTTGTCCCAGCAGGAGAAAAGGGGCGTATGTGCGAACGCCGCACCGGCGAGAGAAACGATCAATACCATGGACGCGACGAACATGACCAATTTCTTTTTCATCTTTGGAAAACCTCCTTCATTTTATTCGCCCATAGAGGGCGCACCGCGGCTGTTATTGCCAACTCTCTTGAGGAAAAGCGATACCTCCTTTCTTGCATCAGCAGCTCTCCGAGTCCTTGCGATTGTCCACCAAACCCATCAGTACGGTCAAAAGCAAGGGAATCAGATAAAATCCCCACATCGCCTGCATCGCGTTCAGTCCCAGCGCGTTGCCGCCCGTGAAGATCAGTGTGGCCGCGCACAATCCAAAGACAAGGGGGTAGAAGAACGAAAAAAGCATCCACCGGAACGAGCCGGTTTGGACTTTTATGGCGATGGCACTTGGGAAGCAGGGAGGACAGAGAACCATGAACACCATCAGCGCCACCGCGTGCAACGGGGTGAAGCCGGTTTCCTGGCTTGCAATGCGAGATTCTAGGGGAGCGTCTCCCTCTTTTCCCTCCTCCGAATCCTCTGCCATCGGCTGGTAGAGGGCACCGAGAGTCGCCACGAGGCTTTCTTTCGCGGCAAGCGATGAAAGAACCGCGATATTTACCCGCCAGTTGAAACCAGCCCATTTTGTGACCGGCTCGATCGCCCGGCCGATTTTTCCCAGGATGCTGTTTTCTATCCTTTTGTGACGCATCTCCGCAAGGATCGAACGCCGTTCGTTGGAGACGCCTCGAAGAGCTCTGTCGACTGCCCTTGCGTCTTTGTCTTTTTTATCTGTTATGATTTTAAAGAACGTCGCGTTTCTTGTCTCGAACTCTTTATTGGTTTTTGTCATATCGCCGCCTGATTTTCGTCTGGCTTGTTTGTAATCCTCCTGAAAGAGTATCAGCGACAGGATCTCGTCTTCTGTTTTGAGTTTCTCCGTATACGGATTCCCCTCAGTTTGCGAGAGGAATTCGGCGATGCTTGCGTCTTTGCGTGCATTGAAGCCGGCGAGGCTTTCGGCGTCGATGCCCGGGAACTGCAGGAGCGCGAAGAGCACCACCGCCACGGCGGCGACTACGGTGGTGATCTTTCGGATGTACATCCAGACGCGTTCGACCGCCCGTCCCAGGACGCCCCGAACCGTCGGGACGTGGTACGGAGGCATCTCCATAATGAAGGGCGCCGTCGGTTTGTTCTTCAAAACGGTGCCTGACAGCAATTTCGCCATCGGGAGGACGAAAAGAAGGCTTATCGTCGATATGAAGAGCATGACAAGCCCTTTTTGCTCGAGAAAATATATATTGATCAAAAGGATGTAAAGGGGCGTTTTGGCAAGACAGTTCAGCATCGGAAGCGTCAGGATCGTCGCGATGCGGGACTTTTCGTCCGGGATCCCCTTCGTCGACATGACCCCCGGCACAATACAACCTCCGACGACCACGCCACTTAAAACCATGGAAAGGGTCGACTGCCCGTGCAATCCGAAACGGCTGAGGATTCGGTGCATGATAAAAGCCATTCGCGGCATGTAGCCGCTATCCTCGAGTATCGCGATCAGCGCGAAAAGGATGAAGAAGATCGGTATGTAGTTTAACAGTGCGTTGACGCTGTTCACACACCACATCACGAATTCCCTGAATATCGGGATGTGGATGAAACCCGGACGGGGAAGGAGGGATTCGATCGAATCCCGGAACCATGCCAGAATCGGCCAGGTATAATTGGTCAATCTGTATCCCTCGACGATCGAGAGTCTGTACAGGGCGTAGATGATTCCCAGCAGGATGACCGGACCGGCGATTTTATTGCATATCACCCGGTCGAGCCTGTCGGAGAGAGTGACTTCCGAGGCGTTTTTTCTTGTGACGAAGCGTGAAGCGATATCCGTCGCCGCCTTGTGCCTGCACGAGCAGATGTAGAGCTCGACCGGCTGGTCGTGCGTTTTTTCGAACGTCTCGCGGATTTCCTCCGCTCTGCGCAGAATGGCGTTGTCCTCGCCGAGTGCACGCTCGACGATCTTTGCCGCATCCTTGTCGCCTTCCAGGAGCTTGACGGCGAGCCAGAATGGAGGGTACGTTTCACCGATTGTCGCTTCGCTCGAAAGAAGACGCTCCATTTCGACGAGGGGTTCTTGCAGATGCGGGTAGCTCAGCGAAAATGTCCCCTTTTTGCCGCCACCTTCCGCCATCGTATCTATGGCCGAAAGCAATTCGTCTCTTCCCTCTCCGCTCCTGATCGAGGTTCCCAAAACCGGTATCCCGAGGGTCTCCGACATTCCCCGCAGGTCTATTTCAAGACCGGATTTTTGAGCGATGTCCATCATGTTGAGATCCAAGAGAAGGGGAATCTTCATCTCCAGAAGCTGGACGGTGAGGTAAAGTGAACGTTTCAGATTTGACGAGTCCAGGACGTTTATGACCGCAGAGGGTTTTTCGCCTAGGAGGAAGTCCCGCGTGACGCGTTCTTCCGGAGAGTACGATGTGAGACTGTAGGTGCCCGGAAGGTCGACGACCTCGAATTTTTTCCCTTTTCGCCCGTACCAGCCGGTCATCTTTTCCACAGTGACCCCGGGGTAATTCGCCACGAACTGTTTTGCTCCGGTAAGACTGTTGAAAAGGGTTGATTTACCGCCGTTGGGTTGTCCTGCAAGAGCGATCACGATCTTCTTCATATCTGATGAAATACCTCCACGAAATCGGCTTCCTCACGTCGGAGGCTTATGAAGGTTCCTTCGGCCTCTATCTCAACCGGGTCCCCCAGGGGGGCTCTTCGAATGACGTTGACCGTGATGCCCGGATACAATCCCATATCAATCAATCTTTGGGCAAGCAAACCCTTCGCGAAAACCCTCTTGACCACTCCGGACATCCCCGGCTCCAGTTCAGCTAATGTCATAAAACATCCCCCCGGTCAATTTTTTCGTCGCCCTCCAAAGGGAGAGAGGAGAGAGTGCCAAATGTTAATGCTTTTTAACTTTATTCCGTTTGCACGACCCTTCAGGAAAATGTCCACAAATGCCCGAGTAAAGAAAAGCGGTTCAGGACACCCTGCAAGCGAAAGTCTAGTCCATGAAACTTTTTTTGTCAACAAGATATCACAAATGAGAAAAGCGGATTCTCCGCTCAGACGTAAGATCGAACGGGATGCGCTCATCGAAATGCAATTGACAACATCGAAGAAAATCATTATTATCATCATTAATGATGATAATAATGATCGCTCCCGTTATCCAAAAGGAAATTGTCTTAAGACATGCTTGGTGGGGGAGGCTGTTTCGCAAAGTGGTTTTTCGGTTTGTTCCCCCTTTTCGCTTTGTTTTTCGATCACTGACGTGCTCATTTGTCGTAACCCGGTTTCAGGACGAGATCTCCTTGTCCATTTTGTTTGCTGACGAAGGCATGCTTGTTGTTTGTACTTGAAAATTCTGTGGATCGCAACTTTGACGACAGACGGAGGAGTATGACATGAAAAAGGTGAGGATCGTGGTGGTTGGTGGCGGATGGGGCGGATGTGCCGCGGCACTTGGAGCCTCGAAAGCGGGGGCGGATGTCACGCTGCTCGAACGAACCGACATGTTGCTCGGTACCGGTCTGGTCGGCGGTATTTACCGTAACAACGGTCGCTATACGGCGGCGGAGGAGATGATCGCCATGGGGGGCGGCACCGCGTTTTCGTTCAGAGCTCCCTTTGCGTTCCACTTGAAAGATAGTCGATCTTCTCTCCCATGTTGGATTTCAAACGCTTATAGGGTGAGAGTCCCGTGCAGTGGCAGGTATAGAACTTCGAGCCGGTGGCGAGAAGAGATTCGCTGATCGCGTCTATGATCGCGGGATCTTCGCCCTTGTCCGCTTTTCGGTTGTACAGATGAAAGCCGCCGACGACAAAATCCGGGAAGCTCCCGTGTTGTTTGCGGAAATGCTCCGTGATGTTCACGATGCCCCTGTGGGCGCATCCCGCGACGAGCAGCGTTTTTCCGTTTTCTCGAACCACGAGGTTCTGCTCGTGCGCGAATTCGTCCGGACGAAATTCGTCTCCGACCTTTTCAAGCAGATGAATGTTTTCCGACGGACTGCTTTTGTCGCCTATCACGTTGGAAAATATTTGGAGCCCTTCGTCGAGGGTGAAGTCGCCATCCAACAGGACGAATCGATCGTTCGAAAGCAGATCGCTGTCCAGCCCCACGTATATTTTCCCCCCGTCGGATTCGTTCAGATAGAACGCACCGAAAGCCCTTTTCTGAACGTATATGTTCGCTTTCGCGTTGATTTGGAAAAAGGTCTTGAGCCCCCCTCCGTGGTCCAGGTGTCCATGAGAGAGGATCGCCGCGTCCACTTTGGACAGGTCGATGTCCATTGTCGCGGCGTTCTCCGTAAACAGGGCCGTTGCACCCGTATCAAAAAGAATTTTGTGTTTTTCTGTCGCGATGTGCAGGCAAAGGCCGTGTTCGCACTTGTAATGTTCGTTTTTCGCGGTGTTTTCCGTTAAAACGCTGATGATCATGCTGCCCGGCACACTCCTTTCGTCATCGTCCTTTTTGCGCCGCAGCGTTGGCTGTGTCGGTATCTGCCGAAATGATAAAAACTCGTTCTTCCATCTGTCAATCGGATGTATTCGTAATCTCGATGATCTTGATGCTCCGAGAAAGATACCGTCTGTCTGTTTTGATTGACCGGACTTTATGTTTGTTGACCTCGTTCCTGATAGCCATAGTATGGGGAAAGAGGTTTAAATAGCAACAAGTCAGAGAGATTTGATTCGCGTCGATTATCGCAAAAAGGCACCAGTCTCTGTATCTGACCGATGCCTTTTTTGATCAAGGAGTGATAAAGGGCGCCGGAATTGTCAAATGTACAGGAACAGTATTCCGACAAGGACCATATACATACTGAGTGGGAAATAGCCTATCATCGTTCCGATAGGATTCACCTTTTTCTTCAGTATGCCTCCGACAAGCGCACAAACGACAAGCGCCGTAATGCTACATGGAGGGAAACCCTGTGCTCCCGAAGCTACATGAGCACCCATTACAGCTACTTTGGCCGGATCAACTCCAATATTGACAAGCGCAGGAGCTAACCATGAGAAAATTGTATTTTGTGCGGTAGACTGAGAGCCGGTCAAAGTACCGACTATGATTACTGCCACAGCACCACCCAGTTTAAGTGCATTAGGTGAAAGACCGCTGGCAAAAGCGTTTACAGCTTGGATTTGTCCGGCAGAATAGAACGCACCGAGCAGAAGCGACGAGCCAAGGAAAACCTTAAGGCCGGGAACCGCATTTTTTATACCGTTTCCGATTATCCTGATACCGTTCTGCCTCACCGATTTATATCCGAATGATATAATTGTTGCGGTGATTAGGAAAGTAACGATATAGTTTGCGATTCCCTTTATGATAGTGATGCCGCCGAGCCACTTGATCACAGGCCCGATCAGGATATTGACAATATTAAACTTCCATATTGTATTGGCAATAACCATGATGATAAGACAAACAAGAGGGATAAAGGATAGCCATTTTCCTTCCATTATCTCACTGATGGTTCCTTGGGGGATGAGGTTTTCGGGAAGATGTTTAATTTTTACGAAACGATAGCAAAGATATAAGCAAGTAAGTATAATACCTATGCTTATCGTGATATAGGTATAGTTGCATGGTATGTTGATTTCTATACCCACCAATGACGATGAGAGAAAAATTGCTTGGGTTATTGGCGGCATGATAGAGCCAAGCATTGCTCCTGCGGTAATTATTGCCGCTATTCCCTCTCCCTCGATATTGAGATCATCAAGAACCTTGATGACAAGGATACCTATAACTGTCGCGCTTGCAATAGCATCGCCAAGTAATGAACCTGCAATACCAAGTGCGATGATGGTGGCGATTACGATTCCCTTTGGAGACTTGCCGAAGAGGCTTCTTAGAAGAGTAAGCACTGAATCAAGGGTTTTCAGTTCTGTCTGCGTTTCCGCGTAAATACTTCCGAAAAGTCCCAGGGCAATGATCCATGCAAGTTTATCAAGTCCCAGGATCCAAGCTTTTATCCAATCTACGGGATTGAACACTTTCCCCATCAGCAAGGCCACTAGGCCTCCGATCATGAGACAGTACATGACATTACCCTTTATGAGAGGAAGCTTTTTGAACAACAATAGGAATATCAACAGTGATATCGGTACAACAACAGTAATCATATTTTTCACCTCCAGATAGAGATACGCAAATTATGAGTTACGGTTGAACATCTCCTGTGATATGAAAAGGGAGTGAATTAATTCCTTCACTCCTAGAAACCTATTCGTGTTCAAAAATGAATACGCTCAAAGCGCGCAATACCTTGGCTTCTCTCAGACTTCCTCCGTTCACGATTGCATTTTCTCCGTGAGAACAGCTCATGTGTATATGGATGATGTAATCAGATTTAGCGGCATCAAAAATCGCCTGAGGTAGATCCTTTGAAGCCTTGTCCTTACATGTGATCTCACCAATGAAAGAAACCACCTCACAGGGAGCTTCTATCTTTTTCTTATGAAGTACTTTCAGGTCATAAGATCCAGGGTTTCCAAGCGTAACGTCATATATGGAACCTATCCCTGCTAAAATACAGCCACCTTCCTTCCAATTTCTGCCTTTCATATAGTCATGGAGGCCCTCCATTACATCCTGATCCTTTGTTAACGAACAAATGTGTAATTTCGCCATGACAATCCTCCTTTAGGAGCTTCAGTGTCTAGCCTGTAAGAACTACGTAACGATTTGAGCGCTTTTCTGATAGCTTTCTCACCTCTTGTCAATAATAATTTCGGAACCCTGCTTTGCGCGCTTTTTCCGCCCAGTTTGGTACAGGTGGTACACACTTGTCTTCCGGAGCAAAAGGAATTTCGAGGAATGCCGGTCCTTCTACCGCAAAGAGATCTTTAAATGCCTCGGGAAGGAATCTCGCCTCTTCCACACGTGCAGAGGGGAGCCCGAAGCCTTTCATAATGGTAACGTAGTCGATATCGGCAAATTCTGTGGCAAATGGTGGGTTATTAAAAACCATGGAATTCGATACACGTATCCAGCCGAAGCTATGATTGTTCACAAGAATCACCTTTACATTGGCACCAGTCCTGACCAACGTCTCATATTCACCTGCACAGAAGCCAAAGCTGCCGTCACCGGTGACATGGACGATCGTACTCTGAGGTGATGCCTTTGCGGCACCAATTGCGGCCGCCGTCGCGTATCCAAGAGATCCCTGCGCGAAATTGCAGACAAAGTATCTCCCTGCCTTTCTCATCTTGATGAAACCGGCGGGGTAGACTGCGGCGATTCCGGGATCAACAACGAGTATTGAATCTTCTGGCATCGCTTTACCAAGTTGCCCCATTGCATACAAAGGATCGCACGGGGATGCTGTAGAGTTTGCCAGACCTTCCTCCGTCATTTTTTCATATTTTGCGCGTCCTTCAGCGATTGCAATCGTATATTCTCCAGAACCTTTCTCGTAATCTGCGCTGTATTCCAAAAGCTTTGCCAGCGTTACTTTGGCATCGCCGAGCAGTAGTACGTTAGAATTGTAGTTGTTGCCCAGCTCCGCCTCGCTCACGTTGAGTTGGATTACCGGAATGTTTGAATTCTTTGCTGGTATCTTCCATCCAGCAGTCCCAGCGGAATCGGTGCTTGAGCCAACAAAGAAAATCGCATCGGCGTTGAGTACAAGACCATTTGAAAAACTATTTGCACCACGTGCTCCACACACGCCGCCGGAAAGCGGATGGGTCTCGGCGATGATCCCTTTTGCATTTATTGTCGAGAGAACAGCGAGCTCAAATTTTTCTGCGACAGATTTTACCTCATCCCAAGCAAGTGCCGACAATGCCCCTTGTCCACAAATCATCACGCCCCGCCGTGCTTCTTGCAATATTTCGATTGTTTTTCTGATGTCGGCATCTGCGGCACAACTTCGTTTACCGGGGACAGATGCAAATTCAAGCTGTGCGAAAAGATCGCTAACTTCCACATCCTCCGCGAGGACATCCTGTGGAAGCCTGATATGGACGGGGCCTGGCTTGCCACTCGTCGCCAAACGGAAAGCGCGTCTTATGATAAACGGGATATCCGTGGCCTTATAAACGGTCAGTGTTTCCTTTACGAAGGGTTTAAACATGGATGTTTGGTCTGCCCCTGTAAGCATGTTATGTTTTTCTCCGTTCAGCGGTATATCGCTTGTGATAACGATTATCGGAACGCATGAACTGAAAGCTTCGACTATTCCAGGTAACATGTGTGGTGCTCCGACACTGGGCCCCTCGCATATACCGGGTTTGCCGCTTACCTTTGCATATCCATCTGCCATAAAAACGGCGTTACGCTCATCGCGCACCATCACATGTTCTATATCAGGGAACTTTTTCCATTCCTCATACCAGTGGAGAGTCGTCTCGCCGGGAAGGCCAAATACATGTTTAACCTCATATTTTTTTAACATCTCCAACAAAATTCTTCCACATTTCATAGAGTTACGCCCCCTCTTTATAACCAACTGAAGGTCATTTGATTTTTATTACAAAACAACAATTATCGATTGTAGTGACCGGGCTGAAAAATTCTTTTGCCACACGAAATCGATTGATTAAACACGGCAAGACTTGCCTTTTTAAACCGTTCAAAACTCACTCATCAATAATGGTTGTATTATATAGGCATCTTTTAATTGAGTCAATACGGTATATTAGATGTTTTTACATAGAATTTTAGGTTTTTATCACAATAAATGGAATTATAGATGTCTTGGCATCGTGCCATGCAATGGTACAGGGCATAATCGTATTATTGATTGTTGGGCAGAGATGGAAATGTGCCAAAAGAGTCAGTTGGGCAGACGTACTACAAACGAATGTCTCGTTTTGTTATTTTTGCAAATAACTACTGAATTTCACCGGTGTTTTCGTTCTCCCGGTTGTTGTTTGTTTCTTTACCAAACAATGTTGCTAAAGAGTTTGTTTGCTGTTTTATCATGCATGAGAAACCTCCAATATGGTCATGTGCTTTCTTTTATTGTACGCATGATATTATTTATATGTCTTTTCATAGCAAGAACAGCCATATCTACATCATGCTGCTCGATTGCTTCTAGTATTCTTCTATGTTCATTATTGTGGATATTGCCTGCCTGCTGTCTGATATCTTCAAATCTTGCTGCGTCTTCCTGTTTTTTGCGTAACAACTCGACAATCGCTTCTAATATTTGATTGTGACTTATCTTCGCCAAAAGCCTGTGAAATTCCGTATCCAGATGGGAGACCGGCTTCCCTCTTTTTACCATTTGTTCATGTTTTTTGACAATCCTACGCAAGGCCGCGATATCGCGGTCAGTAGCGTTTTTTGCAGCAAGCCTGGCTACCTCGATCTCTACTGGGCGCCTTGCCGTCAGGAGTTCCATAAGATGCTCTTTATCCGTTGGACCCAATATACTAAAAAAACCATGTGTCCAATTCCCCTGCCACTTCATTGCTTTAAGATTTTGATATTTTTCTTCCCCTTTTGCCGATATTGAACGCCCTAGGTTACTCTTTTTTTCAATGAGTCCACGATATTCCATCTCTCTCAACAGACGACCGACCGATGCTTCTGCTATGGAATATCCTCGTGTGTTCAGGTACCTTTGCATAGAACCCGCTCCGACGGCTTTATTATGTTCCCTCATATAAGAAAGAACCTCATAGATGAGTTCATCTTCTCTCGGGATATTCATTCACAACACTCCCATGATTATGCTTTGTGGTTCTGCTACTAAGCAATAATAATACAATCATCATACACAACCTGCCAAGGCACTGCAAGGAAAGAATCCGAGCGGAAATCTATCGAACATTTGCCTCTTTCCTCGAAGCATTAGACGGCTTGTAACTTTTGTTCCCGTGAATGAAAGAGCTCACTCATCTTTCCTGAGATCTTTTCCGTAAACGCTGAAAGGGGCACTCCACGAGCTCTAGGCTCTTTGTGTTTCTTCCCGAAAACTCATTGTATGGTCCGATGCACGTCGCAATACCCTCAAACCCTTTTTTAAAAAAATCGTTCCGCTTCACATACTGTGCTTTCCTCACGCATGTGGGCATTTTCTGAAGACGAATGATAATGTTATACCCTACATCTTGACAAACAAATATAAAAAACTATAATTTCTCTACTCATCAATAATTAGTGTTATAATCGTTTTCAAAGAATGTCGCCGCACGATATCAAAAATGTCTAACTGAAGTTACGGTAGTTTATATCGAGAAACAGATTGTGAAAAATTGTGCTATTTGCGATCTTGCACGGGATTCAGTGATTTTTGCCGTGGCATTTTGTTGCGTCAGAACGCAGCGGGTATCTTTTTTATGTCCCTGCTTTCAATCGCAAAAGCGACCTTACTTTTGCTTGTGTTTAAGGAGGGAGAGTATATGAAAAAATGTGCCGACGTTATCGTAATAGGTTCAGGCGTCATTGGCGCCTCGGTTGCTTACAACCTCGTAAAAAAAGGGGTCAGCACTTTACTGCTTGAAGCTGGAACCCTTGGTTGCGGGACCTCTTCTGCGTGTGACGGATTTATCATTCTCCAGTCAAAGACTCCGGGACCACATCTGACAATGGCGCTGGCATCGGAGATACTCTACAGGAGTTTATCAGAGGAGCTCGATTATGATATCGGCTATAGCCACTGCGGCGGCATGGTGATAATTGAGCGCGAGGAAGAGCTTGAGGCGATGAAGATATTCATGTCTAAGCAAAAAGATCTTGGACTTGATGTATCACTCATCTCTGGAGATGATGCACGCAAAGTAGAGCCGGCACTCGCCGAGCATATTGTCGGCGCCACCATCAGCTCACGTGATGCTCAGGTCAATCCTCTGTATCTTGTGAGTGGCTATATTCTAGCCGCAAAAAGATTGGGATTAAACGTCCGGAAGCATACGAAAGTTACGGGATTCATTGTTGATAGAGATGTCGTGACCGGTGTTACCTCTGGAAGTGAAAAGCTATATGCCGATAAGGTGGTCGTCTGCAACAGCATAGGTGCTCCTGAACTTTTCTCTCAAATCGGTTTCGAATTGCCAATCATTCCGCGCAGAGGACAACTTGCCATCACCGAACCGGTCAATCCACTCATACGTCATGTAATGCTGTGTGCTCGCTACATTGCAGCAAAGTATCATCCCGAACTGCTTGAAGGTTCCACGGATGAGTCGATACGTCTCGGCGTTGGTATGGCGCTCGAACAGACTATTGATGGTGGACTTCTGATTGGCAGTACGAGAGAATTTGTAGGAGAAAACCGTAAGACGACCATTGCCGGTATTCGCGCAATCACTCAACATGCCGCCAAGATAGTACCCGCACTCATGCAGATCCGTGTCGTACGCACCTTTGCCGGACTGAGGCCTTACACCCCTGATGGGAAAGCTTTCATGGGAGCGGTTCCTGGCTACAGAGGACTTTACATTGCGGCAGGACATGAAGGAGACGGTATAGCCTATACTCCCATCACTGGCAAAAGCATGGCCGAATTGATTGTTAATGGCAAAGCGGAAGTGGATCTGACTCCCTTTGCTGTAGATCGTAAAATTACAAAACATTAGTGGAGCATTAGCGAAAGATAAAAAACTGGTGCACGGTTGAATATGGGATACAAAACAGATGGGAGGTATACTGAAATGAAGAAGGCAAACGTGATATGCCGCTGTGAAGAAGTAGAGATGGACAAGATAAGAAAGCACATAGAATCGGGTTATACGGAATTCGATGAATTGAAGCGCATTTTACGCGTAGGAATGGGACCATGTCAGGGACGCGGTTGTCGTGAGATCATTCTGCGTGAAATATCAAAGATGACCGGCAAATCAATTGTGGAGATTGCTCCCGGAACAATCCGGCCTCCGCTAAAACCCGTAAAAATAGCTCTTTTTGCAGAGAATGACGATATCAAATAGAATAAGACGTAGGGGATTCTCGTTTTTCGGGTCTGTATAAAGAAAGCTTTCACCGCTCCTCATTTTAGATGCGACTTTACCTTATTTGGGAAGAAGACCGACGGTTGGAGCAGAATCTGCCTCCAGCTGAGGATTCTTCCCGTCCATTTTAACATCACATCCTGTATTATCAGATACGGCATCTTGAACAGCGCTTTGTCCGACGAGAAAATCGATTTGTCCTTCATTACCTTGCAAAGCTGGCGGTGATCGCTTTCGACCATGTTGCTCGTGTAGATGATCTTTTGAATTTCAGGTGGATCCTTGAAATACGTCGAAAGCTCGGACCAGCTGTTCAGTCATGATGATGAGCAGAGCAGCTAATTTCCTCGGACATTGCCGTGTAAACCGGCTTTAAATCTGACAGGAGCTTCTTCGTTTTCTTGTACGAGACAGAGTGGATCGAGTTGTGAATTTCGGTAAACGATGCACTTCTGAATAATCTCCATATCTGGGAACAGGTCCCGATTGCATCAAAAAACGTCGTGTTATCGATACAGCTTGCGCAACTTAACGTACCTTGTCTTCAGCGTCTCATCCCAGTGGCTGTGGACAGTCTCCTTCATTTCTAGCCGAATCGTACCCTCCTTCAACGGCATAGCGGTCCAAAGCTTCCACGGCAGAGAGATGATTGTGCGAAATGTCCCTGTCATTCCTCGAGGATGTCCACGGATGCTGCCGTAGGTCAGCTGGCCAGATAATGCTCGGCTACGGATCTCGGGGTTCTTCGACCTGTGGTAAAACGCGTTTGCTTTCGCGCGCGTTTTCCTTGAGGAAGAGCGGGCTCGAAAATGGCGGTCGTTCGTCGACGTAAACCCTCTCCGGCCTGTTCAGCGGGGGTTGAACGCCATCACCTCGGAGAGGGTTCTGACAAAGCTGCCGGGTGGCAAAGACGCGAGCTTTCTTGTCGTCAAAAAGAGACCGTCCATGTAGATTTCGCTCGAGTGATCCTCGACGGTCACTCGGATGACCTCGTCCTCTCTGGCGAGCGTGATCTCGTGCTCCGAGTACGGCCCCGGCCACGGCATTCGTTGCGAGAGGACCTGGACTCCTTCTATGCGGCCCCCCAGTACCCCTTCGTAGCTCTCTCGGCTGGTGCAGGCCCCGATCGGCTCCGAGGAGGCGACGTGTGCAAGGTCGGCTGCGGTTCCGCTGGGGGCGTTCGCCATCGTCGCAGGGTGTCGGTCGACGATGCTGACGTATGGATAGAATTTTCTCGCCGTCTTGATAAAATCCCGGACGAGTGTGATACCGAGCCCATAATTCGGGATCACGGCCCAACGAAGTCCTCTTTTCGACACCTCGGCCGCGAAGGGCTCGAGCTGTTCGTCGGTGAGTCCGGTCGTGCCGACGACGACGTCGAGGTTTCGCTCCAGGTATGTCGTCAGGTTTTCACGGAGCAGATCCGTATGGGTGAAGTCGATCACGATGTCCGGTTTTGTCTCCGAAAGTCCCGCTGCAAGCGTCGCACTCGCTTTTATGCCGATCGGTGGCATACCGGCCAGGGCTCCGAGGTCAGAGCCGCCCTCAAGACACCAGCCTCCCACCAGGGTGAGGTCGTCCGTCGTTGTGATCGAGCGGATGATCGTGCGCCCGACATTTCCCGACGCGCCGGAGACAAAAATTTTTGGCATCCGAATTCCCCCGTAGTGATTATTTTTGAGGCCGTCGGTAGAGGAAGGGCCCTACGGATTCGAAACCGATCGTCTTGTGGTCGAAGATCTGCTCCGTCGCGCCGGTCATGAGGTAGCCTCCCGGCCGGAGGGCTTCCAGAAATTTTTTATAGAGGGCCGATTTCGTTTCGGGTTCGAAATAGATGACGACGTTGCGGCAAAGGATGAGGTCGAAGCCCGATTCGAAGCGATCTTTTATGAGGTTCATGTGCCGAAACTTGACCTTGTCCTTGACTTCTTTTTTGACCGTGACCGTATTTGCGTCCACCTCGGTAAAATATTTTGGGACCCATTCCTTCGGCGCGTTTGTGATCTGCCGCTTTTGGTATACACCTGCCTGGGCCTTGGCGAGAACACCCTGGTCGATATCGGCGGCGAGCACCGGTTGTGGCGTGGATACCTTCGTCTCCATCGCGAGGATCGCAAGCGAATACGGCTCTTCTCCCGTGGAACATCCGGCGCTCCAGAACTTGATTCGCTGATGTCCGAGCTCCTTGTACATGTTCGGTATGATTTTATCTCTCAGCTCCCACCACCTGTTGGTGTTGCGGAAGAACTCCGTGACGTTGATCGTGAGGTAGTCGAGAAACTCGCGCAGCCTTTCGGGGTTGTTCGCGATCTCCTTGTAGTAGTCGTCGTAGGATTTCACGTCCCATCTCTGCATCATCATGTGAACGCGCCGATGAATCTGGTATTTGTACGCGTCGAGATCGATTCCCGTGAGCTGCTGTATCTTTCTCTTGAATCCGCCGTATTCCGGTGGGGCGGGGTAAACGTTCGAGTCCTGGGTCGCCATGGTCGATTCCTCCGTAAAACCGAGATAGTCTACAAAACCGATTGTATGGTAAAGCATGATATGTTTTTTTACAATACCGTGTGAAACACCGAAAAAATCTTTCTTTGCCAAACCGTCCGGGGGACTTCTTATCCGAATGGGCGGCATCTCCTCGTTTTCGCAAGAGATCGAACGCTATTTTTCCTCTGCATTCGAGGGATTCCTTCGATGTTAAAAACGACGGATCGGGCGGCCTCCCATCGACGAGAGGTATAAATAGCCTCTCCCTGAGAACACGCCCGTTTGCCCGACAATTCTTCGGGTGCGCCGAAAACATCGGATGCTCCTGCGCCGACCCTTTGAATATGGGTTGAAAGGGTTGGAGAAAATGGAATCGTCTGGTATGATCGTGTCGGTATTCTCGTTCGATGCGGTCGTTTGTGTTTTTCCCGGTTCATGTTGCGGCCCGCGCATCCGATAATGATAACGAGCGGGCTCAAACAGGAGCAAATGGAGTGATCAGGGATGAACATACAATCTGTTTTCAGGGTCGGCGCGCTGCAGGACGTCGCACATCAGTCGGCTTACGTGTACGGGGTCGAACGGGGCCATCTCCCTCCAAAGTCTCCGGACGGTAAGACCTATGTGGTGTTGGACGGGCCGGGGCACATGGACACCATCTACCGCTTCCGGCAGATGGAGGGTTGGCTTGGCGAAGTCCCGGTGACCTTTACCTACCTCATGGCATACCGGTCCTACGAGTACACCAAGGAGATCTTTTCCCGGTCGGACTGGAAGACGGCGATTTCAAACACCAGCGGTTGGCTGGTGTAACACTTCTTTATTCCAATTTCACTCGTTTTTTCCTGGGCCCCGCCGGCTCTTCCGCGGGGCCCTTTGCGCGAGAAAAGATCGTTTCCGCGATTACTCCCTATCGAAAACCCCTCCACTGTGTTAAAATTACGCGGTTAGACGCGTGAATTGGTTAATACCCGAAAGGAGTTGTAGCTTTTGAAGTCAGAAATCCTCTCCCAGGAGCGGAACGTTGTCGTCGTCAAATCGGAGTTCGACTCCGATGAAGTGGACAGCGCCATAAGAAAAACCGTGCGCGAGCTGTCGAACAAGGCCAATATCAAAGGGTTCCGCAGGGGACACGTGCCCAGAAAGACGCTCGAGCTCTATTTCGGAAAGGACGGAATATACAAGGAGACCTTGGAGAAGATGGCGCAGCAAGCTTTGGAGAGCATCATCTCCGAATACGAACTCGACCTCATCACGGAGCCACAGGCGAAGTTCGGCGAGATCGCGGACGGTCGTTCTCTGGAGATGGAGTTCTCCTTCGAGGTGCGTCCCGAGGTCGTGTTGCCCGATCTTTCCACCCTGTCGGGAGAGAGGATCATGTACAGGGTCGATGACGCCGATGTCGATGCGGCGTTCGCCCAGCTGTTGGAATCTCATGCGGAACTCGTCCCGATCGACGAGGATAGGCCGGTCGCGGGGGACGATCTGGTTTCGGTCGAATACACTTCTTTCAAGGTGGCGGACGACGGCTCCGCGACGGAGATCGAAAAGGACAAAAAAACGACGTTCTCCCTCGCTTCGGAAGCGAGGCGGGGGGAGATCGCGAAGGCCATTGTGGGAAAATCCCTCGCCGAGACGTTCTCGTTCGAGGTGAAGCTGGAGGAGGATTATCCGGACAAGCGCATGGCGGGTGCGACGATCCGCTACGATATGGAGGTCCTGCAGATCATGAAGCGCGTCGTCCCGGAGCCGACGGACGAGAAGATCGGGGCGCTCTCCAAGGGCCGCTATGGCTCCGCGGACGAGCTGAAGGCGGATCTGCGCGCACAGATGGAGCGCGATGCCAAGGAGCATTCCGATTCCTCCCTGCGAGAGTCGGCGGTCAAGGCACTCGCCGCCGCCGCGGAGGTGGACGTTCCGGAGAGCATGGTCGACAGACAGTACAACGCGATGAGACGCGAGCGGGAGGGGCGGGTGCGACGGGACCTGAACCGATCGCTCGACGAGTACCTGAAATTCAACAACCTCGACGTGGAGGAACACGACAGCACCCTCAGAAGGAACGCCGAGGAGATCGTTCGAAACACGCTGGTGCTCGATGCCCTGGCGGAGCGGGATGAAATCAATTTCACCACCGAGGACATCAACGAGGAGATCATGCGCCTTGCAAACTCGATGCGCGTCAACCCTCAGGAGCTTGCCGATTCCATCGGGAAGAACAGGGAGGAGTTTGCGTCGATCGTGGCGCGGGTCAGGACCAGGAACACGATGAATCACCTCGCGTCCAAGGTCCAGGTTCAGGAGATCGAGCCCCCGCAGGCCGGGGAACGGGCCGCTTTGGCGGATGACGTTCCCTCCGAGGGACGAAGCGGCGAAGAGGAGGAAACGGTGTAACCCATGATGGCAAAGGATGTGAGCCCGATGTCTTATCTTGTGCCGATCGTCGTCGAACAGTCGGGTCGTGGGGAGCGATCCTACGATATCTACAGCCGGCTGTTGAAGGATCGGATCGTCTTCATCGGTCAGGAGATCGAAGACGGGATGGCGAACCTCGTGATCGCCCAACTGCTCTTCCTGGAGAGCGAGGATCCGGACAGGGACGTCTTCCTCTATATCAACAGCCCCGGGGGGATCGTGACGTCGGGGCTTGCCATATACGATACGATGCAATACATCAAGTGTCCCGTCTCGACGATCTGCACGGGACAGGCGGCCAGCATGGCGGCCGTTCTGCTCGCCGGCGGGGACAAGGGAAAACGGATCGTTCTCCCCAACGCCCGCATCATGATTCATCAGCCTCACGGCGGAGCGAGAGGGCAGGCCGTCGACATCAAGATACAGGCGGACGAGATGCTTCGTACCCGAAAGACACTCAACGAAATTCTGGTCCGGCACACCGGCCAGCCGATGGAGAGGATCGAGCAGGACACCGACAGGGATTTCTTCATGTCCGCGTCGGAGGCGGTGGAGTACGGTCTCGTCGACAAGGTAATCGAAAAACGGTGATACTCTGATTTAGGAGTGAGAGGACATGTTTCCATACGAAAACAATGGAGACGGACGCAAGAGGAAGGTCCGCTGTTCTTTTTGCGGCAAGAGCCAGAGCGAGGTGCCCAAGCTCATCGCCGGGTCGAACGCGTATATATGTACTGATTGCGTACAGCTCTGCAATATGGTCATGCGAGAGGAGGCGGACCAGCTTCCTGTTGGGGGCGAGCGTCTGCCGTCGATCGGGGAGAAACTTCCGAAGCCCGCCGAGATCAAGGTTTATCTCGACAAATACGTCGTCGGGCAGGAGCGCGCGAAAAAGGTCCTGTCCGTCGCGGTCTACAACCACTATCAGCGGATAAGGGCCATCGGGGCCGGCGCCAAGGACGAAGTGGAGCTCCCGAAGAGCAACGTGTTGCTTTTGGGACCGACCGGCTGCGGCAAGACGCTGCTTGCCCAGAGCCTGGCCACCTTTCTCAAGGTCCCGTTCGCGATGGCGGATGCGACTACGTTGACGGAGGCCGGATACGTGGGCGAGGACGTCGAGAACATTCTGGTGCGCCTGTTGCAGGCGGCGGACTACGACGCGAAGGCGGCGGAACACGGCATCATATACGTCGACGAGATAGACAAGATATCGCGTAAGTCGGAGTCCCAGTCGATCACGAGGGATGTCTCCGGCGAAGGGGTGCAGCAGGCGCTGCTCCGTATGCTGGAGGGAACGGTCTCCAACGTCCCTCCGAAGGGTGGCCGCAAACATCCCAATCAGGATTTCATCCAGATCGACACGAAAAACATTCTCTTCATCTGCGGTGGCGCGTTCGACGGTTTGGAACAGGTCATCGCGAGAAGAGTGAATAAAAAAACGATCGGTTTTGGCGGAAATCTCGTCAACAATCGGCCAGAGGAGGGGCAGGCGTTGCTCAAGGAGATTCAGGCGAGCGATCTCACCACGTACGGTTTCATCCCGGAGTTCGTCGGTCGCCTTCCCGTCTACGTCCCGATGGACGCGTTGGATCACGAGACCCTTGTCCGCATTCTTCAGGAGCCGAAGAACGCCCTGTTGAAGCAGTATCAAAAGATCTTCTCCCTGGAGGACGTGGAGCTTGTCTTCACGGACGAGGCGATCGGCACGATCGCGAGCCGGACGCTCGAGCAGAAGACCGGTGCCCGCGGCTTGCGCAGCATCCTCGAATCGGCCATGATCGACCTCATGTTCGAACTTCCGAGTATGGCCCCGAAGCTGGAAAAGATCGTCATCACGGCAGACTTCATTCGGGGCCTCGGCGAGGCCGAACTGTTACGCAGAAACTCGAGGGAGGTCGCCTGATGTCGGTGCTGCCGGTCCTTCCGATCAGGGATACGGTCATCTTTCCCGGTGTGATCGCGCCTCTGTTTGTCGGTCGTCAGCGCTCTCTGAGAAGCCTAGAGGAAGCCTCGGTCAGCGACAAGAACCTTCTGGTCGTGGCGCAGCGGGAGAATACCCCGGAGGATCCTTCGCCCGAGGAGCTCTACGGCGTCGGCACGCTCTGCCAGGTCATCCAGATGGTTCGCATACCGGACGGGTCGACGAAGGTCCTGATCGAGGGCAACAGCAGGGCTTTTGTCACCGAGTACATTCCGAACGCCGATTATCTGAGTGCCGATGTCGTCCCGATCGAATTCGAGGGAGGGCTTTCGCCGAAGGCGGAGCCGCTTCGCCGGACCGTTTTACAGCAATTCGAGCGCTATGTCAATTTGCATCCCCGGCTTCCGATCGAGGTGGCCTTCTCCCTGTCCAGTGTAGACGATCCATTCCTGTTTGCGGATATCGTCTCCTCCCATATTCAGGTCAAGATCGGCGAAAAACAGGAGCTGCTGGAACTCGTCAACCCGGAGGAGCGGATGGAGAGGCTGCTCCGCCTTCTTCTGCGCGAGACGGAGCTGCTGGAGATGGAGCACTCCATTCACGACAAGGTCCGCCGGGAGATTGAACGCAACAACAAGGAGTACTATCTCAGGGAGCAGCTCAAGGCGATCCAGGCGGAGCTGGGACAGCCCGACCTGCCGATGGAGTACGACGAACTCCTCCGAAAGATCAAAAAGGCGAAGATGCCGAAGGAGATCGAGAAAAAGGCGATATCGGAGCTGGACAGGCTCGCCAAGATGCCGCAGATGTCCGCCGAGGCGACCGTCTCTCGTACCTATATCGAATGGCTCTCCGACATGCCGTGGAGAAAGAAATCGGCGGAGAGGCTCGATATCGCGATCGCCCAAGAAGTCCTGAACGAAGATCACTACGGACTCGAGGAGGTAAAGGAAAGGATCCTCGAGTTTCTTGCGGTCCAACAGCTCACCCCCAAGGCCTCCCGTCGGGGACAGGTGCTCTGTTTTGTGGGTCCGCCGGGCGTGGGCAAGACGTCCCTCGGCAAGTCGATCGCGCGGGCGCTCAACAGAAAGTTCGTCAATTTTTCGTTGGGCGGGATGCGAGACGAGGCCGAGATCAGGGGACATCGCCGAACCTATATCGGTGCTCTGCCGGGGCGGATCATACAGAAGCTGAAACAGGCGGAGACCAGAAATCCCGTCATGTTGATGGACGAGATAGACAAGGTCGGGACGGACTTCAGGGGAGACCCCTCTTCCGCGCTGCTCGAAGTGCTGGATCCGGAGCAGAACAACAGTTTCACGGATCATTTCCTGGAGGTCCCGTTCGACCTGAGTCAGGTGATGTTCATCACCACGGCGAACGTGACGCATACGATTCCCCGTCCGCTGCTGGATCGGATGGAGATCATCTCCTTGCCCGGCTACGTGGCCGAGGAAAAACTTCATATCGCAAAGCGCCACCTCTTGCCCAAGATCCTCCGGGAGAATGGGCTCGACTCCTTTCACGTGCGCATTTCGGACAGCGTCCTGAAGAAGGTCATCGGGGAATACACGAGGGAGGCCGGCGTCCGCGGGCTCGACCGCCAGCTCTCCAAGGTCGCGAGGAAGCTTGCCGCCGAGATCGTTCGGGAGCGCAGCGAGAAGAAACCTTCCCGCAGGAGCTTCTCCGTCTCCCTTCCCCTGTTGAAGGAGTATCTCGGCGCGCCGAAATTGCACGGCACACGCCTTCCCCGTCGCGACTCCGTGGGGGCAGCCCTCGGTTTGGCCTGGACGGAGACGGGCGGCGACGTGCTGGTGATCGAGACCGTCGCCATGAAGGGGACCGGCAAGGTCGCCTTTACCGGAAACCTGGGGGATATCATGCAGGAGTCGGCACATGCGGCGCTCGGTTATCTGCGTTCGTCGTCGGCGGCGTATGGGTTGGGAGCCGTGGAATGGGAAAAGATCGACATACATGTGCACGTCCCGGAGGGGGCGATTCCCAAGGATGGCCCGTCGGCCGGCGTGACCCTCGCGCTTTCCATGCTCTCTGCTCTCTCCCGTAAACCGGTCCGTTCGTCGATCGCGATGACGGGAGAGATCACGCTGCGCGGCGCGGTTTTGCCTATCGGCGGGGTCAGAGAAAAGGTCCTCGCCGCGAGGCGCAACGGCATAAAGACGGTGATTTTGCCCGGGGAGAATCGCGTGGATGTCTATGAGCTGGTCGATTGGGCGAAGGACGATATGACGTTTCATTACGTCTCGCACGTGTCGGATGTATTTGCCCTCGCGCTCGTCGGCGGAGGGGGAAGGGCAGAGGCGGCGAAGGGCAAAGAGGAGAAAAGACGTTGACGCACTGGCGCTCCGAGCTCCTCTGTACCGCCTTTGAAACCGGACAACTGCCGGGACCGGCGATGGCCGAGGTCCCTTTTGTCGGCAGGTCGAACGTCGGCAAATCCACCCTGATCAACGCCCTTC
The DNA here is from genome assembly GCA_036771375.1 of Synergistaceae bacterium. Lineage (GTDB taxonomy): Bacteria > Synergistota > Synergistia > Synergistales > Synergistaceae > DAIPHL01. The sequence goes on along the minus strand of DAIPHL010000005.1, from coordinate 13,935 downwards.
TGGGGAGGAAGATCGCAAAGGTGAGCTCCAAACCGGGCAAGACCCGCAGCGTCAATTTTTACCGAGTCGACGCGGGAGGGGGGTTTTGCCTCGTCGATCTTCCGGGTTACGGTTATGCCCAGAGAAGCCGCGATGAGCGCAGGGCTTGGTGGAAGTTGGTCGGCGACTATTTTGGCATGGGGCGTGACATCTCCTTTGTGGTTCATCTGGTGGATTTTCGGCACGGGGCGCTTGCAAACGACAGGGAGCTCACGGCTTGGTTGGATGGAATGGATATGCCGAGACTGGTCGTGTTCACGAAGGCGGACAAGGTGCCGAAGGGACGCGCCAGGGGGCTCTACATGAAATATATGGGGGATGGCCTTGTCTCACTCGCCCCTCCTCCGCTCACTTCGGGCAAGAACGACGCGGAGATGGACAGGCTTCGTGGACTTGTGCTGCAAATCCTGAGCGAGCTGGGGGCGTCTGCGTAGGGTTTTCGCGGACGGCCTTTGCGCTCGTGTCGGGATCGGTTTTATGTTAAAGAAGAGATTTTCCCGGGAGGCGACGGATATTTATGGAACAGGCGACAAAGGGATTGGCGGGGCTTTCCAAGAGTTATGACCCGGCTCCGATCGAGGACAAATGGTATGCCGAGTGGACCCGGGACGGTATTTTCAAAGGAGACGTGAAGAGCGACAAACCTCCGTACAGCATCGTGATCCCTCCTCCCAACGTGACGGGTTCCCTGCATTTGGGGCACGCACTCGACAACACGCTGCAGGATATTCTCTGCCGGACCAAGCGGATGCAGGGTTTCAACGTGTTGTGGATGCCCGGGACCGACCATGCGGGCATCGCGACGCAGAACGTGGTCGAGCGCTCGCTTCATGCCGAGGGGATCGTCCGTCACGAGCTGGGGAGAGAGGCGTTCGTCGAGAAGGTTTGGGAGTGGAAAAACGAGTACGGGAGCCGCATCATAAACCAGCTCAAAAAGATCGGTGCGTCCTGCGACTGGGAAAGAGAGCGCTTCACGATGGACGAGGGACTTTCGCGTGCAGTGCGCATGGTCTTCGTCAAGCTCTACGAAAAGGACTTGATCTACCGCGGGAAGTACATCATCAACTGGTGTCCGCGCTGCCGGACCGCCCTTTCCGACCTGGAGGTCGACCACAAGGAGACCGCGGGGAAACTGTACAGCGTACGGTATCCCTTCGTGGACAAAGAGGGGGCGCTCGTCGTCATGACGACGCGTCCCGAGACGATTTTGGGCGACGTGGCGATTGCGGTGCACCCAAGGGACGAAAGGCATAAGGCCATCGTCGGTCGCAGGGTGACCGTGCCGATCACCGGGCGGATCGTCCCCGTGATCGAGGACAACATGGTGGATCCCGAGTTCGGAACGGGAGCGGTGAAGATCACACCGGCGCATGATCCGAACGACTTTCTCGTGGGACAGAGGCATGGGCTCGAACAGGTCCAGGTCATGGACGACCTCGGTGTGATGAACGAGCAGAGTGGCAAATATACGGGAATGGATCGGTTCGCCGCGCGCGAGGCCATCCTGGCGGATTTGGAGGAATTGGGGCTTCTCGCACAGGTCGACGACCATGAACACGCGGTCGGACATTGTTATCGCTGTTCGACCGTGATCGAGCCGTATCTTTCCGAGCAGTGGTTCGTCCGGACGAAGCCGCTCGCCGAGGTCGACGTCGAGGTCGTCAAGTCGGGTGGCATCCGGTTCGTGCCGGAACAGTGGGCCGGGACCTACTACCAATGGATGGAGAACATCCGGGACTGGTGTATCTCCCGTCAGCTCTGGTGGGGACATCGTATCCCCGCCTGGTATTGTGAGGACTGCAAGGAGGTCATCGTCTCGATGGAGACGCCCGCCTCCTGCCGATGCGGTTCTCATCGCCTGCGACAGGACGAGGACGTCTTGGACACGTGGTTTTCCAGCGCCCTCTGGCCCTTCTCGACCATGGGCTGGCCCGACGACACGGACGAGTTGAAGAAGTTCTATCCGACATCAGTCCTCGTCACCGGTTTTGACATCATCTTCTTCTGGGTGGCCCGCATGATCATGATGGGTATGGAATTCATGAAGGAGCCTCCCTTCCGTGACGTGTACATACATGCCCTCGTCCGGGATGAAAAGGGGCAGAAGATGAGCAAGTCCAAGGGAAACGTGATCGATCCGCTCGTCATCATCGAACGTTTCGGAGCCGACGCGCTTCGAATGACGCTCGCGACTCTCACGGTGCAGGGACGCGATATCTTTCTCTCCGAGAGCAGGATCGAGACGAACCGCTTCTTCCTGAACAAGCTCTGGAACGCAAGCCGGTTTGCCCTGATGAATCTGCAGGACGCTCCCTGCGAGGTCGCCGACGGGATCGACGAGTCCGTCCTGGCGATGCACGATCGGTGGATTCTCGCGCGCCTCTCCGAGGTGACCTCGGAAATGACGCGTCTGCTGGACGGATATTATTTTGGAGAATCGGCGCGTCTGATGTACGATTTCGTGTGGGGCGAACTCTGCGATTGGTACCTCGAGCTTTCGAAGCCCGCCCTTCGCGGCGACGAAGGTTCCGATCGCAAAAGAACGACTCAGTCCGTGTTGTACGCGCTCTTCCGGGATGTGCTGAAACTCCTGCATCCGATCATCCCCTTCACCACGGAGGAACTTTGGGCTGCGTTCGGCTACGGCAAGGGGATCATCGGACGGGAAGCGTGGCCCACGCCCTCCGAGGTTCCCGGGGCCGAGGAGGCGAAGCGCACGATGGAGTCTTTGCAGGCCATTGTCCGGGCGATGCGGAACCTGCGCGCGGAGATCAAGATGCCGCCGCAGCAGATGGCTCCGGAGATGTGTTTGCGCTTCAAAACGGCCACCGAGGTGCTCCACGGGAACGAAGCCCTCGTCGGGATGCTGGCGAAGGTGGAGAAGATCGTCATTCTCTCCCCCGAAGTCGAGAAACCCCGTCGTAGTCTTTCCATCGTGACGGGAGACTGGGAGCTGTACTTCCCGGTCGGCGATCTCCTGGACGTCGACAAGGAGGTCTCGAGGCTCAGGGGCGAACTGGCGAAACTGGAGCGAGAGACCGCGAAGATCGAGGGCAAGTTGTCGAACAAAAACTTCGTCGACAGGGCACCGGCCGAGGTCGTCGAGAAAGAGCGCAACGCGCTCTCCGACGCGGTTTCCCAGAAGGGCCGAATCGAGGAGAACATCGCGAGCCTGATGTGAGCCTCGGACGATTCCGGCATGTTCGACGCAGGCGAAAGAGCGCTTTTCGAGGAACTGACCGAAGAATTGATGGACTTTTCGAGCGTCGGCATACGCCCCGGTTTGGAACGTGTGTCGAGGCTTCTTTATCGGCTCGGTTCCCCGGAGCTCTCGTTCGAATCCATACAGGTGCTTGGGACGAACGGGAAGGGATCGACCGCCGCAACGATCGAGTCCATCTGCTCCGAAGCGGGCATGCGGGTCGCGCTCTATACGAGTCCGCATCTGGTCTCCCTGCAGGAGCGTCTTTGCGTCGGCCGCTCGTTTCTTCCGATCGAGCTCTGGCGCGGCGCGTTCGAACGGGTCAAGGAAGCCGTCCTCGCCGACGAAGCGCTTCGTGCCGGCAGGCCCACGTTTTTTGAAACTCTGACCGCCATGGCGTTTCTGATGATCGCCGAGGCGTCCTGCGACGTCGCCGTGCTCGAAGCGGGCATGGGCGGTCGGTGCGATGCCACGTCGGCCTGCCGGGCCCTCGCGACGGTCGTGACCCCCATCGGCATCGATCATCGGGAGTACCTCGGCGACACGCTCGCGGCGATCGCGTCGGAGAAGTTCTCGGCGATCCGCCCCGGCACGCCGGCTTTTTACTCCGGAGACGACGCCTCGTTGAGGGAGGCCTTCACGATGCGCTGTCGCTCGTTCCGCTCCCCCTGTTTTCTCCTGAACGAACTGGCGCATCCGGAGGACATTCGCTGCTCTCTGGACGGCACATCGTTTTCCTACGTAGGGACCTCTCAGGGAACCGGCCTCTTTCTTCCCCGGCTTTCCTCGCCTCTGATCGGATTGCACCAGGCACACAACCAGACCAAGGCGATCTCTGTGCTCCTCGCCCTGCGTGAGAGGACTCCTCTTTTCCGCGCGATCGGGGAGGCAAAAATTCGGACGGGACTCGCAAAGACCCGCTGGCCGGGGCGCTGCGAGGTATTCAGGCCCGGGGGGGATTCGCCGGCCGTGATTCTCGACGGCGCGCACAACGAAGACGCCCTCGAAGCGCTGATGTCGACGCTCTTCGCCCTGTCTGAAAGCGGGGCCATCGGAGGCGTCGGCGCCGTGGTCTTTGCCGTGATGAGGGACAAGGAACTCGAGCCCCTCATCGCGTTGCTCGGATCGTGGGCGGCTCCCGTTTTCTGCACACAGGTCGCGGGGGAGAGATCGATGCGGGCGGAAGAACTCGCGGCGGCCTTCCGAGCGCACGGGGTGCCCGTCGCGGGCGCCTTCGATTCGCCGGACGACGCGCTTGCTGCCGCGCTTTTTTCCGTGGCGAATCCGTCGGAGATCGTCCTCTGCTGCGGCAGCCTTTTTCTGGTGGGCCACCTCATCCGGACCTTCGGGAGGAATCCTTGTCGATACGTGCGAAGGAGGGAAAACAAAGATGTCGAAGGGAGTCTCGGGGTTTACCTTTCACCGTGACCGAGAGGGTTTCAAGGTCCGCTACGAGATGCCGTCGCCGCTTTTGGGCGCGATCGATGTCCGCCTGATCGCGCGGGGGCCTCTTCTGGACGGGACGGGGGGTATTCCGGAGAGGATCGCCGAGCGGTTGGGTTTGGATGCCGTTGGGGGGATGGTCGCCCCATGGCAGGTCCACGGCAGAGCGATCGTCGAGGGACGAAGGATATGGGCTCTGCCTCAACGGGTCCTCGCCGACGGGGTACACATCGATGCGGCGTTCGACCCCGGTTTTTGCGTCACGGCCTCGCTTCGCTTCGCGGATTGCGCGCCCGTTCTACTGGCGGGTGCGAGCCCGAAGCCCTGGGCGATCATCGTGCACTCCGGTTTTCGCGGGACCCTCGCGCGGATCTTGGAGGCCGCGCTGGACAGAGCCGTTGCCTTTTACGGAAGGAGTGTGTTGCGGGATACCTTCGTCTGGATCGGTCCGTCCGTGGGGTTTTGCTGTTACACGCGCAGGTTGAGCGATCCCTCTGCGATTCGGGCCATGGAGGAGTGGGGGCCGACTGCCTCGCGTGTCCAGGGAGACCAGGTCCATCTGGATATCGCCGGTGTCCTGCGGGAGCAGGCGCTCGGCCGCGGGATTCCTCCGTCGCATGTCTTTTCGTCGTGTCGTTGTACGTCCTGTGAGCGGGAACGTTTCTACTCGTACAGGCAGGGCGACGGGGAGGACAGGATGGTCCTGCTGGCGAAACGGATGCCACAAAACGGTGAGAACGTGTGAGAATAATGATAGTTGGTCTGAATGAAGAGGAAAGACCGGATGGGAAGTGATTTCATGAACGGCGTGCGTGTTGGAGTGGTGGGTGTCGGACATCTTGGCGTCCATCACGCGCGGGTATACACTGAAATTTTGGGAGCGGATCTCGTCGGACTGGTCGATGTAGACGAAGCCCGGGTGCAATCTGTCGCAGACAACCTTGGCGTTCCGGCGTACGTCGACCTCGATTGTTTCCTGGAGGAGGCGAGGCCCGACGCCCTCAGCGTCGTGGTCCCCACGAGCAAGCACTTCGAGGTCTCGAAGAAGGCGATGGAGCGTGGGGTACACCTGTTGATCGAAAAGCCCGTCACGGCGAGCACGGAGGAGGCCGGCGAGCTGTTGCGCATCGCGAGCGACCGCAACCTGATCCTCCAGGTCGGACACATCGAACGTTTCAACGCCGCGGTGCAATACGTGAGAAACATGGTCAACGACCCGATCTACATTCAGTCCCGCCGGATGGGGCCCTTTTCTCCCCGCATCAGTGACGTGGGAGTCGTCCTCGATCTGATGATCCACGATGTGGATATCATCCTCTCGATCGTCAATTCGGAGATCGTCGATATCTCGACGATGGGACGGTGTGTTCGTACCGACAACGAGGACATCGCGTCCGCCCAGCTTCGCTTTGCGAACGGGACGATCGCGCACATCCTGGTCAGCCGGGTCTCGGAGAAGAGGATGCGTACCCTCGAGATCACGGAGCCGGAACGATATCTGATCGTGAACTACGAGACGCAGGACGTCACCCTGCACCACTGTGTGCAGAAGCAGGGAAGGGGGCTCGTCGAGGTGGTGGAACATCCGGTCTTCCCCAAGCGCGAGCCGTTGAAGCTGGAGCTGCAGGATTTCGTCAACTGCATCAGGGAAGGGCGCGAGCCGCTCGTCGGGTTGCGCGACGGAAAGAGGGCGCTCGAGGTCTGTGTCGCGATGCTGCGCCAGATTCACGGTGAGCGTGTTTCCGGGGAAAGCGAGCGGATCGCTCTGTAGCCTCGCGCCTTTTGACATCGCCGAATTTGTGTTTCCCAAAAAGAAGCCGGGGCGGGAGTCGGACGACAAGACTCCCGCCCCGGCTTGTCGCGTTCGGTCGTCGATCGTCTCGCCGGTCTTGTCGCTCTCTTTCCCCGTTGCAAAACGTCCCGGCGGAGGGTTCTTTGCTATAATGGAAAAGGTGGACGACGGGAAAACCTCTTCCCGATCCCTTATCTCTGATGACGATCCGGGTCTCGGCGCGCCGCGCCGGGACGATTTCGTGCGCAAAGGAGAGATTTCGCGATGGTAAAGGAAAAAGTAACGATTTGCAACAAGATGGGGCTGCACGCCCGTCCTGCTGGGTTGTTCGTCACGGCGTGCTCGGGGTATCCGTGCGAGGTGAAGATCCGCAAGGGAGACAAGGAGGTAAACGGCAAATCCATCTTCGGCGTGATGTCCGCCGGTGTCAAGTACAAGGACGAGATCGAGCTCATCTGCGACGGAGAGGACGAAGAGAGGGCGTTGCGCGAGCTGGTGGAGTTTCTGAAGACCGGCCTCGCGGAGGAGTGACGATGCAGGAAGGAAGCGGAAAGATCGAAGCGTTGGGTGTCTCGCCCGGGATCGGCCTGGGAAGAGCGCTTGTGTATAAAGACGCGAAACCAAAGATACCGGAGGCGCCCGCGCAGTCCGTGGAGGAGGAGCTCCGGCGGCTCGACGGGGCCGTGAAGAAGATCGCAGAAGAGACCCGGTCGATGGTCCGCCGCGCGCGTGAAGCCGGCGACGGGACGAAGGCGGATATTTTGGATGCGATCGCGATGTTGATCGAGGATCCGGCGTTGACCGACGCATCCCGCGAGCTGATTCGCTCCTCGTCCCGGAATGCGGCTTGGGCCGTTCAAGGCGGCATGGACGAAACCGCGGCGGTGTTCGAGGCCATGGATGACGAATATATGCGGGAGCGGGCTTCGGACATTCGCGACATCCAGAAGCGGATCATCATGGAGCTGCTGGGGATTCAAAGAAGAGACCTCGCTTCTCTTCCCTCCGCTACGATCCTGGTGGCGGAGGATCTGACCACGTCGGACACGGCGCGGATGGATCTTTCGAATGTCGCCGGAATCATCACCTGCACCGGGGGGCAGAACGCCCACGCCTCCATCCTCGCCCGCACCTTCGAAATTCCGGCGATCGTCCAGGCAAAGGATGTCTTGTCGCTGGTCGAGGAGGGGGACGAGATCGTCATGGACGGTTCTTCGGGGACGGCGTACGTCAATCCGGATGCCACGCTTCGCTCCACGTTCGAGCGGAAGCGGCGGGATTTTCTCGAGGAGAGGACGCGGCTCGACGCCTTTGTCGATCGCAGGAGCCTCACGGCCGATGGACACGAGGTGGAGATCTGCGCGAACATCGGGACGCCGGGCGAGGCGCAGAGGGCGATGGAACGGGGCGCCGACGGCGTCGGGCTCTTCCGAAGCGAATTTCTATACATGGACACGGGCGGTCTTCCCGACGAGGAGACCCAGTTCCGGGCGTACAGGGAGGCGCTCGAGATCATGGACGGCAAGCCGGTCGTCGTCCGCACGATGGATGTCGGAGGCGACAAGGAACTTCCCGCGCTCGCCCTCGAAAGGGAGGAAAACCCGTTTCTCGGCTACAGGGCGATACGCATCTGTCTCTCCCGAAGCGCCCTTTTCCTTGCACAGTTGAAGGCTCTTCTCCGGGCGGGGCTTCACGGAAATCTGAGGATCATGTTCCCCTTCATCTCGTCCCTCGAGGAGCTGCGTGCGGCAAAGAGAGCGGTCCGCGATGCCGAGGAGGAGTTGAGAAGAGAGGGGAGGAATTTCAAAGAGGGCGTCCCTCTGGGCATCATGATCGAGATTCCCGCGGCGGCCGTGATGTCTGCGGAGCTCGCGAAGGAGTGCGATTTTTTCAGCATCGGCACGAACGACCTGATACAGTATACACTCGCGGTCGACAGGGGCAACGAGAAGGTCGCGGCGCTTTATTCGCAGTATCACCCCGCCGTGCTGCGGTTGATCGAACGGAGCATCCGGGGAGCGCACGGGGGAGGGATCCCCTGTGCCATGTGCGGCGAGGCGGCGGGTGACCCGCTTCTCGTTCCGTTTTTCCTGGGGCTGGGGCTCGACGAGTTTTCCATGAACCCCGCTCAGATCCCCCGGACGAGGGAGATCGTCTCCCGGTATACGCGCGAATCCGCGAAGCGCCTGGCGGAGGAGATTCTCCGTCTTTCGACCTCCGAAGAGGTGAAGCGGTCGCTTGAAAGAGGTGGCACCTCGTCTTCTGGATGAGGTGTCCGCGTTGAACCGTCCGGTTTCGACCGATGCGAACGAGGGGGAGATTGTAAATGAAGCTGTTCATCGATACCGCCAATGTGGAAGAGGTTCGAAGCGCCTCTGAAATGGGCGTGATCTGCGGGGTGACCACGAATCCCTCCCTGATCGCGCGGGAGGGGCGGGATTTTGCCAGGGTCGTCTCGGAGATCGCTGCGATCGTCGACGGTCCGATCTCCGGAGAGGTCAAGGCGACGACGACGGACGCCGCCGGCATGATCGCCGAGGGGCGTGAGATCGCCCGGATTCACCCGAACATGGTCGTCAAAATTCCGATGACGCCGGAGGGGTTGAAGGCCGTCAAGGTGCTCTCGTCGGAAGGCGTCGAGTGCAACGTGACTCTGATTTTCACGGCGAATCAGGCTCTGTTGGCCGCTTGTGCGGGTGCCGCATACGTTTCGCCGTTTCTGGGGAGGTTGGATGACATTTCGTCGCCGGGCATCGAGCTGGTGAAGGTCGTCGCGGAGATCTTCTCGATCCACGGTATCGGGACGGAGATCATCTCCGCGAGCATCAGAAATCCGATGCACGTGACGGAGTGCGCGCTCGCCGGAAGCGACATCGCCACCGTCCCGTACGGTGTGCTGATGGCGATGACGCGGCATCCGCTCACGGACGCCGGTATCGTGAAGTTTCGGGAGGATTACGGAAAGGTGTTTGGCGAATGAGATTGTCGGAGAGGGAAAGAAACGAACTGGAACAGACGGCCCGCAAGATCCGGCGGAGCGTCATACAGGCGACCCATGCGGCGAAATCGGGGCATCCGGGTGGTTCGCTCGGAGCGGCCGAGATCTTCACGATTCTCTATTTCAGGGAGATGAAGATCGACCCCGGCAACCCGGAGAAGGACGACCGGGATCGCTTTGTCCTGTCGAAGGGACACACGGCACCGGGGTTGTACGCGGCTCTCGCCCATCGGGGCTTCTTCCCGGTCGAGGAGCTTGTGACGCTGCGCCGAATCGACAGCCGTCTGCAGGGACATCCCAGCATGCGCCTCACGCCGGGGGTCGATATGAGCACGGGAAGCCTCGGCCAGGGGGTGTCGGCCGCCTGTGGAATGGCGCTCGGCGCGAAGGTGAAGGGGATGACGAACCGGGTCTATACGTTGCTCGGAGACGGGGAGATTCAAGAGGGAGAGTGTTGGGAGGCGTTCATGTTCGCCGCGCACCACAGGCTCGACAATCTCTGCGTCCTGGTCGATGTGAACGGGCTCCAGATCGACGGAGCCACCTCGGATGTCATGAACCCGGAGCCGATCGGCGAAAAGATGAAGGCCTTCGGTTTCGAGGTCTTCGAGGTCGACGGAAACGATTTCGATTCGCTCGACGACGCTCTGCAGCGCGCCCGTTCGGTCTCGGGGAGACCGAGTTGTATCCTGGCCCGTACGGTCAAGGGCAAGGGTGTCTCCTTCATGGAAAACGAGGCCGGCTGGCACGGCAAGGCGCCGAACGACGAGGAGTGCCGCGCGGCGCTGCGCGAGCTGGGAGATGCGCCTGCGGAAGGGGGGTGTACGGACGATGGGAGGGCCTGAAAAGATCGCGACCCGCGAAAGCTACGGGAGGGCTCTTGCCGCTCTGGGGGTGGAGCATCGGGACCTTGTCGTTCTGGATGCCGACCTCTCCGGTGCGACGAAGACGAGCCTCTTTCGGAAGGTCTGTCCCGAGCGGCATTTCAACGCCGGGATCGCGGAGTGCAACATGATGGGCGTCGCCGCGGGCCTTGCGGCCATGGGCCTGGTCCCGTTCGCCTCGACGTTCGCGATGTTCGCGGCGGGGCGTGCCTACGAGCAGGTACGAAACGCCGTCGGCTATCCGCGGCTGAACGTCAAGATCGGTGCGACGCACGGGGGCATCAGCGTGGGGGAGGATGGCGCTTCCCATCAATGTTGCGAGGACTTCGCGCTCATGCGGGTCATCCCGGGCATGACGGTGATCTGTCCGTCGGACGATGTCGAAGCGCGCTCGGCGGTGAGAGCTGCCTACGAACATGTGGGGCCTGTCTATCTCCGCTTTTGTCGTCTCGCGACGCCCGTTTTTCACGACGAGGCGGACGCCGCCTTTTCGATCGGGCGGGGCGAGGTGTTGTGCGACGGCTCGGACGTCGCGATCGTCGCGACGGGCATCATGGTGTACGAAGCGATGAAGGCATCCGAAGCGCTGGCTCGGAGGGGTGTTTCGGCCCGGATGATCAACATGGCGACGATCAAGCCGCTTGACGAGGAGCTGATCACGGAGGCCGCGCGCGAGACCGGCCGGGTCGTCACGGTGGAGGAGCACAGCGTCGTCGGCGGGCTTGGCGAGGCGGTCTGCGGTCTGCTTGCAGCGAGGTGCCCCGTCCCGGTTCTGCGGATTGGCGTGGACGACGTGTTCGGCCGCTCCGGTCCGGCGGTGGCGTTGTTGAAGGAGTTCGGGCTCTGCGCCGAGGGGATCGAGGCGCGGGTGTACGACTTTCTCTCTTCCCGCTGAGGCGGAAAGCTCGCCTGCACCGCAAGAGGCGGTGTGGGCTTTTTTGTTGAGTTTTACAGGAAGAGCAGGAGGGAGAGCGCCATCACGATCATCCCGGAGATCAGTCCGTAGATGCAGAGGTGGTGTTCTCCGTACTGCTCTGCGGCGGGCAGCAGTTCGTCGAGGGAGATGAAGACCATGATCCCCGCGACGCCGGCGAACAGAATTCCGAAGACGGCGGGGGACATGATGGGAGCCAGGACGAGATAGCCGACCAATGCGCCGACCGGTTCGGAGATCCCGGAGGTGAACGAGTACAGGAAGGCTTTCTTGCGGTCTCCGGTGGCGTAGAAGATCGGTACGGAGACGGCGATTCCCTCGGGGATGTTGTGGATGGCGATCGCGATGGCGATCGCGACGCCGAGGCTTGGCTCCGCCAGCGCGGCGGTGAATGTGGCGATTCCCTCGGGGAAGTTGTGGATGGCGATGGCGAGCGCCGTGAAGAGGCCGGTGCGATGAAGCTGGTTCATGTCCGTATCCCGTCCGAGGGGCTCCCGGTTGCCGATTTCCTCTACACGGTGCGCTTCATGGGGGTTTTCGTCGGAGGGGATGAGCTTGTCGATGATGGCGATCAGCGCCATCCCTCCGAAGAAGGCGCCGACGGATGTCCATGTGCCGGTCGTCTTTCCCCAGTGCGAGACGAGCGCTTCCGTCGCCTTCCCCATGATCTCGGTGAACGAGACGTAGATCATGACGCCCGCGGAAAAACCGAGGGCGATCGACAGGAAGCGGGTGTTCGTTCGCTTCGTGAAAAAGGCCATCGCCGAACCGATGCCGGTGGAAAGCCCGGCCATGAGCGTCAGCAAAAAGGCGAACAGGACGGTCTGGGTATGCATATGGGAAAACCCTTCTTCGTAATTTTTTCGCTCCGTTCAGCGGGTGGAGTCTTTTTCGTCCGCCGCGAGTTTCTTTCGAATGATCGCGATCTCTTTTTTCGACAGAAGCCCTCGCGCTTTCGCTTTCTTGTAATCATACAGAAGCTGCATACGCCAGTCGAACCCCAACAGCTGGGGGGCGAGGCGTATCGCCTTGTCCGCCATTCGTTCGAAGTATGTGTGCGAGGTCGCCCAGGCTCCATGTCTCCCCTTTTGGAGAGCCGAGAAATATCCCCAGGTCGTATCGCGGTTTTTCGAGGCGAGGGGGTAGTCCCTGCATATTTTTCTGTTGTAGTCGTCCAAAAAATCGTCCAGGGAGGAGTAGACCCGAAAGAGAGACTCCCGGGTCGTCCATTTCCCTCCGACGACCTCCTGGGATTTTTTGCGGACGGTGGGACGTCCCGCACGGATCCAGTTTTTGTCGGCCTTGATCCCTGCGCCGTTGTTCGCGTTCCGCCAGAGCGAGGAGGTCCAGAAACCGGTCTCGTGCGCACTCTGGCAGGTCGCCGCGAACGCGTTGATTCCATTTCGTCGCAGGGCGTTTTCGTAAAACGTCTCCGCGGTCGCTCCCGAAGACGGGGTGGGAAACGCCGCAAATGCGGCAAAGGAGACAAAAAAAACCCAAAACACTCCTTTGAAACGGTCCTTTATCTGTCTTTGCAAGGATGGCTCACTCCTCGATCTTGTCGCCCACGGAAGAGGGTACATCAAAAACGACGACTCTGCAACTCCACACAAAGGCGAGGAGAAGCCCGGATTCAGGCGCGGCGAACCTTCCTTTGTCGTCTCTTTTTCGGTCTTGCCGTCTTCTTCTTCGACTACTTCGGTTCGTGTCGGGACTGAAGCTCCCGGATCACCTCGTCGAACGGGACTTTCGCCGCGATACAGGCGACCAGCAGGTGATACAAAAGGTCCGCCGCTTCGTAGCGGAAGTTGTCCCGGTCCCCGATTGCGAGGGCAAGGGCGGTCTCCACCCCTTCTTCGCCGACCTTCTGGGCGACGCGCGCCGGACCTTTTGCGACGAGGCGTGCGGTGTAGCTCTCCTCGAGGGGCGCGGACACGCGTTCCTCGAGGTACCGGTAAAGTCTTTCCGGAAACGTTCCCATCTCGTACGGCTCATCGCGTTCGTGCAGGGTCCTGAAAAAACACGTCCTCTCTCCGGTGTGGCAGGCCGGCCCGAACGGTTCGACGATGGCGAGCAGCGTGTCTTTGTCGCAATCCGCCCTGATCGCCATCACCTTCATCCTGTTCCCGCTCGAGAGTCCCTTGTGCCAGAGTTGTCTGCGCGAACGGCTCCAGAGGACGAGTTCGCCGCGTTCGGCGGTGAGCTCGAGAGCTTCTTTGTTGGCCCAGGCCGTCATCAGGACCTCGCCCGTTTTGGAGTCCTGAACGACCACGGGGACCAGACCGTCTTTGTCGAATTTGATTTCTTCCAACTCGTTTTGTGACAGGGTCTTTTTCAATCCCGACTCAACCTTTCTGCTGAAGACGTCATCTCTGCGGCCGGCCGGATGCGACGGCCAAAGCCTCTTTCAGGTCGAAATTCTTTTCGTAAATCGCCTTGCCCACCACGGCGCCCGAGACGCCGATTTTCTTCAGGGCCTGGATGTCGCCTATGGAGGAGACGCCGCCGGCGGCGATGATTCTGCCGGTGTGCAGGGGCAGAGAGCGATAGAGCCCGAGGTCCGGCCCCGAGAGCGTCCCGTCGCGTTCGATCCCCGTCACGAGAAACGTGTCGTAGCCGAGGGAGGATAGGTTTGCGCCGACC
>DAIPHL010000004.1:0-37380 GCA_036771375.1 Synergistaceae bacterium | reverse complement strand
GGTCGGCGCCCTCATGTTTGGCGGTTTGTCGAAGCGTTTCTTTGCGGGTACTTTAGCACATCGCGTCCTGTCAAAGAAGCGGATTTTTCGACAATCGCCCGTAAAGTCGGTGAAATTTCCCGGCGCTCTTTTGCAGGTTTGGCGGAAGGCTGCTAAAATGAGTAACCGGCAGACGGTCGGGAAGGGCGACATCGTGTTTGGGTCGTCGAAAACGCCAAGACCATGAATCTGGTCTCACGCGCTTTTGAGAATCATTTTGACATCAGGTCCTGCGAAAACAGGGGGATTGTTTTGGACAAAAACCCAAAGAGAGAGAACGCTTCTCCCAAGGGGGAGAGGCGAAAGAAAACTTCCGGGAAAGAGAGACTGCCTGTACACGTTCCTCCCGAGAAGACCGGCCTTACTCCGGAGGAGGAAGCCTACGTGCCGCGCACGGAGTCGCGTCCCCTGTCGAGGTTTTTTTTCGTGTCGATCCCGTTGCTTCTGGTCATCGCCTTCGCCGGGGGCGGTTTTTGGTATTACAGAAACAACATACTGCCGGAGGTGCTCTTTCAGACCGCGGATCGCCACTTTCGGGCAGGGGAGTTCGAAGAGGCCGTCGTGCAATACCGCAAGGTATTTCGTCTCAAACCGGAGCGTCGGGATACCCTTCTCCGCATGGGACAGGCGTTGGAGAGACAGGGAAAGGATTCCGAAGCGATCTTTGCATACGAAAGACACCTTGAAACACGCCCGAAAGACGCGGATACGCTGATTCTTCTCGGTGAACTGTATCTTCGTATGGGGCGCCACGAGGATGCGCTTGGTCCTCTGGAGCGGGCCTCCAGGCTTGTCCCGAAGAGGGGGGAGGTTTGCTATCTGCTGGGGCGGGTGTACGGACACCTGGGAAGCGATGAGCGCGCCGCGGAAAACTACACGAAAGCGATCGATTCGAACGTCAGGGATGTCGAGCTGCTTCTGTCCGCGTCCAAATCCTTGATGAAGCTCGGTCGCTACCGGGAGGCGCTGAGGGGCTTCACGCGGGCGGGCGACTTCGCCGCCTCCGACGACAAGCGTCCCCTGCACTCGATCAACGCGGCCAAGGGAATGCTCGGATGGCCGACCGATCCGGCGGTCATCATCAAACCGGGGGAATCCCTCGGAGCCCTCGCCCTCGGGGCCTCTGCGGACGCTCTTTTCTCTTTGTTCGGTGTTCCTTCGAAGCGCGAACACGACGGGAATTACGAGGTTTTGAGTTATGGGGAGAGCGCCGAGAAGCCGAGCCTCGTCGTCTGGCTGGACGAAAAAAACGGCGTCGCGCAGATCGAGAGTCGCTTGTCCCGGTACAAAACGGCGGAGGGACTCGGCATTGCCAACTTTCTCGATCCCAAGTACAAGGATGCCTTTGTTCGGTGGGGGGACAGCGATCTGCAGGAACCCGGTTTCCGGTACATTCTGAAAGGTGGGGGGCTTGCCCTCTATTCGAGCGGAGCCCAGCGGGCCGCGGTCGTCTATCGAGGAGAGCTCCCTCTTAACGACAGGGATGATTCCTTCTGGAGAAGACTCGAAGACTGACGGGATAAACGAAGGAAAGATCGTAATGAGTGGAGGACAGGGGCCTCAACCGTCGCGGTCGAGGCTTTTTCTGTATAGATCGAGGATCCCGATGAACGTCACGAGAACGATCGGTCCGAGAAAGACGCCAAGCAGACCCCAGACCGCGACCCCTCCGACGAGTCCCAGCATTACGGCGAGGGTCGGAGCTTCTTTGCCCCCTCGGATCAGAATGGGACGGAGCAAGTTGTCGATGGATGCCACGGCGAGTGTTCCCCAGGCGAGCAATGCAAAACCGCGGATCGTCGCTCCCGTCAGAAACAAATATATCGCTCCCGGCAGCCAGACCACGGCGGTCCCGACGGGGAAGATGCCAAACAGGAACATGGCCGCCGAGGCGAGGTATGCGCCCGGAAGACGGCAGAGTTTCCAGCCGATTCCTCCAAGTGCGGCCTGTAGGCCCACGGTAAGAATGACGCCGTATGCGACGGATTTCATCATTCCTCCGGTGTCCTCGACGAATTTCTCCCTCGCGTCGCGAGGGAGGGGAATCAGGTCTTTGAGGAACGCCACCACTTTTTTCCCGTCGCGTATCATGAAGAACATGGTCAGAACTGCGACAAATCCCTGAAAGAGAAACGTTCCGGTCCACTGTAGGATATTGGCCGACAAATCCTGCAAAAAGCCGGTCGCGGTTTTTGTGAGGGAGAAGAGCAAAGAGGTGATTCGTTCTCGATCTGCCAGAAGGGGCGAGATGATGCGGGAGAGACCCTCCGGCAGAAGCGACGTGATGGATGGCAGCCCGGTCTGTTTGACGCCGGCAAGGTATGCCGAGAACGATTCGTAGGATGCGAAGAGCTCGATAAAGATCGCCTGCAAAACCAGAACGAGCGGAATGGTACACGAGACGAGAAGAAGCAGGGTCGAAGTCGCGGCACAGAGATTCGGGCGGTTTTTCAACATGCCGGTGCGACAAAGCCTCCTTTGAACGGGAGACCAGAGGAAGGCAAAGAGGGTTCCCCAGGCAATGCCGTAAGCGAGAGGGCGCAGTACGAGGCACGACAACACAAACAGAAAGAAGAGAAAGAGAGGAAAATTTTTCCCATGGGGGATGAGCCTTCCGGGTTTGAGAAGTTCCTCGCCCTGCAAAACCGTTTCTTGCGTGGTCTCGGGAAGGGAAGGTTCTTCCCGGTTTGTTGAAGGGAGTCTTCCTTCGTCGTTTTCGTTGAAATGCATCGGGGGATCTCTCCTGTTCTTGTCGAAGCTTGACCGTATCCGGTTTTTTCGATCCGGCTTCGACCTTCTCGTGAATTTTCTCGGACCGGTATTTTTACTTCCGAAGATTTTTATTGACAGAGAAGGACGCTTTTCCTATGATAGCACATGTATATTTTGAGCCTTTCGGACTGGTCGGACGTGAGGAGGAAGAATTGCATGGCCATGAATTCTGCCCTTGAATTGACGCTGGAAGAGAGCTTCGAGGAAAAACGGCTCAAAACAGGAGAAAAAGAGCAATCCGCTCCCCAGAGAGCATTCCGGGAGAGGATCAAGATAGTTGGGGTCGGTGGTGGAGGGTGTAACGCGCTCGACCATATCATTCGCACCGGAGCGAAAGGCGTGGAGTTCCTTGCTGTCAACACAGATATCCACAGTCTGGAGAGGACCCTGTCCGCGGAGAAACTGATCCTGGGGAGTAAGACGACAAGAGGATTGGGTGCGGGTGCGAGACCGGAGGTCGGGGCCATGGCCGCCATCGAGTCCCGAGAGGAAATACGAACCTCACTCAAGGGGTGCAATATGGTCTACCTCGCCGCGGGGATGGGAGGCGGAACCGGTACGGGTGCTCTGCCCGTCATCGCGGATGTCGCCAAGGAAATGGGAATTCTGACGGTATCGGTCGTCACGCGTCCCTTTTCGTTCGAGGGCAAGAGGAGGACCTTGATTGCCGAGGAGGGGATCCAAAAGGTAAAAGGCCTTGTGGATGCCCTCATTGTCGTGCCAAACGACAAATTGCTGGAGCTGTCCGAACGGACGATGTCTCTGATCGACGCGTTTGCCATGGCCGACGATGTCCTTCGCCAGGCCGTTCAGGGTGTGACCGATATCGTCACCAAACCGGGTATGCTCAACGTCGATTTCGCCGACCTGACAAGCGTCATGAAGCACGCCGGGGCCGCCGTCATGGGAGTCGGTACGGCAAGTGGCGAATACAGGACACAGGAAGCCCTTCGAAAGGCGATGGAAAGCCCGCTGATGGGATGTTCGATCGGAGGGGCAAAGGGCGTGCTGCTGAACATAAGCGGCGATCCAAACGTGGGTATCATGGAGACGCAGGAGGCGGCAAGCTTTCTCCAGAGTCAGATCGATCCGGATGCCAACTTCATCTGGGGTTGGGTTCCCGATCCCTCTCTCAAGGATTTGGTGCAGATCGTCCTCATCGCAACGGGTTTTGAGGTCGAGCCCTCCTCCTCTCCTTCCCGGCGCGAACGACCGGATGCGAGATCCGAGCCTCGGCCGATTCCCTCTGCGGGGAGACAAAGACAACCGAATGCAAGGGAGAACCCGCCTCGGGTAGGGGATGCTCCACCGCAACCGGAGGGTATTGTATCCGTCGAAACGGTCTACGACACCCCGTCGTACTTGAGGCGCAAAGGGGGAAAATAGGCGACGGATCGCGGCGCGGCGAACGGGCTGCGCTTTCGGACGATTTGTGAAAGGCACCTGCTGCGGGGGTGCCCTGCATTCCATACACATGAACGAAGACAACGGCGTCCTTTCCCCGTGGCGCCGTTGTCTTCGTTCTCGCACGTCCCCGTCCTCCGTCCTCCGGGTGAACGGCAAGACGATTCCGGAGCTCCTCGACAGACATCCACAGACGGTCGACGAGCCGCCCTTCCCCTTGAAAACATTGCTTTCCTCATTTTTATTGAAGAACTTCGGAAGCGGATCGAGTCTCGGAAAAGAAGATCCAGAGAAAAAGGCCTTCGGAACTTGTTTTTTTCATCGGATGGGCGTCGGTCGGATCTTTTCAGAGTCGTCTTTTTCGTCCGCGCAACAAAAGGTTTGCCGTAAAGGTCATAATAAGTCAGTATTTAAAAACGCTTTTTCGCTCTTTTCCAATCTCTTCGAAGGCATCTTGTAGTACAATACTGGCTGTCGAGATGCGTTTGCCTCGCTTCTCGCAAAAATTGTGAAGAACATTCCGGCTGCGGGAGGCAAGTCCAATGTACGAACCCGATAGAAATCCTTTCTCCGCCAAGCCTTTTCATTCCGGGCTCTCTACCCGTGGGATGGCGCTTGCCGCACTCTTTGCCGTTCTCACGGGTGTCGGAGCGAACGTCAGAATTCCCTTTCCCATGGTCCCTCTGACGCTGCAAACGGTGTTTGTGCTGATGGCGGGACTCTTACTCGGTCCGGGACGAGCCGCTCTCTCCATGTTCCTCTACATGCTACTCGGCCTTTTGGGGCTGCCTTTTTTCTCCGGAGGCGGAGGAATTCAGAGTGTCCTCACGCCCTCCTTCGGCTTTGTCGTCGGGTTCATCCCAGCCTCCTGGGCCGTGGGGAGGGTCCTCCAAATGTCCGGGTATGCCCACGAAAAGGCCGGATTGCGTTTGGCCGCCTTACGTGTTGTGGCATGCCTCGTCGGGATCGCGATCTATGACCTCGTCGGGGTCTTCTGGCTCTATGTCAATTTAAACTGGATCGTGGGAAAGGAAGTCAGCTTCCTCCAGACGCTTGGAATCGGTCTTTTCCCATTTTTGATCCCGGATTTGATCAAACTTGCGGGGGTGGTCCTCCTGGTTTCCCTCGCAGGGCGTCGCATCGGCTTGCTTACCTCTTTCCGCCGCTAGAAGACCAGGCCTCTCTTTCGCTTTTTTCTCGTATCCGTCGAGCTTACCGGTGCATGAAGAAGTTCTTTGAAAAGCGCCGCTTTGGGCATCGCCGTATCCTGCCCCTCCCTCATTTGTTTTTTCCACGTGTCCAACTCCGCCCGAAAACGAAAATCACGAGGGAATGCACCAACGATCCCCTTACCTCCACCGACAGGTTTTTTCTTCGTTCGAGTTCCTCTCTCCGCTTTTGCCTCGGACATCCCCAGCACCTGCATTTTCTTCGGTTCGATTTCCTGGGAGGGAGGGGGCGAGATCGTAAAAAGACCGGACGTCGTCGTACAGGCGCGATGTTTTTCATGTCGGTGGGATTGAAAATAGAGTTTGTAGATATTGATCAATCCTGATGTTTATATCCTTCAGGGGGCGTTGGTGTATAATTTAAGAGTTAGAAAAGGAGCTGAACAGCCGTATGGAGCCCGCCCACGAATTTGATTTTGAAATCTGTAACAGCCGTATGAGACCGCTCGCCGACGAGCTGATCAAGAAGTATGAGGAGCTTCGCCACCTGGACGCGAGCAAAATTCTGTTCGTCGTGAATCATAAATCGGCGGGCTCGAAAAAAACGCTTGTTCTGGCGCGCACATCGAGGGTGCCTGAAAAGTGGAGGGACGTGCTCTTTCAACTTGGTGCCTGCTCGTTTTTTCATGTGGTGGAGTTTTATGGAAAGACGACCTCTTGTCTTGACGAAAACCAGATGGTCGCTCTTCTTTATCGTGAATTACGAAGGATCGGTCCGGAGGGACAGATCCTCACGCCGGATGTTCACGATTGGTGGCAGGTTCTCATGGGATTGGGAAGGTATTGGTTTTATCCCGATTCCACCTGCCCCAACCTTCTCGACGAAAATGTGGATTGGAAAAAACTGATGGGGGCGAACTACGAGCCCCCGAGACAATTTGACTGAAGCTCTTCTTCATTATCATGATTCACGTCCTCGACGAAAGGATCTCCGGTTGAAAGCGCCAGCACCCTAAAAGAGAGGGGTGCAGGCTTTTCGACCCCGAAGGAGTGACGATCCATGACAGGTAAAAAACGGACCGAAGGCGGAAGACGCTTCCAGGGCTTCGATTTCTTCCCTCCGACGATTTTCCTTTTTCTCGTGTTCGCCATGTTTTTCGTGGTCGCCATGCCGGCTCCCGGAGGGATCGGCCGGACTCTTTCTGTCCGAAATTTCTCACCGGAAGGCCTCGTTGACGGACCGGTTTCGATTCGGGTGATCTTCTCCTCCGATGTTGTTCGAAGCAGCGACGTTGGAATCGACCTTTCGCCGAAACGCAGTCCTCTCTTCTTTTCCCCGACACTTCCAGGTACAGGCCGATGGGAAAATCCGGCCACGTTCGTATACCGGCCCTCGAGTGGTTTTCTTTCGGCTGCCACCGCTTATACGGTTGTTGTCGATGAAAAGCTGAGCGATCTCCAGGGAAACCGGATCAAGGGTAAACGCGAGTTTTCGATGAGGACCTCGCCGCTCAAATTTGTCGGTATCCAACAGACGGACTTTTCCTCCGGGGAGGAGTTCGCCATCACATATCGGATGGACTTCACGCTTCCCGTATCCACAAGACGCCTGCAGGGCTTTCTCTCTTTTGCGGACAAAAACGGAAGGACTCTCCCGTATTCGATCTCTCAGGAGGGCGTATTCAAAGATGTCTTCGTCAAGGTACCGGCAGGCGATGGATCCCCCGTCTCCATGGTGCTCGAAAAGGGTTTTACGTCCGAAAGCGGTCCGCTCGGCACAACTGAGAGAGTGGAAAAGAAAGTCGAGAGAAATACCTCTATGAAAATCCGCAGCAGCCAGGCCATAAGCGAAGGTGATGGTTGCCATATTTTTCTGGAAACCACCTCCATGATTGACTTCGAAAAGGCTCACTCCTTTGTGGAACTCTCCCCGAAAGGAGATTTCAGCGTGGAATCCTGGGGGTACTCGATCCGAATCACGACGAATCATAAACCGCGGGATCGAGTCACCTTGACATTGCGCAAGGGTTTGCCGGCCAAAAACGCCCCTGCACTGGATTCCGATTGGTCCCGTTCTTTTATCTTTCCCGACGTGCAACCATCGCTCTCCTTCGTTTCTACCGGCCGTGTCCTCTCCCCCGTCGGGGAGTCGCTCCCCCTTTCCTTTTCATCAGTGAACGTGGAGAAAGTCAACGTGACGATCAACAGGGTCTACGACAATAACGTCTCCTTCGTGGCGCTGGAGAGCTGGCCTCATTACGCCACAGCTCTTTCGGAAATGGTGTCGGAGAAAACATATGTGATAAACGGGAGACTGAACGAAACCTCGACCCAGGCGCTGGATTTGAAAAAAAACGTGGCGGGACGGAAGGGGCTCTTCGAAGTTCTCATCGGAACAAAGGAAGGCTGGCCTTATCTGTACAGAACGATCAATGTGACGGATATCGCCGGCTCTTTTAAGTTGAGTGAGAGAGGGGCTCTCGCCTGGGCGAACTCCATACGGGAGGGGAAATCCCTGACAGGGGTCAAGGTCTTGGTCTACTCGAAAAGCAACCAACTACTCGCGGAAGGAACGACGAACACAAAAGGAATTTTCTCTATCACGAGGGATGAACCGTGGGAGCCATCCCTGAAACCCGACTTGGTCGTTTTTCGAAAAGACGATGATACGGCCCTCCTGCGTCTTGACAGAAATATATGGCCGGAAGGCGACGCCCGTTTTTCGGGTCGTTCCTATGAAAAGGGTGGATATCAGGCCCACTGTTTCACGCCACGTGGCGTTTTTCGGCCTGGCGAGAAAGTCCCGATTCAAATCCTTCTCCGCGACAGAATGACTGCAATCGAGGAACCTTTCCCCGTGCGTTTGAGGATCGTTACTCCGACGGGACGGGAGTGGAAAAAAACGACTCTCATGCCTTCAAAAATGGGGATGGCCTCTACGGTCATCCCGCTCTCCGAAACAGCCACGACCGGTCAGTGGCTCGCCGAGGTCCTCGTCCCGGGAGAGAAAAAACCAATTGGTACGGCATCTTTTTTGGTCGAGGATTTTGCTCCACCGAGAATCCGCCTTCGCGTGCAAAGCGACAAAGAGAGGATTGTCTCACAGGGGAAAGCATCTCTGTTTATCGGAGCCGATTATCTCTTCGGGGCCGTCGCCGATGGTCTAGCTTACGAAGCCGAGGCAAACTTTATTCCCCGGGAATACTCGAACCCGAAATGGCCCGGTTTCGTTTTTTCCGATAGAAGGTTTTCTTTCGAGCCGGTGTCGCTCAATCTTGGTTCCGGCAATCTCTCTATCTCCGGAGACGTTGTGCTGCCGATGCGAGTTGCTCCTCAAAAGTCTCCCTCCCTGTTGGATATCGCTGTGAAAGTCGGTGTTATGGAAGATGGTGGGAGATGGGTGTACAAAACGCACGTGATTACCTACCATCCGTATGAACGGCTTTTGGGAATTCGAGGACCAGGCGGAACTCTCGAACCCAAGAGAAAAACTCCCTTCGAATTTGCGGCGCTCGATTCGAAGGGGGTACCATGTGAATCGGCTTCCGCCTTGTTGTCCGTTTACAGAGTGCAGCGTAGGGCGATCGTCTCTCGAAATATGGGGCATGGGACTTCCAAACTTCGTGAAGAATTGCTCCCGCTGAAGGACTATGTAAATCGAAAGATTTCTTTCAAGAAAGGATTGGGGCGTTTTGATCTCGTCTTTCCAGGAGGCGGAGAGTACCTGGTTGCGATAAAGGATGAGGAAAGTGGTGCGACCGCTTCGAAACATCTTTACGTCTATGCTTCGAATTGGTTTGCCGGGGAGACCCCGGCAATGCTCCCAGAGGATTTGAACCTCGAGCTTGACAAGAAAGAGTATCGTCCCGGCGATCGCGCTACAGTGAAAATTTCCGGAAATTTCGCGGGCAGAGTCCTTGTCACTGTCGAGACAGACAGGATTTTGCACTATGACACATCGGATATTCCCAAAGAAGGAGGCGTGATCTCTTTTCCGGTCACGGAGGAGATGCTTCCCAATGCCTGGCTCACTGCCACCCTTGTTCGGCCGGCAGAAGCGGAAGAGCAGTGGAACGCACACAGAGCGTTCGGTGCCGTTCCGATCAGCCTGGATTGCTCCCCTCGGAAACTGAATGTCGATGTTTCTAGTTCGGGTACGGTGAAACCGAGAGCAAAGAATGAATTCAGCCTCCTTTTGAAGGATGCGAAAGGCAAACCAGTCGAAGGAGAAGCTGTTGTGATGCTTGTCGACGAAGGTGTGCTCGATTTGACGCGTTTTGCAACTCCAAACCCCTATATTTTTTATACTTCAAGGAGAGCGCTTGCGACGAAGGCATTCGATGCATATGACGATCTTATGCCACTTTATCTGAAAAAAACTCCTCTTTTGGCACCTGGAGGTGGAGATGGAGGAGAAGAGAGCTATATGGCTGAAGCGATGAAAAAAGCCTCTCTTTCACCGGTTCACGCGACCCGTTTTAATGTGCTCACCCTTTGGAAACGAGTTAAAACGGATCGAACGGGAAAGGCCGCTTTTTCCTTTGTACTTCCCGAATTTTCCGGGCGAGTGCGCCTGATGACGGTGGCTGTTTCCAGGAATTCTTTTGGGGCTTCAGAAAAATCCTTTCCCATTGCACGAGATATCGTGGCGGAAATATCCCTTCCACGGGCAGCCTCTCCGTCGGATTCTTTTGAATCCTCGATTCGTCTTTTCAACATGGAGAAAAAGAGCCAGGATGTCGAGGTATTTCTACATCTAAAAGGACCGCTCTCCTTTATTCTCCAGAAAGATAACCTTAAGATATCTGATACAAAAAAAGTAAGCTATAAGACATTTATCGGTGCGAAAAACAAGGAAACCGTTTTTCCTCTTCTTCTGAAGGGAGACGGAAAATCGGGAGTTGCCCGCGTTACTCTGTTGACGAAATACGCGGGGCAGAGCATCTCCCAGACGACAGAGCTTCCCCTGAGGCCTCCGTTTCCAAGGGTTTCCCTTGGAGGAGGCATGACATTGAAGGGAGGACAAAGCGGTAAAATCCTTCTTCCCGGTGGTTGGATGCCGGGTACGCGGCGCGCAGTTCTATCGCTCTCTTCGTTGCCGACGGTAGAACTTTCTTTTGCCGCCCGTTTTCTACTCGATTATCCGTACCATTGCCTGGAACAGACGGTTTCGGGAGGATGGGCGCTTCTCTCGCAGCCGGATTTGGTCAGGGCGATCGATCCACGCCTTGCCACTCGCAGGCAACTGGCCCATGCGCTGGGAGAGCGTATCAGAAGAATACAATCCCTGCAGATGTACAATGGAGGATTTTCCTTTTGGCCCGGTGGTGCTGCAGATGACTGGAGTACGATCTACGCGGCCCATTTTTTGGTAGCCTGCGAGAAGAAAAAAGTTCCCGTACCGAAGGAGACTTTGAAACATGCCATGGAGTACGTGCGGCATCTCCTCTCTCTCCTTCCGGAGTATCAGAACGATGCGGGCTTTGCCTCGGCGCTTGCGCTGCGCTCCTATGCCTCCTACGTCCTCTCTTTGAAAGAGAATCCTCCCCTTGCCTCGATGTCGTATCTTAAAGACAATATCCACTTGATGCCGGAGTACGGGCGTATCCTCCTTGCCGCCGCCTATGCAAGAGGCGGGGAAAAAGCTGTGGCAAGAGAAATGCTTGGAGAAAACCTCCCCGCTGTCGATAGCTACCGAGCGGCTGACGTGGAGAAGCGAAATCTAGACTCACCCATAAGAAATCAGGCCCTTTATCTGTTGGCCTGGAATGAGCTCGATCCAACTTCACCGAGCGCAGTCCAAAGTGCGGCCGCACTTCTTGCATCTCTGAAGAGAGCGGAGACTCTCACCACGCAGGAAGCGGGCTTTGCCCTCTTTTGCCTGGGCGATTTCCACTCGTTCCATCAATTCTCCGAAGACGTTGCTCTGGAAGCAAGAGACCTCTCTGGTCGTTTGCTTCTTACAGCGAGTAAAGACGTCATCGTAAGCAGAAAAATCGATTCAGGAACTTCGCTGATCGCCCTGCAAAACGATGGAAAGGGAACGGTCTTTGCCTACTGGATGGTGGACGGGGTTCCTCTTGCCCAGCCAAAAGCGCGAGACAACGGTCTACGCGTTCGACTCAAGCTGTTCGACTCGGCGGGAAAAGAGCTCGGCGAAAAACCCTCTGTCCACAGAGGACAAAAAATCATCGGACATATTTTTCTCGAACCACTGGCAACTCTGTCCGACAATATTGTGGTAAGCTTTCCTCTTCCTGGAGGGTTGGAGATAGAGAATCCAAGACTTATGGATCCTTCCAGTGAATCGATCGGCGCAGACCACGGAGGAATCCGCTCCGAGCTCCGGGACGACAGGCTTTTACTCTTTATCGACCATCTCGAGAAAAAACGCGATTGGAAGTTTAGTATGAGAGCTGTTACGGCAGGCCACTTTGTCCTTCCTCCGATTGCCGCAGAGGGAATGTATTCACCGGGAACCAATAGCGTTACATCCGCTTCCGAGATTACGGTAACCACCAATTGAACGGGTCTCCCTTACCGCCTGGGTTGCTTCCTCAAAGAGAAAGGGTTCTGGTGTATACTTTCAAGCAAATTGCCATAAAGTCCTCAAGCAAGAAACAAATTGAACAGGTTGGAAAAAAACGTGGAAGAACGGAATAAGCGATATCGGCCGATTCAAAGAGCGAGATGGATCTTGCTTTCTACGAGCCTCATTCTCTTGCTTGTTGCCGCTTTTATCCCCCTCCCCCACGATTCCCTGCAGGACGTCCTCTCCTACTCTTCTTCGCAGAGCGTACTCGACCGAGAGGGGGGATTGCTCCACGTGGCACTTTCGAAGAAGGATGAATGGTGCATACCAATTCCTCTCGAAACGATGGGTAAATGGCTTCCCCTCGTTGTCGTTGGAATTGAGGATAAACGCTTTTATAAACACTGCGGGATCGATTTCTGGGCGATCGGAAGAGCGATTCTCACAAACCTAAAATCGGGGAGGACCGTATCGGGAGCTTCGACGATCACCAGCCAACTTATTCGGATCTCACGTCCACAAAAGAGGACGTTGCTCAACAAATGCAGAGAATTTTGGAGCGCAACCCAACTGGAGAAAAAACTAACAAAAAATGAGATCCTGGAACTCTATTTGAACAAAGCGCCTCTCGGAGGAAATCTTCGTGGTGTGGAGGCGGGTTCCCTCGCATATTTCAACAAGAGATCTGCCCAACTCTCCCTCTCTGAGGCAGTCCTGTTGGTATCACTCTTAAAAGCTCCCGGGAAACTTCGCCCCGATCGATATCCCAAAGCAGCGATTAAAATCCGTAACAGAAGGATCAAAGAACTATTTACAAAAGGCGTGATTTCCGAGGAAGAAATGGAAATTTCCCTGAAGGAGGCAGTGGAAGGAAAACGTTTCCCAATGCCCCAAAAAACACCTATGCTTTACCGACAAGTCAAGCGTCTCGTGGGTGATAAAAAAAGGATTCGTACAAATATAGATATAAAAATTCAGAAGGTGTTGGAAGAAAATTTAAAAATTGGATTGAAAGGTTTCTCACAAAAAATTACCGCTGCAGGGATTGTCGTTGAAAACGAGGATTCTTCCGTACGGGCGTATGTGGGAAACATTCGTCAAGGCAGTGGTCTCCCAGGTTCGGAAGTCGATTGTGGAAATGCTCCCCGTTCACCTGGTTCGGCGCTGAAGCCTTTTGTCTATGCGGCGGTCTTCGATACAGGAATCCTCACCCCTGCATCCCTTCTCGCCGACACACCCCTCTCATTTAAAGGAGTTGCTCCAAGAAATTTTGATCTTTCATACAGAGGGCCGGTCAACGTGCGCCACGCTCTTTCCGTATCTCTGAACGCACCAGCCGTGAGAGTGTTGCGAATGCTTGGCTATTCGCAGGCCCTAAACCTCTATAGAAAATTGGGGTTTCGCCATTTTCAAAAAGATGCTGAGTATTATGCCGATTCTCTTGTGTTGGGAGGGTGCGAAGTCACCCTGCTTGAATTGACAACTGCCTACCACTTACTTGTGAAAGAGGGAGATTTGAATTCCTTGAACTGGGTTGGCGACATTCAAAAAGGAATCTCCCGTAAAGTGATTTCCCCGGAAGCTGCTTATTTGACCCTATCAATTTTGAAAGATCAGCGTCGGTTGCTTCCTCTCTACCGGGAGGATCCAAAACTATCCATGAGAGAAGTTGCCTTCAAAACAGGTACATCCTATGGTTATAGAGATGCATGGTGTGCAGGCGTTTCTCCTCGCTTCACAATCGTTCTATGGCTGGGGAGTCCGGATGGAACCTCTTCACCCGAGCTTTTGGGACTTCGCGCAGCCGCACCGATCTTTTTAAAACTCTTCAGGGATTTAGATGCCGAGGGGAAAGCTTTCTTTAAAATTCCGCGTGGCATCTATAAACGAACTGTCTGTTCTCTTTCCGGTCACCTTCCCGGGAAATATTGTGAGAATAAAATTCTTGACCTTGCAATTGTGGATGTCTCCTCCACAAAGATTTGCGACCTTCATCAAAATACGGAAGGAGAAATATCGATCAACTGGCCCCCGGAATTAAAAGGATGGGTTCAGAAAGAGACATATAAATCCATTGATCGTGAGCCACTCTTCTCTTTGGGAGATCAAATAAAAATTCTCTCGCCGACTTCGAACGAAGAACTGATTGCGGGGTTTAACGAACAATCCGTTAGGGCCTATTTTTCCGCGGAGGGGAGCGGAAAAATGTTTTGGTTTTTAAACGGCAGATATATTGGGAGCGAAGAGAATGGCAGCGGTGTTTTTTTCGATGTCCCGGTCGGGAGGCACAGGGCGATCGTTTTTTCAGGTGACGAGAGCGACGAAGTCTGTTTTTCCGTAATCGAGGAGGGTGAGAAGAATAGAGTGAACCCCATCCTCCTCGATTGAGGAGTGTTTCACGTGAAACAGGGTTATTATCTGATTTCTCTTCTACGTTTTTACCTCGTAATGAAACGACCCTTTGGGCGGCGGGATTTCTTTCAGCTCTCTCTCGATTTTGCCAAGAATAGAGTGAGGAATTAATATTTCCCCGGAAACGTTTTCAGCGAATTTTGCTTCGATATTTTTCGTTGATAGAGAACACTTTTCCAGGCGGGCTAAAAATATATTGTAGTGATCGTAGCTTGACGTAAAGGTAACGAGTATATTCGGTTCAGAGACGATTCGGTTTGATTTTTGAATGGCAAGAAGAGTTGTTTCTCCATATGCGGTAATCAATCCTTTTACCCCGAGTTTTATACCACCGTAGTATCGCGTTACAACCCCGAGGACATTTTCGAGCGAGAATTTTTTTAAGGCGCCTAAAATAGGGCGCCCTGCGCTTCCGGAGGGTTCTCCCGCATCGGATGCATGTTCTTGCTTCGGAGAGCCGGCAAATCGGTATCCCCAGCAGTAGTGGGTTGCTTTGGGATAGAGGGCGGCGATGCATTTGAGATGTTCGTCGACTTCCTGACGGTTTTCCGCTTTGCGCAGACTGGCTATGAAGCGGGAGCGTTGGATGGTTCTCTCTGCTTCGACCGCTTCTGATATTGTGTAATACTGCCCTGTTTTCAGGGAAGTTTTGATGTCTTCCATGTCTTCCATAATTTTTCTCTTGTCCTTGAAAGCCTTTCAGGGAGAACTTTTGTCTCCGCCGTTACACTCATGAAATTTGTGTCTCCGTTCCATCTTGGAACGACGTGGACATGTAGATGGGTGTCAATTCCAGCGCCAGCGACTTTGCCGATATTCATCCCAATGTTCATCCCATCCGTCTTCATGGCTCGTTGCAGTGTTTCGCAGCTTTTCTGAATGAAGAAAAAGATCTCCGTGCTTTCCTCTTGGGTGAGGGAGGTTATGTCGGAGGTGTGCCGATATGGGACGATCATCAGGTGTCCGCAGCTATAGGGAAAGCGGTTTAGCATAACAAACGTGAATCTCCCCCGCGCGATAAGAAGGTTTTCTATATCCTTCATTTCTTTGGGGTAACGGCAGAAGATGCATTCTTCTTCTTTGTCTTCTTTTGTCGAGTCAATATACTCCATTCTCCAGGGAGCTCGTATGACATCCATTTTTTTGTCTCCTTATTCTTTTGGAAATAACTCTTCGCTGTTCCTTTCGATGTATTCCAATAGAAGCTGTACCTGCCACTTTTTGAGCCCCTTTATATAGATTCCCATGTTTTTGATGTTGCCGCCGACCTTGATTTTTAGCTTGTAATTCTGATAAAGTCTGTCCAGCTCTCCTTGGAATTCAGATGCAGAATCTTCGCGCTTTGGGAAGGCCGCCTCTAGGCGCGAGGCGATGCTTTGTCCGCGGACGAGCTGCTCCAGTTGTCTCACGTTAAGCGATCTTTGTACGGTAATACGGGCGAAGTCAAGCATTTTGTCCGTGCTGGGGAGAGAGAGAAGCGCTCTTGCGTGTCCTTCGGTCAGCTCTTCCTCGTCAATCATCTGAATGATTTCCAACGGAAGCTGGAGAAGACGAAGCTTGTTTGTTACCGCTGTTCTGCTGAATCCAATCTTTGTTGCGACTTCTTCGTGGGTAAGGGAGAGTTTTGTGATCAGCTCCTGTATTCCCTGAGCCACCTCGATCGGATTCAAATCCTCTCTTTGCAGGTTTTCGACGAGAGCAAACTCCATCGCCTGCATGTCGTCGATTTGCAGGATTCTTACGGGGACCTCCTTCAGCCCGATCATCTTTGCCGCTCGCCATCGCCTTTCCCCTGCCACAATTTGGTAGCCGTCTTCTGTGGGTCTGACCAGAATGGGCTGAAGCACTCCATGTTCTTTCACCGAGGCGATGAGTCCTTCCAGGCTCTCCGCCGGGATTTCTCTCCTGGGTTGAAATGGGTTGGGAGAAAGTTCTTCACAGGGGATGCTTGTTGGATCGTTCTCTTCAATGCCGGGTCCCGCCGTTGGGATCAAGGAAGAGAGCCCTTTGCCTAGACCTCGTTGTTTTGCCATCTTGCAAGCGCCTCCATGCTGAATTTGATGTATGCCTCAGCTCCTGGGCTGGGGCTATCGTAATAGATGATCGGCATGCCGTGGCTCGGGGACTCGCTGATGCGGACATTCCTCGGAATTGCCGTCTCAAAGACGAGCGTTCCGAAACGATTTCTGACCTCCGCCGCAACCTCTTTGGAGAGTCTGGTCCGGGCGTCGAACATGGTCAACAAAAGGCCGTCTATCGTCAATTCTGCGTTGAGGTGAGATTTTACAAGGTCGATCGTGTTTATCAGTTGGGAGAGACCCTCCAGCGCATAGTATTCGCATTGAATCGGTATGATGAGAGAATCGGCTGCTACAAGGGAATTCAATGTGAGGAGTCCCAACGAGGGAGGACAATCAATGATGGCGAAATCGAAATCCTTTGCGGCGGTCAAAACTCTCCGAAGACGAGTTTCCCGGCTCATTGCGGAGACGAGTTCGATCTCTGCCCCGGCCAGATCGATCGTTGCCGGCAGAAGAGAAACACCTTCCCATTTCGTTTCGACAATACACTTCTCGATGGCAAGTCCATCGACCAATGCGTGATAGATGTTCGTGGGCAAGGATCCTCTTTCCACTCCGAGACCGCTTGTGCTGTTCCCCTGCGGATCCATGTCCACCAGTAGGATTCTTTTGCCGGCTTTGCCAAGACCTGCAGAAAGATTGACACAGGTCGATGTTTTTCCCACACCGCCCTTTTGGTTTGCAATCGCCGTGATTCTCAAACCGTACACCTCCACAGCCAAAAGAATACTTCTTCTATTATATATGCAGTTTCCCTTTTGTATATAAATTTTCTATTGAAATGAGAATCATTTGAACAAAAATGCCGGTAAGCGGATAATTTATCCGAATCTTTCTCTATTCAAATCAGGAATCTGATGATACCATTACGAGTATACCTCGTTGGCGATGCATGGAGGTTTCTGATGAACTTGAACAGAAGAAATTTTTTTCTGATTCTCCCCTTTTTTATCGCGATGCTTCTTCTGGGTCTGGCTTGGTTTCTTCTTTCCAAGCAGACGTTTTATGCGAGTTTGGTTCTCGACAGGGTGAAAGACGCCCTGGAAGAAGCAGGCGGTTATTCCCTTGCCGTCGCTTCGTTGGAGGGAAATCCCGTCACCGGAGTTTATGGCGAGAACGTTTCAATTGTTCATGGCGACGTTGAAATTGCCGAAGCGAAGAGGATCGATCTGCACCTCCTCGTTTCATCCCTTTTTACATCGTCCCCGAAATTGAAATCACTCCTTTTGGAGGGGGTAAGCGGGGATTATTCCGTGATTTCAAAGCATCTTCCGAAGAGCGAACAAGACCGATCGTCGGGTCCACCGGCTCTTGACCGGCTTATTCTTCGGGAGGCGAATCTTTGGACTCCCTGGGGTATGTTGAATATTGCAAAAGCGGATCTGCGGATCGCAGAAAATTCCTACGAAGGGAGCTTCGGTGGAAAATTCAGAGATCGACCGCTGCGTGGAAAAGCTTCTGTCAATTTTCTTTCGGAGATGATCCTTTTTTCGAATTTCAATATCGAATGGGATGATATGGAATTGAAAGGGACCGGTACAGTTTCGCCCGATCTTGACCTTCATGTCGCTTTTCGGAGCGTGGACACGGACAAAATCGTGGCGTTGATTCCAGCTGTCGCCGATTCGGACGTCAAGGGCGTGTTTGATGGCAAGTTGCATGTCATGAAAGAAACTTCCTATGATGTATCCGGAGAGATTACTTCAAGTCACGGCATATTCTCTGAGTTTCCATTTAAGTCTCTTGAAACCGATATTACATATCGAAACGACAATCTCACATTGGCGGGGCTGCGCGTGTCCTTTTTCGATTCTCCTCTTTCGGGGCGTGTGAGCATTGCATTCAAAAAGACGTCTCCGCTGCTTTCTCTCGTGCTCGAGGCAAAATCCATCGACACGAAAAAACTGGCGAAGAAATTCAAGTGGCTGAAAGATTTTCCGGGAACGATCGACCTTGTATCCTGTGATCTTTCGGGTCCACCGAATTCACTCTCCGGTCTGGTCGATCTTCAGACGAAGGTTTTTACGATCGCCGATTTCGATTGTAAAGAGATCCATGCGGCCTTGAAAGTCAAAAAGAGCGCTTCGATCGCGGTCGACTTTGAAACTTTCGTGCTTGCTTCCTCTCTCGCCGGAAGTGGGGACATCACTTTATCTCCTGATGTGAATCTGAATGTGAACCTGACTATCCCGACACTATCCCTTGCTTCTCTTGGGAAAAAATATCCGGAGATCGAAAAATTTGCACTCTCCGGGAGTGGGAGTAGTAAGGTGAACATCCGGGGCCCCTCGTCGAATCTCGCCTATACAGTTCGGGTCTTTTTCCCGACCCTTGTTGTAAGTAAAGATCACGCACTGCACGAAGCGAAAGGAGAGTTTATCTTTTCCCAGGATGGGTTTTTCTTGAAAAAAGCGCTGGCGAAATGGAATGGTGCAGTCGTGACCGCTTCTGGAAACGCAAAAGAAACCCGACCATCGACAGCTCGGGAGCTTGATTTTAAAGGAAATATCGAGACGCTTTCGTTGTCGACCTTAAAAGAAGCGTTTCCGTCGATCGGTGAGAACAAAATCACCGGAGTGTTGAGGGGCACTTGGGCGCTTCGCGGGACCGGTGACGACCCGGTGATCGACTTTGATATGAAAGTTCCGAACCTCTTTGTGGGGAAAAAGCTCTCTCTTTCGAATGTGAGAGCGGTAGGACATTATCGTGACGGCGTCGTGGATCTTTCGACCCTCCAGTTGAACCAGGGAAATACGCGCATCGAGGCCGGCGGGAAAATTTCGCTTCCCACATCCACCTCCCCACTTACGTACACTCTGAAGGGAGCGTTTCGAAATTTCAACTTCAACCAGCTCGTGAAGATGGGGATCGTCTCCGAGGATATCTCGGGAGATGCGGCCGGGGATATTCGGATTTGGAAGGAATCTGCTTCGCCGGGAGCGTTTCGGGTCTTTTTCAAAGAGGCGACGCTGCGGTACCGGAACCTTCTTCTCTCAAAGATCACCGGCGCCCTTGCCCTCGTGGGCGAGAAGGTGTCATTCGAGAATCTCCGCACCAACTTGGGGAGTGGGTCGATTCGAGTAAACGGAACCGTCGACAACGTCTTCGAAAGGCAGACGGCGAACGCGGCAAAAGATGTGCAGCCGAAGAAGTTGGAGCTGAATGTCGTCGTAACGAGTGCGGACGTGGGACGGACGATCCGCCTTTTTTCACCGGAAACACGTGGTTTTCAGGGCTTGATGACGCTGAACGCTCGAATCGAGGGGACCCCCGAAGATCCTTCCTTTACGGGAGGCGGAAGTCTTTTCGGGGTTCGAGCGCTCGGCCTTTTTCTGCAAAAGATCACGTTTGAAAACGTCTCCGGAAATAAAGACCTCATAAAATTACCGAAAATTCAAGCTTCCGTGGAACGTGGCATCATCGATGGAAGTGGACGCGTTTTCAGGAAAGATCGAGAGTGGCGGGGGGCCTTCAAGGCCGGAGGGAAAAATGTGGATATCAAGCGCCTGACCTTTTCTTTGGACGACGAGACAAGAAAGGGGATCAACGGCCGACTGGACTTCGATTTTGAAGGAAAAGGTTCGATGAAGGCCTTTGAGGGGCGCGGTAAGGTGAGGATGCCAATTCTCTCCCTGAGGGGGTTGCGTTTCACGGATGTCCAGGCGCCCTTCTGGGTCTCCGATGGTTTCGTGGTTGTCGAGGAATCTACGGCAAAGGCCTATGGGGGCAGGGTCACTGCCCAGATTGCGAAAGACCTGAGACTTACACGGTGGGGTGGGCGGGTCGAGATCTCCAGTGCGGACTTCGCTCCGGTGCTCAGGGATCTGATGCCCGATTCCAAAGGGAGTATCAGCGGCAAGCTGAATATGAAGATGAAGATGGAGGGCGATTCCGGACGGACGAGTATGCGCGACGGCAGCGGAAGCTTCGAGATCACGGACGGAGAGATCCGTGGGTTTGCGGGCGCAAAAGCGGTCTCCAAATTGATCGGTGGGCGGGCGCTTCGCTTCAACTCCGCGCTCGCATCGTACAATGTCGACGGCAAGGCCCTCTATCTCCT
Organism: Synergistaceae bacterium; assembly: GCA_036771375.1. Classification (GTDB taxonomy): domain Bacteria; phylum Synergistota; class Synergistia; order Synergistales; family Synergistaceae; genus DAIPHL01. The sequence goes on along the minus strand of DAIPHL010000004.1, from coordinate 16,911 downwards.
TCCCGGCAGCAGGGTGTCGGCTCCGAAAGGCGATCCGGTGTTCAAATATGTCATGATCGACGGAAGTATAACGATGGACAAAAAACTGGACCTCTCCTGTCTTGGGAACGTCAACATCCGGGCTCTCAACGCTTTTGCCGGGGGCATCCAAGGGCTTTTGTCCGCCGCGATGGAAAATCGGGAAGGGATGTTTCAGGATTTTCTGAGCGGTGCAATCAGCGGTGCGATCGGTGGAGCAATCGCTGGTTTGTCGAAAAAAGAGTTTCGCGACGTAAGGCTTGTCGTTCGGGGAACGTCCGGCGATATAAGATTTGAAAACATCCGGATCGCGGCCCCGCCAAAGACAGAAACGCTGCCGGATGGCCTCTTGGGGCCACGAGAAACAAAGGACAGGGATTCAGGTCTCTTTAGAATCAATTTCGAATTTCCGGTGGGACCGGGAACGGGAAAGGAAGTCAGTGGCGACGGAAAATAGCGTTTATTTTGGTGGACTACCGCGATATCGGGATGGCGACAGTCCTTTCGCTCTCCTCTCTGTGGACGATCTCCCAAGATAAATCATAGACCTGTTCCAGAATGTCTTCGTCTACGGACGATGCGCTTCTGTCATCGACGATCGCGCCGTCCTTGAGAAAGATCACCCGATCGACCCCGCCGAGAGCGAGATTGATATCGTGCAGTGCGATCAGGATGCTACGCTCCTCGGAGGCCAACTTTCGCAGCAGGCTCATGATCGTCATCGAATGTTTCGGATCGAGGGCGGCAGTCGGTTCGTCCAGGAGCAATACTGGTGTCTGCTGTGCCAATACGCGGGCGATGACGACCCTGGAGGCTTCTCCGCCGGAGAGCTCCGTAACGATCCTATCGTCGAAATGCTCGAGTCCCACCCGACAGAGCGATTCGTGTGCGATGCGGTAATCTTCCTTACCGTAGTCCTGAAACCTCGACATGTGCGGATATCTCCCCATGATCACGCTCTCGATCACCGTGTAGGCGGAGGTGAATTTCTCGCTCTGTGCCACATAACCGAAGGTGCGTGCCAGCTCCTTCGGTTTCATCGTATCCGTGTCTTTTTCGCCGTAATTGACGGCGCCTCCGTTTTTTTTGACGAGACCGCAGATTGTCCGCAACAGAGTGCTCTTGCCGCTTCCATTCGGTCCCAACAAGCCGACGATCTCTCCGGGAGACAGGTCGAAGGAAAGAGAGTCCGATTTGAGAATCATCCTTCCTCCAGCCGTTACCGAGAGGGATTTTACAGATAGCGTCGAAGGGCTACGTTCGATCATGTCAAATTACCTGCGATTCCAAAGTAGTAGGCAGAAGATCGGGCCGCCGATCAGAACGGTTAAAACACCGGCCGGCAGCTCGTTCCATCCCTTCGCAATCGAATCCGCTGCGCAGAGCAGAGCGGAACCGCCGAGTACGGATAGGGAGAAAAGGCGGCTATGGGAGGGGCCGAAGAGTATCCGTAACAGATGAGGCACGACCAGTCCGACGAATCCGATCACGCCGAAGCGACTCACGACGAATGAAACAGCAAGAGAAGCGCCTCCCAGCAGAACGATCCTGCTTCTGGAGAGGTCGATTCCCAGCGCGCGTGCGTCCGTTCCGGACGCCATGATGTCCAGTTCCCTCGTATGGGAAAGGCAGAGCAGGAGTAAAAACAGGAGGGAATAGGCAAGAGGTCTCACGTCGTTCCAACCCGCCGCCGAAAAGCTTCCCATGAGCCAGATGACGATGGCCGAGACCTTCTCTCCGGCGAGCGCTTTCAGAAGAGTCAATCCGGCGCTCAAGATGCTTCCGACGATGACCCCGGCCAGGATGATCCGGGAGATGTCCGTCTCCCCCTTCCTCTCTCCGAGGAGCCATACGACGAAGAGGGCCAGGATGCTTCCGACAAAGGACGCTCCGGTCACCCAGGAGACGCCGGCTACGATGGCGCAAGCCGCCCCGAATGCGGCCCCGCTCGCGACGCCCAGCGTATATGGTTCCGCAAGGGGATTGCGCAGGACGGCCTGAAAGATCACGCCGGACGAGGCTAAGATCGCTCCCGAGATCATGGTTGCGGCCACGCGGGGTATCCTGATCTGCCAGAGAACGCTGGCTTTGAACAGGTCGTCGATCTGTGCGTTTGGGCCCGTTCGGAGCAACTTGAAGAGCTCGCTGAACGTGATGGGCACATCTCCCGATTTCAGACCGAAAAGCAATGCTCCGGCAAGCGCGACGAAGAGCGAAGCATAACCGAAGAGAGGTACGGTTCGTCCTGTCGGGGTCGGTCTATCCACGTCGGGCTTTCTCCTCGATCTCGGAGTATAAGGCGTTCGCCCTGGAGACGATCCTCTCCACCGGGACGCCCTGTGTCTGGGCATACAGGACGGCCCCCCCCGCGCCGACTCCCTCCTTTATATACCCCTTCTCATAGTCGGAGAGACCTTTGTAGGGGGATTGGGAGAAGTCCAGCGGTGCGATCCAGGTCTTTACGCCGAGTTTGTCGGCCAGTTTCGTAAAGGATGAGCTGGCATCTCTCGCCACGTAGATGGTGGTTGCCACGAGTGGTTTTCGCTTTTCGTCGAGACGCTGGAGCATGGCTGCAACGGCGAGCATCTGCGTCCCTCCGGCCAAGGTAATGTCGCAGTCCTCCGGAAGTCCCGAGATGAATCCCAAAATCGCGGCTTGCACCGGGTCGCCCATCTCGGTGATGATGCGTATCGGATCGTCCGATAGGTCCCCCATCTCGATTCCGATCCTTTCAGAGGTCAATCGCCACATTTTTTCCTTCAGGGCGGTGGGGTTGCCGGGTCCTGCCGAGGAGACCATGTCATCGTATCCCATGGCGCGCAAGGCCAACAGGGCCGTTGTCGTTCCGCCGGGGACCGTCTCCGCAAGCATGAGGGAACGATGATGTCTTGCCGTCGACTCGGCGAAGCACTTCGCCCTTTCGAAGATCCCGGCAGCGTCCGGTACGGCGGGTTCTCGACAGGGATTCTTGCCGAAATCCGCTCCCAATTCCACGTAGGGAGGCGATGGAGGAAGATACGTGCCGGCTTTTACGACGCAATACGGAATCTCTGCCTCCAAAATCGCCGCTCGTGTGATGATCGCCGGCGTGGGGTGTCCCTCCGGATCCATGGGAAAACGATCGATCGTCTTCGGAAAACCGTACTGGATGACGTCCGCGTCCGCAGGGGCCGTGAGCGGGACCACCTCTGGGTTGGTTCCGGCATAGGAGAGCCCGGGTATCTTGGCAAGTTCGGTTCCTCCGGTGAACAAAAAAAACATAAAATGAACCTCCCTCTCGCCTGGTTTTGTTTTCGTGGCCATTCTTGAACAAACCCCCTTGTTTTTTTCGTGGAGTGGGGTTTAGAATGCTTATATGAAGCTGCCCAACGTGATGTATTATATAGCATAGAAGAGTTTGGGAGGAAGGAAATGCCCAAGAGATCCGCCCCTACCAGGGGAAACCTCGTAAAATTGGAAAAATCGATGGTGCAGGCTCAGGAGGGACATGACCTTCTGGAGCAGAAGCGGCAGGTCCTGATGATGGAGCTCGTGAAACACATCGATACCGCCAAGAATGTGCAAAAGGATGTTTCCACGATATTCCAGACCGCTTACGACGCGCTTCAGCGCGCCAATATCTCTCTTGGGATCGATACCGTGGAGGATATCGCACGGTCGGTCCCTCAGACAAACGACATCGTGGTGCGCCTTCACTCCATCATGGGTGTCGAGATACCCGACATCGACGAGATGGGCGTTTCGCTCGAGCCAAGCTACTCCTTTCATGGTTCAACGGGCGCGATGGACGACGCGTATTTCTCGTTTCGGAAGGTGCTCGCTCTGCTGGTCAAGTTGGCGGAGGTCGAGACGAGCGTGTACCGACTCGCCGTGCAAATACGAAAGACGCACCGGCGAGTGAACGCACTGGAGAAGGTTGTGATCCCTTTGGGACGTGCGGAGGCCGTTTTCATCAACAGTGTGCTTGAGGAGAGCGACAGGGAGGATTTCGTCCGGATGAAGATGGCGAAGCAGAACAGAGAAAATACAGAGTCAGACACGGTTTGAGGGAGGTCTTATCATGAGCGCATTGCAGGAAGTTCTCGCTGTCCTCCTTGGAGCGGAGAGCGAAGCCAAGCGCATCGTCGAGGAAGCTAAAATCGAATCGGAAAGCGTGATTCGCAGCACCAAGGATAAATTCGCCATGGAGAGGGAGTCCAGGATGGCCTCCGCTCGTGAACAGGCGAAGGGGATCATGGAAAATGCACTTGCCGCCGCGCAGACGGAGGCAAAGCAAATTCTGGGCCTTGGCAAGGAGGAACGTGAGAGGATCAACAAACGCTTCGAGGAGAACGTCGACGCCGTCGTCGCCTCGGTGGTGAACGAGACAGTCGACAAGATCCTGTCCGGAGGCGCATAGCGTGTCCTATTCGTCACATGGAGAGATCGTCTCTGTCGGCGTAAAAGCACATGTGCTTTACAGCCGCCTGCTCTCCTCCGACGACTACTGGAATCTGCTTGGAAGCGACACGATCGCGGAGCTTGTGGGAAAGCTCCGCGCATCCGACTATGCCGGATATCTGGAGACATTGCCGGCGGAGCCTCGCCGATATGACGTGGAGAGCGCGATCAAGACGAGTTTGCTGAAAGAGGCGAAGGGCTTTCTCGCCCATCTCAGCAACCCTCGAGACGCTTTTTTCCGCGCATGGGTGGCTTGGTACGAGGCGGAGAACCTGAAAAGCGTCTTTCGGCGCATGGCCGCAGGGCGCACGGACAGGGAGGAACTTCGGAGGCGGCTTTATGAAGTGCCGGGTTCGAAGATATCCTACGACAACATTCTGTCGGCCCGCAATTTCTCCGAAGCGGCGGATGCGTTTAGAGGAACGCCGTATCACCGGATCCTCGCCGATCCGCTCAAACGTCTTTCGAACGGAGAGGAGAAGACCCTGTTTCCTCTGGAGATGGCGGTGGACGGGTATGTCGAACTGCTTCTGTTCAAAAAGATCAAAAAGCTCGACGCGGCAGAACGCAAAGCCCTCCTCCCTCTCTTTGGGACATGGGTCGACCTTCTCAATCTGTACTCCCTTTACAGGGCGAAGGTTTTCTACGACCTTACGCCGGAGGAAACGTTGAACCGGCTCTTGCCGATTCGTTACAGGGTTCCCCTCTCCTTTTTCAAGGGGGCGGTTCGAATGGAATCGTTCGAAGAGATCGTGGAGGCCTTGGCGGGGAAGTTCCCCGTCTACAAAGAGCTGTTCGATGACGCGTTCAAGGAGCAGGAGAGGCAGCTCGCTTTGGAACGGAACATAAAACGTCGAATATATCACCAGGCGGAGAGGGTCTTCGGGAGCGGTTCGCCCGGTTTTCACACGGCGATGAGTTATTTCGTGATAAAGGAGTTCGAGATCAACGACATCATTCGCATCATAGAGGATGTCCGTTACGGCTACGACCGGCGGCATGCCGCTTATTACCTGATAAGGCCGATAACGTCGGGAGGTGAATCTGAATGGCAGTCGTGAAGATGGTCGCCTTGACCATGTTCGGTCCGCACGAAGAGATGGAACCGGTCGCCAGAGAGATGGTTCTCTCGGGGGGCTTTCAACCGCTGCCGATCGATTTTCTGGTCGGCGACAGGTCGATTCGCTCGAAGGTGACGACGGAATCCGACAACCCCTACGACGATCTTTTGAACAAGATGACCGTCGTCTGGAAGGCGGCCGGCGAGCGCCTTCCAGAGCCGGATCCGATCCCGGTGGATCAAGATTTCAGCTACTATGGCGCCAAAAAGATCGTGGAACAGGCGACGGGAAACATCGAGGCGTGGGGCAATCGCAGGGAGGTTTTGACGGAAGAGCTGGATCGGCTCGAAGCCACCCGTTGTTATGTGGAGGTTTTGAAGAACCTTGGCATGTCGACCAGAGAGTTGGCCGAGGCGACGTTTGCCATCCCGTACTTCGGGAGGCTCTCCAAGGAGAACTACACGCGCTTGATCGAATCGACGGAGAACTCTCCTCTTGTAATCGCGGAGCTCTCCTCTTCGTCCGACAACGTGTGGGTGCTTGTCTTTACGGTACCGGGCTATGTCGAGGGTACCAAGAAGATCTTGGGAACGGTCTATTTCAAGGAGTACTCCCTGAAGGAGATCTCCGAGCATCTCTCGGTCGAGGATCCACTCGGGCAGATCGAAAACAACATACGGTTTCACCGGGATACGATCAAGGAGCTGGAGGACGCGGCGCGGAAGGTCCTGCAGGAGAGGCGGCCGGAGTTCGACGCGCTTTACTCGAAGCTCTACACGATGCAGCGGGTTTACGATCTCTGCAAAGGACGCGGGGAAGTCAGCGGGATGTACGTGCTCTCCGGATGGATACCGGAGGATACCTATGGAAGCGTCAAGGAAACGATAGAGAAAAAGGCGCCACGGACGTCGGTGGTCGCCGAGCAGGTGAAGAACATCCCGTACTCTGGGGTGAGGATACCGACGATGCTTCGGAACAATCGACTGGTCCGGGCTTTTCAGGACGTCGTCGCGCTCTACAGCGTGCCCTCCTATGGCGAGGTCGACCCCTCTCCCTTCGTCGCGCTGACCTTTATCCTTTTCTTCGGCTTCATGTTTGGGGACGTGGGGCATGGAGCACTGCTTTTTCTGGGCTCAATCTACCTCGGCAAAAAGGGTGTGCTGAACAAATCGCTCGCGTACGTCATGAAGTGCGCGTCGGCGAGCTCCATCGTCTTCGGGTTTCTCTACGGGAGCGTGATGGGGTATGAACATCTTCTGCCGGCGCTTTGGCTTTCCCCGATGCACGATACGGGAAAGCTCTTCGGCGTCGCGATCATTGCGGGGGTGGTTATGATCAGCTTCGGTATGATCCTCAATATCATCATCCGATACCGCGAAAAGGATTTCGGCCGGCTTCTCTTCGATGGGCAGGGACTTGCGGGGTTGTTCGTGTACTGGGGTGCCGCGGGGGCGATCTTCATCTCCGTCATGAAGATCCCGATGCCTTTTCCGGTCTCGTATATCTGGTATGTGATCATCGCGCTGATCGCTCTGACGCTCTTCCGCGACGTGTTGGCCCGCACTCTGTTGAAACAGCAGGTTGAGAGCGAACCCGCCTCCCTTCAGGTGTTCGAGGTCATACACAACCTCATGAACTATTTCACGAACACGGCGTCTTTCGTCAGGCTTGCCGCCTTTGCGTTGAATCACGTGGCCCTTTCGTTCGCGGTCATGGCGATCTCGAAGATGCTCACCGCTCTGCCCGGAGGAAGTCTCTGGAAGCTGCTCGCGCTTCTTTTGGGCAATCTCCTGATCATCGGTCTGGAAGGATTGATCGTCTTCATCCAGGTGCTTCGGCTCGAGTACTACGAGTTCTTCAGCAAATTCTACCGGGGAGGCGGAAACGTGTTCAAGCCGGTGACGTGGAAGCGGGAAAGAGGTTTTCAGAAGACATGAAGACGACGTTGGTCCGAGAATTGTCGGACGGGCCGTGAGGATATGTTGCCGATCGGTCGTTCATCTAAAGTATGAAAGCCCTCGTGGCATTGATTTTGGAAACAGCCAAAAGTCAGCAAGGAGATGGTTTCTGATGTTCGGTTTGATTTTGAGCGTTTTTGTGGTTGTCGCAACGGTGGTTCTGGGAGCATTCATGCGTCGGTTTCGTCTCCGTGGGAGCAGGCGGTTGTTCGTTGGGATCGTCGCTCTCTCATTCTGCCTCTTGCTTACAGGAGCGGTCTGCTCCCTGGTCTTGCCTCCGGCATTTGCCGCCGAGAGCGGGGCAGCCGAATCGAAGGGGGCGGCGGATGTTTCGAGCAACGGAATGGGTTTCCTCGGCATGGCACTCGCCACGGGACTTGCTTGCGTTGGAGCGGGCATTGCGGTGGGCAGTGTCGGATCGGCGGCGCTCGGCCTGGTTGGAGAACAACCGGAGGCGATCGGAACCACGCTGATTTATGTCGGTCTCGCCGAAGGGATCGCCATCTACGGCATCGTCATCTCCATGCTCATATTCAGCAGGCTGGCCTGATGGTATCCGAGGAGGAGCCTCTGTGCGAGCCTATCTGATCAGCGATAATCACGATACATTGGTAGGTCTCAGGCTTGCCGGAATCGATGGAGTGGTGGTCCACGGGGCGCACGATACCTCCCGCGCGATGACGGAGGCGCTCCTCATGGAGGATATTGCCATCGTCGCGATCACCGAGCTGGCGGCTTCTCTGATACCGGATACGATACAGCGTCTCAGGGAACAGGGGGACCTTCCGATCGTTGTGGAGATCCCGGACCGACATGGAACGAAACGCGATCCCGACTTTCTTACGAAGTACGTTCGGGAGGCGATTGGGGTGAAAATGGAATGATTGGCGATGTGAACAACGAAAAAATTTCCGCTTTGCAAAATATCATTCTGGAGCACGCAAATACTCAGAAGTCTGCGCTTGCCTACGACGCGAGAAAAGAGGCCGAGGGTTGGTTGGCCAAGGAGACGGAGAAACTGGACCGGGAGACGGCGTTGGTCGTTTCCGACGCAAGATCTCGCGCCGAGGACATACACCGGCGACAGATCCTCTCCGCAGAGCGCGAAAAAACGACGGAGGCGCTGCGTCAACAGAACAGGCTGCTTCAACAGACCATGAAGAAGTTTCAGGACGAGTTGGTCCATCTGCGAGAGCGGGAGGACTACCCCAAGATCCTGACGGCGCTCGCACTCGGGGCCGCTCGCAGCATTGCAGATTCAACTCCGGTGAGGCTGCGTCTTGCGGCCCAGGATGCGTCTTTGGGGGATCGGGTCGCCGCTGCCGTGAACGCGAAGTTTCCTGCTGCGGAGATGACGTTCGATCACGAACCTGCCCCGATCATCGGTGGCTGTTGGGTGGAGGCCGCCGACGGCAGACGCCAGATCAACGCGGACTGGCAGTCCCGGACGCAGGAGAGCGCCGATATTCTGGCTGACCGGCTTCTGGCGCTGCTTTAAGTAAAGGGGACATTCAAGATGGAGTTAGGCCCGATTCAGGAGAAACAGAAAAAGGCGCGAGGCCGCGTTCTGAAGATCAACGGCCCCGTCATCACCGCCATCGGGATGCGGACGTTCGCGATGCGCGAGATGGTGCACGTGGGTGAAAAACGCCTTCTGGGCGAGATCATACGCATGAATGGAGACGAGGCGATCATCCAGGTATACGAGGAGACCGAGGGGATGAAGGTCGGGGAGACGATCGAAGGCTCCGGAGAATCCCTCTCCATATCGCTCGGGCCCGGACTCATCGGTGGATTTTTCGACGGCATCGGCCGCCCTCTGTCCTCGCTCCTGGACAAGGAGGGGATGTTCATAAAGCCCGGGACCGAGGTCCCCATGATCGATCCCGACAAAGTATGGGAGATCGTGCCGAAGATCGAGGCGGGGGATATGGTCTCTCCGGGGACGCTTCTGGGAACGGTGCAGGAGACGGGACTTGTGGAACATCGTGTAATCTGCCCCAATCACATCGAGGGCGAGGTGACCTGGGTCGTCAAGGAGGGGCCGATCAACGGCAACGGCGTTGTGGCGAGGCTCCGGACGGCATTGGGACGATCCGTCGACATCCCGCTCGTGCAGCGCTGGCCGGTGCGGACGCCGAGGCCGTATCGTGAACGGTTGTTGCCCAACGAGCCTCTCGTCACAGGGCAGAGGGTCATAGACGGTCTTTTCCCGATCGCCAAGGGAGGAACCGCCGCCATTCCCGGTGGTTTCGGAACCGGCAAGACCGTGACTCAGCATCAGCTTGCCAAGTGGAGCGAGGCCAAGATCGTCGTGTACATCGGCTGCGGCGAACGGGGGAACGAGATGACCGACGTTCTGGAGCAGTTTCCAGTCCTGGAGGATCCTCGTTCCGGTCGTCCTCTCATGGAGCGGACCATACTCATCGCGAACACCTCGAACATGCCGGTTGCGGCGCGAGAGGCGTCGATCTACACTGGGATCACCATCGCCGAATACTTCCGTGACCAGGGGTACGATGTCGCGCTCATGGCGGACTCGACCTCCCGCTGGGCCGAAGCGCTGCGAGAGATCTCCGGGCGCTTGGAGGAGATCCCGGCCGAGGAGGGTTTCCCCGCGTATCTTCCCTCCCGTCTGGCCGAGTTCTACGAACGAGCCGGACGTGTCGTGACGCAAAACGGAGAGAACGGAAGCATCAGCGTCATCGGTGCGGTCTCCCCGCCGGGCGGAGATTTTACCGAACCCGTCACGCGTCATACGAAGCGTTTCATCCGCTGTTTCTGGGGTTTGGACAAGAACCTCGCGAACGCAAGACACTTCCCCGCCATCTCGTGGCTCGACTCGTACAGCGAATACGCACAGGAAGTCGAGAATTGGTTCCAGACCAACGTGGACGCGCGGTGGGGCGAACTCCGGGAAAAAGCGCGCGCCATCCTTCTGGAGGACGAGAAGATTCAACAGGTCATCAGACTCGTCGGTGAAGACGTACTCCCCGACGATCAGCGATTACTGGCCTATACCGCTTTTCTGGTGAAAAACGGCTATCTTCAGCAGGCGGCGTTTGGCTCGGATTCCTACTCCCCGCCGGAGAAGGGGTTTGCCATACTCGATATGATCATGCACTTCCACGACCGGGGTCTGGAGCTGGTCAGGCAGGGAGTTCCCATCTCCCTGATCAAGGAGAACGACGCCGTGGAGGAGATCACGCACCTTCGCGAGATCAGCGCGGAGGAGATATCCCTCTTCGATCGGGCGCGCAAACGGCTCGATACTCACCTGAACAGGGTCGAATCCGAGCGTACGCGCGAACAGGGAGGGATCAGATAATGCCACAGGCCGAATATATCGGGATCAAGCAGATCAACGGACCGTTCATCCTCGTGGAGAGCGCGAGCGATGTGTCCTACGGCGAGCTGGTCGACGTCCGGATTCCGGGAGAAGGGCCGCGGCGCGGCCGGGTTGTCTCGCTCTCCGAGAAGGCGACGCTGGTACAGGTTTTCTCCGGAACGGACAGCCTGATCCCGAATGAAACCAGGGTCCGTTTTCTTGGGAAGCCGTTGGAGGTTCACCTCGCCCCGTCGATCATAGGCAGGACCTTTACGGGGTTGGGTGAACCGGCGGACGGATGCGGTCCGGTGTTCGGGGGCAAGCGCGTCAACGCGAACGGCATGCCTCTCAACCCGATGGCGCGCCAGTATCCGAAGGACTTTATCCACACAGGGATATCGGCGATCGACGTCCTCACCACGCTGATCAGAGGGCAAAAGCTGCCGATCTTCTCCGGTAACGGCCTTCCTCACAACCAGCTTGCCGTGCAGATTGCGACTCAGGCCCGCCTGATGGGCGCGGAGAACTTCGCGGTCGTCTTCGCCGGCATCGGTATCAAGCACGACGACGCCGAGTTTTTCATCCGGGCGCTTTCGGAAAAGGGGCGTTCCAACAACGTCGTTACGTACCTCAACCTCGCGGACGATCCCGTGATAGAGCGTATCGCAACGCCGAGAATGGCCCTTACGGCGGCGGAGTATATGGCGTACGAGCTCGGACTCCACGTTCTCGTCATCATCACGGACATGACCAACTACTGCGAGGCCATTCGAGAGCTCGGCGTCTCGGCGGGCGAGGTCCCAAGCCGCAAAGGATATCCGGCCTATCTTTACAGCGATCTCGCGTCTCTCTACGAGAGGGCCGGGGTGGTCCGGGGGTTGAGCGGAAGCGTGACCCAGCTTCCGATCTTGTCGATGCCGAACGACGACATCACGCACCCGATCCCCGACCTTACGGGCTTCATTACCGAGGGGCAGGTTGTTTTGAGCCGCGAACTCGACGGAAAAGGGATCTATCCGCCGATCGACGTGTTGACGAGCCTCTCTCGTCTGATGAAGGACGGTATCGGCAAAGGGTTTACCCGGGACGATCATCCGGGGGTCGCGAGCCAACTCTTCGCTTCGTACAGCAGGGTGCAGGACGTACGTTCTCTTGCCGGTGTCGTGGGAGAGGATGAGCTCTCCAAGGCGGACAAACAGTCGCTTGCCTTCGGGGCGTTCTTCGAGAACCGGTTTCTGAAACAAAACAAGGACGAAGATCGCGAGATCGGGCAGTCGCTCGACATGGCCTGGAACATTCTCTCCGCATTGCCGCGAGGCGAGCTGACCAGGGTCTCTCTCGACGAGATCAAAAATCATATACAGGACAGGGAGTAATCGCAAGGAAAAACGCGACACTCCTTCCGTCCGTGAAAGGAAAGACGAATGCTCTGTGCCGGATGCGGTTTTACCAATCACGATGACGCGAAGTTCTGTTCAATGTGCGGTGCGCCTTTGGAAGAGAAAGCCTCCCCTCCGCTCTCGACTGGTTCTACGCCCTGTCCTTTCTGTGGAGAGCCGAACGACGACCTGGTTTTCTGCCGCTTTTGCGGGAAGAAAATGTCGGCGGGAAAGGGGACGCCTCCGATAGACGTTGCCGAAGGTCCGTCGAGCGATGCGGTCGCTGCGGGCGAGACTGTCGATGTCCCAGGGAGGGAAAAGGACGTTGGCCCCGCGGCGAGCCCTTCCGAAGAGCTCGGAGCACCGGCGACGGACACTCGTCCGGAGGTGCCTCCCGTGGCCGAAAGAACGCAAGCGTCCTTGTCAGGGGATTTTGAGGGTGATTCCGTCAGACACGAGAGTTTTATGGCGAACATCGACGAGTTAAAACCGGTCTCCTTGAACGACGCGGCCCAAGACGGGGAAGAGGAAGGGCCGAAGGCCGAGGAACCCGAAAAACCGAAGGAGCCTGAAGAGGGTAAACAACCCGAGAAGGGACCGGAGCCTCCGTCCGAGGAGGCGAAGGAGCCCGAACGGGAATCTGCTTCGTCGGAGGAGCCTGCCGTCGATGTGAATCGCCGGTCGCCTATGCAGCCTTTTCTGTGGAAGTTCTTGATCTTCTTCTCGCTTGCCACCGTCCTCTTTTTCGCGGGAATCGCGATCGGGCTCGCGACGGTCTATCTTCTGAGAAACTGACGTTTTTCGATTTCGGGAATGAACGATATTTCGTTCGGGCATTCAGGAAAGCAAGTGGTATGAAAATCTTTCCTCGTCCTCTCTCTTTGGGCGCGAGGGTGGCTGTGATCGCGCCTTCAAGTCCCGCTTCCGACGAGTCGCTCGCGTCGGGGCTGGGATATTTGAGAGAGATGGGTTTCGAGCCGATTGTGGGGAGGTCGTGTCGAGACAATGTCCCCGAACGCGGATACCTTGCCGCCGAGTCCGACGCGATCAAGATCGACGACATCCATTGGGCCTTCTCCGACGAATCGATAGACGGCATCTTCTGCATGAAGGGCGGGAGCGGAGCCGGGCGGCTGATCCGACACCTCGATGCAGCCCTGATCGCTCTGCACCCAAAGGTCTTCGTCGGCTACAGCGATGTCACCATTCTGCATTCTTTTATCGCTTCACAGTGTGGTTTTGTCACATATCACGGCCCGATGGTCACCTCTTCGAGCCTCTCGGATGGGAACGGATATACCCGAAGGGCTCTGATGCGTGCAATCGCCGAGGAGCATTCGGGAGATTCTTTCGTTGCGGTTTCGAACCCGGACGGCTGCGCCTTCGTCCCCGTTGCCCGGGGTGTCGCCTCCGGGGAGCTCGTCGGAGGCAATCTCGCGGTGCTCTGTACCACGCTGGGAACGGTGTGCGAGGTCGACACGGCCGGACGCGTCGTTCTTTTGGAGGATGTGGACGAGGAACCGTACAGCGTGGACAGAATGCTCAACCATCTGCTCAATGCGGGGAAGCTCGCGGATGCGGCGGGGATTCTTCTGGGCGAGTTCACGGGCTGCGAGCCCCCCGAAAAATATCGGCGGCGAAGAGTGGAAGACATCGTCCGGGACGTTCTCGTCCCTCTGGGCATCCCCATTTTGGGAGGACTTCGAAGTGGGCACGGGACGCATAATGTGACGCTTCCTCTCGGCGCCTGCGTAGAGCTTGACGCTGATTTCCTCTCTCTTCGGGTGAAGTGGGGTGGACCGTCCGAAGCGTCCATTCGTTGATTTGCTTCGAGTTTTGTCCCTTGGTGGTAGAATAACCCCTTACGATGAGATAAAATAGAAGCGCACAGAGGAAAAATAACGTGAATTGAGGTGATTCCGTTGAAGTTCATGATCTATTTCGACATGATCCAGACGGTGGCTTTTGCCGTCATACTTCTTTTCATCGGTATGTTCTTATGCAAAAGAATCTCTTTTTTGAACAAATACAACATCCCGGCTCCGGTCGTAGGCGGACTTCTCTTCGCGTTCGCCAACTGGGGCCTCCAATCCCTCGATGTCGGCCTGCGCTTCGATAGTACGCTTCAAAGCCCCCTGATGATCGCATTTTTTACCACGATCGGTCTTGGTGCGAGCATCAAGATGCTCAAAGAAGGAGGACTGCAGCTGATCACGTTTTTGATCGCCGCTTCGGTTCTGTTGGTCCTCCAGAACCTGGTGGCCTGGGGGTTGTCCATCGTGACGGGGCTCAATCCGTTGCTCGGCCTTCTCGCCGGCTCCATCACGATGAGTGGAGGGCATGGAACCGGCGCCACCTTCGCGAAATACTTTACCGATCAGTTTTTCCTCGCCGGAGCCATGGAGCTCGCGATGGCCGCCGCCACGTTCGGCCTTGTCGCGGGCTCCTTGATCGGCGGGCCTGTCGCCCGGCGTCTGATTATCGGGAAGAACCTGAGTGCTGCAGCGGAGAAAGCAAAGGAAGAGGCCGTGTTTGTCGCGCTCGACGACAAGCTGGAAGAGGTGGGACACGAGCCCGTCGGCGAGGGAGATGTCCTGCGCACGATATTCCAGATCACCCTCGCGATGAGTATCGGGGCCGTCTTCTATGCGGAGCTCGGGCGCAGGGGCATCATGGTTCCGACGTATCTTTTCGCGCTCTTTGTGGGAATCGTCATACGCAACATCGGTGAGTTCACGGGGTGGTACAGGGTAAACGTGCGGCTGATCGAGAACATGGGGGCGGTCTCCCTGTCGATCTTCCTCTCGATGGCCCTCATGTCCCTCAAACTCTGGCAGCTCGTCGATCTGGCCGTTCCCATGTTTGCCATCCTGGCGGGCGAGGTCACCTTGATGATTCTTTTCGCCTACTTCATCACCTTCAACTTCAACGGCAGAGACTACGAGGCGGCGGTCCTTGCAGGTGGACACTGTGGTTTCGGCCTCGGGGCGACACCCAACGCGATCGCCAACATGCAAGCGATCTCGGGCAAGCATGGCCCGGCTCCGAGAGCATTTTTCCTGGTCTCGATCGTGGGAGCCTTTTTCATAGACGTGGTCAACGCATTTATCATACAGGCGTTTGTCACCATAATTCCGCATTGAACGCCCGACTGTGAAGTAAATCGCTTTGTTGTCATTTCAGATGTAACGGCTTAAAATGTTCGGCAAGTTACGATTCCTGTTGGGAGGGGATTTGTGGTGAACAGATTTCGGTTGTATGTGTGTCTTGCGATTTTCGCGGTTCTCCTGGTTTTTTCGGCGCTGCGAGGAGTCTCCGAGGCGGGAGAGAAATACCTGAAGCTGGTCTATCCGAACGAACCGCCGACGATGGACACCCAATTGAACCACAGCGACTACATGGTGCCCTACAATGTCTATGATCGTCTCGTGGAGAAGATCACCGATCCCAAAACACTCAAGCCCAAGGTCATTCCGGGGCTGGCCGAAAAGTGGGAGATCAGCAAGGACGGCAGAACCTACACCTTCAAGCTTCGCAAGAACGCCAGATTCTCCGACGGGACGCCCGTTCTGGCGAGCGATGTCGCCTACACGTTCGATCGTATGCTCGATCCCGCGACCAAATCCGTGCAGACCGATGGATTCGACATGATCGAGGGAGCGAAAGACCGGTTGGATGGCAAGGCGAAGAGCGTCTCCGGAATCCAGGTGATCGATCCTCACACGATCCGGTTTACGACGAGCGTCTTCTACGCACCGTTCTTGGAGGACGTCGTCGCCACTCCTGCGGCCAGCATCTACAGCGAAAAGTTTACCAAAGCGAAGGGAGCGAAGTTCGGCCTCTCTCCGGAGGATACGATGGGTTCTGGCCCCTTCATTCTCAAGGAATGGGTCGTAGACAGCCATCACGTTCTCGTCGCCAACCCGAACTATTGGCGCGGCAGGCCGCAGATCGACCGGATACGGATCAACGTCGTCAGCGACGCGGAGACCGCGCGCATGATGTTCGAGGCCGGCGACATCGACATCTTCGACTGCGACGTGGCACGCTCGCAGATCCCGTACTTCGAGAAATCTCCAAAGTGGAAAGACCGCATCGTGCGCTCGTTGCGCATCGGGGTGTTTTACTACGCCATGAACATGAAGAAGAAGCCGTTCGACGATCCGGTCGTCCGCAAGGCGTTCATGATGGCGGTACCGAGGAAAGAGCTTCTCGACAATGTCTTCTTCGGCAAGGGCGTCCTCCCCGACAACATCCTCCCCAAGGGACTCGATGCCTACAACCCCAAGCCGAAGCACAGGATCGTCTACGACCCCGAAAAGGCCCGGAAGATACTGGTGGATGCCGGCTACAAGGATGGCGTCGAGATAGAGATCTCAAACTCCTCGCATGGCTCGAGCGGCAAGAACTATGGCAAGATGTCCGAGATCCTGCAGGCCGTCCTGCCGCAGGCCGGTTTCAAAGTCAAGATCAATCAAATGGACGAGGCTGTCTTTCTGCAGACCCGCAACGCGGGCAACCTGGCGTGTTATGCGAACTCGTGGTCTTCGTCCGACCCCGACGCGTACTTCTACAAGTTCTTCCACTCCGAGAAGTGGAGCACCTATCGCTCGATCAACCTGAAAGATCCGAAGATCGACAAGATGATCATGGATGCCCGCATGGAAGTGGACAAGAAGAAGCGCATCGAGCTCTATCGGAAGCTGGACGACATCCTCACGCCGACC
>DAIPHL010000003.1:0-37744 GCA_036771375.1 Synergistaceae bacterium | reverse complement strand
CGACGGACGACTCGCGAAAGAAACCCTCCCGGATGGGACAACGCGCAGGTGGAGCCGCTGGGACAAAGCCGGCAACCCAGCCTCCGAGACCTATTACCAGCGGGGGGAGGATGCGGAGAGGAAACTGGCGAGGGATGAAAGGGCGTGGGAGGGCACGATCGACAAATTCCAGCGCGGGGAGTTGCAGCAAAATCGGCCCGTCCGCGTCATGACGACGCCGCTTGCCCTGAATCTGGCGGGGGGCGGAGAGGTCGGCTTCAAGGAGATCGTCACCACGCCGAATGTGCTCAGTAAAATCCTGGACAAGAAACACGCGGAGATCACGCCGGAAATCCTGAAACAGATTCCCCGCGCGCTCGCCGACCCCATTATGGTGTTCAAGTCCGCCACCGTGCCGGGCTCCTACGTCTCCATGCTGGAGTTGAAGGACTCCAAGGGCGGGACGATCGTCGTGCCCGTGGCGTTGAACGCGTCGAAGCCGGGAGAGCCGGCCTATATGACCAGCGCCTACGGACAAATCAGAAAAGGAGCGGACGGCTCCGTGAAGGTCAACAACCAGTGGTTCGCGGGGCAGATCGAGGCGGGGAATTTGCGGTATATGAACACAAAAAAGAGTGCTTCCTGGGCTGAGGGCGCCGGGCTGCAATTGCCCATTATGCCGCGCCAGCGGGAAGCACTTCATAGGTTGAATATACCAACCGAAGCCGATCTTGTCAAGCTGCAAAATGAACATCCAAAACTGTATCAGGGGGAAGGCGGCTCCGCGCAAGCGGAGCTCGATGCGGATACGAAGGCGTTTGCCGAGGCGATAAGGAACAGGGACAATCTGAACCCGAGGACTTCGATAAAGGTCATGACGACACCGCTCGCGCTGCACCTGGCCGGAGCGGACGTGAAACCGGTCTTTATGACCGCGGGGAAGATCAACCGAATCCTCGAAGATCATCCGGGCATGACGCCGGAGATCCTCGAACAGCTTCCGGCCGCCATCGCCGATCCCATCGCCGTGTTTGAGTCGGCGACCGAAAAGAATGCCCTGGTCGCCATGCTCGATTTACGGGATGCGAATGGAGCGAGCGTAGTCGCTGCGTTGCACTTGAACGTCTCGAAAGGCCGAGACAGGCTGGTCGTGAACAGACTTGCAAGCGCGTACGGGAAGGACAGGGAAAAGAGCCCTTCTTCGACGGGCCAGTCTTGGCTCCAATCGCCAAGGGGTGCCGCCGAGAAGGGCTCTTTAATTGAAAACAGAGTACCAAACGATCCGTGGTTTGTCAATGAGGTGGAAAACGGAAGACTGCGATATGTGAACAGAGGAAAAGCCACCGCATGGACAGACCGGACCGGGCTCCCGTTGCTGCCCGTGGACGCTTCGCAACAGCGGATACATGCCGACAACATAAAGACCGAAGCCGATCTTGTCAAGCTGCGGGAGGAATATCCGGGGCTGTATCAGGGGGAAGACGGCTCCGGCCTCGCCTCGATCACGCTCCCCGAGACCATGGGCGGCGGAGAGGTCAAGATCAACCTGAGCCAGTTCGCACGGGAGGACTCCTTCCTCCACGAGAGCGGGCATCTCTTCCTCTGGGCGATGGAAAGGCAGGCGGCGAAGTTCAAGGACGACAAGCAGTTGCAGGCCGATCTCGCCGCGATCAAGAAATTCCTCGGCTGGAAAGAGGGACAGAAGGGCTTCACGAGAGAACAGCACGAAAAGTTCGCCGAGTCGTTCGTCGCCTACGTGAGCGAGGGCAAGGCCCCGTCTCCCTCTCTGCGTTCGGCGTTCTTCCGATTCAAGCAGTGGCTCGCGGAGCTCTACGAAACCCTGCGCAACCACCCGAAGATCGAGCTCACCGACGAGATGCGCGGCGTGTTCGACCGGATGCTCGCAAAGGACGCCACGTTCGGGGCGGACCGGATCGAGATTCAGCAGAGACAAAGAGACACGTCGAACGATACGAAGATGATCGACCTGTTCAGCTCTCCGAACGTGGTCGCGCGCAGGCACGGAAAGTTCGCGATCTTCTTCCGCATGGCCAAGGCCGCCATACAGAAACAGGAGCGGATGCGCGCGAACTGGAACCGCGCGGTCGACCGTGTGTTCAAGAACCTCGTCTCCGACCGGGAGAAATTCATGGGGATCCTTTTGCAGGGAGACGCCCTGGGCAGGGTCTTCACCGATGCGGAACTCACGGAGATGGGCGCGGACAAGAACATGATCAAGGCGTATCGCACCGTGCGGCGCCTGTACGACAACGCCCGCAAGCTCGTGAACGCACAGCGGGCGAGATACGGCAAGCCGGAGATCGGATACCGCGAGGGCTATGTACCCCACTTCTTCCGCACGGGCGCTCTACCGGGCGGCGGGAGTTGAGCCCTGTCCGTTTGTATGTGAGACCAGGTGCGTCGTACCTTGCTGCTCTGATATCTTGACGAAGGGTGTCGAAAATGGAGGGAAAATGAACGTGGAAATCTAAAAAATATTTGATTGTTTGTCTTTTCAACAAAAGAGTGCTTTAATAGGAGAATACGCTAAAGGGAGCATTCGAGCGGAATCAGCGTCGAGAATGGCACGAAGAACCGTCGCAAAGCCGTGCATTCCATCGACGGACGGGAGGGTTGATTGCTCGGACAACGGAGCCTACAAAAACTCACAGGAGCCGGAGACACTTCGGCCCCACTTTCGCTTGCGACGAAGTCGATGTCCCTGATGGCGTGTCCTCGAGGGGTTCGGAGCTTGTGAAAAACGGAAGCTGCCATGATTTTACGGAGAAGATGTCGAGATGTCGGGGTCCTGCGTTCCCGTGCAGGAGATCGGATGAGAGGATGATTTTATGTTCAATGCAAGTCCGGTGATTATCACCTGTGTGTTGGTGTATCTGTTTTTCGTCGTGGCGGTCGGCCTTTATCTCACGAAGAAAAAGGTCAAGAATTCCGACGACTTCGCTGTCGCAAACAGAAGTCTGCCGACCATCGTCCTGGTGGGGACGCTGCTCGCCACGTGGTGCGGCGCCGGTGGCATCACGGGATCGGCGAATCTTATCTGGAAAAACGGCCCGCTCTTCGGAACCCTTGTTTTTATGGGGGCTCCGATCGGGATGTTTCTTTTGTATCTCGTTTCCGGGCGTGTCCGAGAGGCGACGACCTACACGATACCGGAGCTCTTCGAGATACGTTACGGGACGTCAGCGCGCGTCATCGCGACACTCTGTATCGTGTTGGGCTACGTTGGGATACTCTCGTCGCAGTTCAAGGCGGCCGGCAATCTCGTCAATCTCACCACCGGTATGGAGCTCGAGAGCGCGATCATCTCTTCAGGCTTTTTGATGTTGCTTCTTGCCGTTACCGGGGGTATGGTCAGCATCGCTTATACCGACGCCATCAGCGCCTTTTTGTTCGTCGGAGGGTTTATGGTCGCCATTCCTCTTCTTTCCGGGCAGGTCGATGGAGGTTTTTGGGGGGTATTCAAGAACCTCCCCGAGGGGAAAAACACGTTCATCGGCAATCTGACTTTAATTCAGGCGTTGGGATATATATTCCCTGTCTTCTTTCTGGTTCTCGGCGATCAGAACATGATCCAGCGAATGGGCGCCGCAAAGGACGTCAAGACAGCCAGGAAGTCCGGCCTCGGGCTCGTCTTTTCCGAAATTTTGGTCTGCGCACTGATCATCATTCTCACGACGACGGGCATCTACCTGCTTCCGAACATCGACAGGCCCGATACCGTCATCTTCCAGCTGGCGATAGGCTTTATGCCTCCTCTTGTCGGTGGTCTCCTGATGGCCGCCTGCATGTCCTTTATCGTCACGACGGGAGACTCTTATATACTCACCATTTCGTCGAATATCACCTACGATATCTGGGGTCGTTTCCTGCATAAAAACGCTACGGACAGAGAGAAGCTCTTTGCCCTGAGGGTCTCGGCCGTGGGCATCGCGATCCTCGCTTACCTGATGGGGCGCTTCTTTCCCGATATCCTTTCGGTGCAGATGTACGCCTATTCGATGTACGGCGCCTCTGTGACGCCCGCTCTGGTCTGTGCGCTCTTTTCGAAGAACGTGACGAAGGCCGGAGGAGTCTGCGGTATTCTCGCCGGCGGCGTTGGAACAATCGTCTGGGAGATCGTTTTGAAGTCGCCGTATGGTGTAAAAAGCGCCATTTTGATGGTGCCGTTTTCCTTTGCCGTGATTTACGTGGTTTCGGCCCTCACCCGGGGAACGGGAGCGGTGCCACTGGAAGCGGTCTACCACAGGGCATCGGCTGGAAAGTAATCTCCGAAAGAGGGAGTCATAATTCATGGAAACCGTGCTCGACAGATTTTTGAGGTACGTAAAGATAGATACGGAGTCTGCCTTTGACAGCAAAACCGTGCCAAGCACGGAAAGCCAGAGGGAGTTCGCGCTTCTTCTGGCGGGTGAGCTGGAGGCGCTGGGGGCGGTCGATGTCTTTGTCTCGGAAGCGGGCTGTGTCTACGCCAGGGTCCCCGCAAATGGTTGTGCCGGTGCCCCGGCGATCGGATTCTGTGCCCACGTCGACACCACACCTGAATTCAATGGGCATGGAGTCAAACCGCGCGTCGTGAAAGACTATGACGGGCGTGACATTCCGCTCAACGAAGAAAAAAACATCGTGATGAAGGTAAAGACGTTTCCGCATTTGAAAAATTACGTCGGCGACGACATCGTCGTCACCGACGGCACCACGCTTCTCGGTGCCGACGACAAGGCCGGCATCGCGGAGATCATGACCATGCTTCAATATTTTCATGAACATCCGGAGGAAAAACACCCGGAGTTGCAGCTCTTTTTCCCGACCGATGAGGAGACCGGTTGTCTTGGCGCACAGACCCTCGACAAGGCGCTTTTCGACCCGCAGTTTGCCTACACGCTCGACGGAGGCCCGATCGGAGAAATCACGTACGAGACCTTCAATGCGGCCGAGGCGAGGGTCTCGGTAAAGGGCGTCAGCATCCATCCCGGAATCGCCAAGGACAAGATGAAAAACTCGATTCTGATCGCGAACGAATTCCTCAACATGCTGCCGAGTGCGGAGACACCCGGACACACGGAGGGATACGAGGGGTACTATCATGTTCTCGAGTTCGGCGGAGATGTCGAACTTACAAAGATGAAGTTCTACATAAGAGACCACGACAGGACGAAGTTCGAGGCGAGAAAGGAGCGAATCGGCGATATCGCCGCCTATCTCAACAAAGTCTACGGCAACGATACCGTGACGTTTACCATGAGCGACACGTACAAAAACATAAGCGAAGCCATCAAGGACCGCTTCGAAATCGTCGAGGCGATCGAGGAGGCGATGAAAGCCGAGGGAATCACTCCCTTCTACACCCCCATGCGCGGCGGCACGGACGGAACCGTTCTCTCCTTCCAGGGCATTCCGTGTCCGAATATATGCACCGGAGGACATAATTTCCACGGTAGGTATGAATATGTGCCCGTGCAGTCGATGGAGAAAATATCGGCCATCTTGGTGAGGATCGTCAAGAGTTTCGCGAGGTGACCCCGGCAAGTTCCGTCTTCTTTGCGCTCGCAAGAGCTTGTTGCGTCGCTTGAGCGTAGAGAGACAAAGACGAAGGATGTCCCCGGAGGGCGAGAAACGAATCGTCGCTTCCTTTTTCTTTCGGAAAGCGCGTTTTTCGTGCCGGGGGCGGTCCCTTCGTCGGGAAATGCAGTTGGATGCGGCTTTGCCTCTGTGCCGTCGGCCCTTTTCTGCTGCTTATCGAGGATAACGGGTATGAATCCGTAGTCCCCGCCGGCTGAAAATCTCAATCACTGAAGGACTTTTGCTGGAGCCCTCCGGTTTATCGCTGTTCTTCGGGCTACTCGAGTTCCGTTCCCCTTGACTAACTCTCGAAGCGGTTCCTGAGAAAGGGCAAAAGCACGGATTATTTTATAGACTCATGGATTACAGCGCAAAGTCCTTTTTATTCAGATGTCCCAGTCGGTTGAAGATCGCCACATATCCGAGGAGGGCTTTTTCCATGTAGTCTATACGCACCTTGTCGACAGGACGATGACAATAATATTCCTGCATCGGCGAGTATCCGATGGAGGGGATTCCGTGCCGAACTGCGGTCACGGGTAGATCCGTCCCGAAATCCCAATATCCGAACTTCGGCTCTTGCCCGACGCTCTGCAGGGCGTCGGCACAGGCTTGTGCGACGGGGTGTTCCCTGTCCAGCTTCCACCCCTCTTTTTTGTTCTGTATCACCTCGGACATGCCGGTGTAGGAGGTCCGTTTCACCGCCGCGATCTTCACCTCGGCCCTGAATGTTTCATCCTCGGAGGCGATGTCGTCGATGATACGCCGTATCTGCGCAAGACAGTCCTCCGCGCTCTCCTCCGGCGTGAGGCGGCGGTCGTAGGTTATGGTGCATCTGTCCGGAACGATACACATGGAGCCGGGCGTACAATCGATGATCGTGAGCGCGATGCTCGACGCCCCGAGGTCGGGGTCGATGTGTTTTTCCGCGTCCACGACTCTTTCCACCCGGTCTATAAATTTCGTCGCCTTGTTTACGGCGTTCACACCGAGCCAAGGGGCGCTCGCGTGCGACGTCACGCCGGAGATCGTCACCTGCATCTCCACACGCCCTCTGTGGCCGAGATAAAGCTTGAGGCTCGTCGCCTCGCATGAGATACAGACGTCGGCGGAGAGTCCATGGTTGGGGAAGGTTTCATCCATCAACTTGATCATACCAAGCATTTCCGCTGGTTCTTCGAGCACGGTCATCGTGAAGATGAGTCGGCCCTTGACGGGGAATCCCGCCCTTCTCAACGCGACAAGGGCCGCTCCCGCGTAAACCATTGTGGCGCCGCCGCCTTTTACGTCGGCGGCGGCACGCCCGTGGATGACCTCCGTCTCTTCGTACCCGTTCATATCCTGATTGTACATTTCGTCCCTGTCGATGACAGCTCCGTAAGGGTCGTACCCGCCCCATTCGCTGTAATCTCCCGTGTCCACGTGATCGAGATGGCCGTTGAACAGGATCGAAGGGCCGCTCTCCGTGCCGTTGATTACGCCGATGACGTTGCCCCATGCATCGCGAAACACCTCGTCATATCCCAGCTTCTTCATCTCCGCAAGGTAAAGATCGGCGACCCCTCTTTCCTTTCCTGAAAGCGATGGCATTTTGATGAGAGAGCGACAGAAGTCGATCATTTGAGGTTTCAGTTCCTTTGTTATCTTTTTTAGTTCTTCGATCATTGCAGGCTCCTTTCGGGACGTACTTTACTCATCCACCGGCGGACGGAAGGGTTTTAAGGGGTTTCACCTCTGTCCAGATGCTGTTTTACCTTATAGGCGGTCTGGATTTTCGCATGATGATCATGTATACAGGCGAGCGCTCTTTCGAGGTCGCTGTTCCAAAATGCGTCTATGATCATGCGATGTTCCGCGAGAATATCTTCGGGGCGTCTTCTCGCATGCAGTGCATATATCGCGAGACGGGTCATCTCGTCGCTGATCCTCTGCCACATCATGGAGAGTTTTTCCACGCCGACGAAGTTGACGATCGTGCTGTGGAAGACCATGTCCTTTTTCATCAGTTCGACGTGATCGTCTTTTAATTCTTCCATTTCCTTCGCGATCGTGACCAGCATGCCCGCCAGCAAGGCGGGCTCTCCGAAGGCGATGATCCGCCTGAAGGCGAAGGGTTCGATCATCTCGCGCATCACGAAGAGCTCGACGACGTCTTTTTCTTTTATCTCCGAGACGACAGCGCGCCGTCGCTCCTCCCAGTTGATCCATCCCTCCTGCGAGAGACGCTTCAGAGCCTCTCGCACGGGCGTGCGGCTGACACCGAACTCCTTTGCGAAACCGCGCTCCGGCAAGAGACTGCCGGGTGGCAGTTTCCCATCGATGATTTTGTCCTTGATATTTTCATAAATAAGGTTCGCCAGGTTGTTTTCTTCTTTTTTTGAAGAACCATCAGGCATCAAGAGCGCGTACATCTCACTCACCAACCTTAACGATGAAAATCGTTTTCACATGCCGATCGTCCTCCAAAATTATACCGACAAAAGACGCGCGGGGAAAG
This sequence comes from Synergistaceae bacterium, assembly GCA_036771375.1. Classification (GTDB taxonomy): domain Bacteria; phylum Synergistota; class Synergistia; order Synergistales; family Synergistaceae; genus DAIPHL01. The sequence goes on along the minus strand of DAIPHL010000003.1, from coordinate 29,688 downwards.
AGAGTCGATCACAGCCCTTTCCCACGCGACAGGGCGGCCGATTAAACGATCATTCCGAGCAGTTTCGGGATGAAGAGCGCTATTTCGGGAAAGACGATCGTGAGGATGATCGCCACCATCAAAGCCGCGATGAGAGGAATACTCTCCTTGATCAGATGCTCGAAAGGCGCCTTGCAGATGCCCTGTGCGACGTAAAGGTTGACGCCGACCGGCGGTGTGATCATGCCAAGGCAGAGATTCATCGTCATCACCACCCCAAAGAGCACGGGGCTGTATCCCAGCGCTTTGGCGATCGGCAGGAAAAGAGGGGTGAACAACACGACGTTCGAGGTGGTATCGATGAACATTCCCGTGATGAGAAGGAAGAACATGATCAGCATCATCAGGACTAGAGGTGAATTCGTAATGGAGAGCATCGCCGCGGCGAGCGTCTGCGGGATGCGTTCCATCGTCATCAGCCGTCCGAACGTCGTGGCTCCCCCCAGGATGAACATCGAAAGGCAAGAGAGCACCCCGGCCTCAACCATCGCTTCGTACACCTTTTTGAAAGTGAGCTGGCGATAGATTACCGCTCCCGTGAACAGAGCGTACACGACGCCGACGACCGCGGCCTCCGTGGGGGTGAAAATGCCGCCGTATATTCCGCCGAGGATGAGGATCGGCAGGAACAGAGCCCACTTCGCCTTCCAACAGCGGCCGAGGACCCACCTCACGCCGCCTTCCCGCTCTTTCCCCAGGTATCCCCGTTTTTTGGATACGGTATAGTTGACGAGGATCAACAGAACTCCCATCAGGATTCCGGGCCCGACTCCCGCCGCAAACATGCTGACGACGGACGTCCCCGCGATGACGCTGTAGATGATCATGGGAATGCTCGGAGGGATGACCGGCCCGATCGTGGCGCCCGCGGCGACGATGGACCCGGCGTATGCCGGATCGTAGCCCCGTTTCACCATGGCCGGCACGAGAATGACACCGAGGGCGGCGACCACGGCCGGGCCGGAACCCGATATCGCCGCGAAAATCATGCAGGCGACGATCGTCGAGCTTCCCAGGCCGCCGGGGCGCGAACCCGTTATCGCGTCCCCCACGTTGATGATCTCTTCGGCGAGTCCGGCGCGCGACATAATTGTTCCGACGAGCATGAAAAACGGGATCGCCATCAGAGGGAAGGAATCCGACGTCGTGATCATCGCCTGGGCGAGGAGCTGCAACATATTTCCGCCGGAGTAAAACGTGAGGAAGACGATGGCGCAGGCTCCCGCCATGGCGATTGCCACGGGAATCGAAAGGGCAAGCCCGACAAGCAGCGAGACCAATAAAGTGACAACCATGACTATTTCCCCGTCCTCTCTTCTTCGAGCCCCTGGTTGTTTGTCGCGTCCCGTTCGGGCGGCACGGGGCCGTCTGCCTTGTCTCGCATGGAGTGGTATATGTTCTGAGCCGTCCTGACCGATAGCCCCAACATGCCGATAACGCCGGCGATATACATCGTCCAGGCGGGAAGCCACGGAATGGCGGAGAAAAACTGCTTGAGCTCTATTTGCATAAGCACCGTTTTGAATATCAAATACCCCATGCCGATGCCGAAGAGGATCGTCACGGAATTGGAGATGAAGTTGACGAAATTCGCCGTTCGAGGGAGGAATTGCGGCAACGCATCGATCTTCAGATGCATCCCTTTTTTTGCTGCGAGGCTGATGCCCACCATCGTAAGCCACACGAATCCGATCCTCGATGCCTGTTCCGCCCACGAAAAACTGAAAGAAAGGACATAACGACAGAAAACCTGGATCGAAAGCGTGAGCAGCATAAAGGTCATAAACATCGCGAGAAGAAATTCTTCCCACCGATCTAGATAATGCCATGCGGTTTTCTTCAAAAGAGATCCTCCTTACCCCCTCAAGGGAGCCAGCCGGGCGTGGGAGAGGCATCCCACGCCCGGCAACCGTAAGGGTTTTATTTGAAGTCGACTTTGCGACCGAGTTCTTTGTATATCTCTTCGAGCATGCCGTTCATCGAAGGGGCATGTTTCTTGTAAACGGGAAGAAGCATTTTGCGGAATTCGTTTTTCTGCGCGTCGGAGAGCTGGATCACTTCGCTCGTCTTGCTCTTCATAATGCCGTCGCGAAGCTTTGTGTTGATTTTTTCCTGCTCTTCACGCTGCCAGGTCTTCGTTTCGTTTGCGGCCTCCTGGAGCATTTTCTGCTGCTCTGGGGTCAACTTGTTCCAGATCTTCAGGGAGAAGACCAGCGGAAGCGGCCCGTAAAGGTGCCCGGTCTCGATTATGTACTTCTGAACCTTGTCGAAACCCGACTGCACGATGTTCTGGTAGGGATTCTCCTGCGCGTCGAGCACGCCCTGCTGGAGGCTTGTGAGGACCTCCGAAAAAGCCATGGGGATCGCGCTCGCACCGAGCGTGTTCCATGCCTCGATGTGAAGAGGGTTGTCCATTACGCGGATTTTGAGCCCCTTCAGCTCGCCGGGTTTGGTAAATTTCCTGTTTGTCGTCGACTCGCGGAATCCCTGCGACCACCACGCAAGGATCTTGACGCCGGATTTTTCGACCGCTTGTGCGACCCTTTTCCCGACGGGGCCGTCGAGGACCCTTTCCGCCTCTTTGCGGTTGTTGAACAGATAGAGAAGATCGAAGACCTTCGTCGCATCGGTGAATCCTCCCAGAGCCGGAAGTGCAGGGAGCCCGGCTTCGAGGACCCCCGCCTGCATCGATTCGATCAGCTCGCGGTTTTGTCCCATTTGTCCGTTGGGGAAGACCTCCACTTTGATGTTGCCCTTGGATTTTTTCTCCAGAATTTCCTTGAATTTCAGAGAGCCGACGTGCTCGCCTCCCTCTTCTGTTACCACGTGTCCGATACGGATCACGAGAGGTTTCGACGCGGCGAGAGCCTTTGCCGCAAAAAGTGCCATTACGAGTGTCGCTACCGCGAAGACTGCATAAAAACGTTTTTTCATTTTCTTCACTCCTCGGTTTTATTGTGGTTTCTGTTGCGAAAACGAAAAACGGTGTTTTTCGAGAACCTCTTTGTTGACCACGTTAAGCGGTCTTTCGCCTCTGAAAAAACGACGGATCTCCTGGGCGACCTTTACCCTCAGCTCCGGAATCGCTTCCTCCGAGTTCCAGGCGGCATGCGGGGTGATGATTACATTCGAGAGCTCCACAAGCTTCGGTTTGTCGATGAACCTGGTGTGTCCCGCGGGTGGTTCGGCGATTGTCACGTCCAGCGCAGCCCCGGCGATTCTGTGTTCCTTGCAGGCGTCGTATAAGGCGTCTTCGTCGATCATCGGTCCCCTCGCCGTGTTGATGATGTACGCTGTCGGTTTCATCAGGGCGAGAGTCTCCGTGTTGACGATGTTCGTGCTTTCCGGCGTCAGCGGCATGTGCAGGGAGAGGAAATCCGCCCGACGAAAGAGCTCCTCGAGGCTTTCGCACCGCTCGATGTCGTTTTCAGCGAAGATGTGAGAGGAAAGATATGGGTCATATCCGATCACCTTCATTCCAAACGCGCGTGCCCTGTGTGCGACGAGGCGTCCTATGCCGCCGCATCCCGCCAAGGCGAAAATTTTATTGCGGTACCGCGGCACGGGATCGGCGATCGACATGTCCCATCCACCGGCGCGCGTCTGATTGACGAGCTCCACCATTTTGCGCGTGATGTCGAGAAACAGCGCGATCGTATGATCGGCGACCTCTTCCTGGCAATAATCGGGTACGTTGCATACGATGATTCCCATCTCCGTGGCCGCGTCCAGATCCACACTGTTTGTGCCGATACCAGTGCGGAGAAGGATCTTCGCCTTCTTGAAGCAGGAGAGGTTTTTGCGGTTCATCGGTGTAAAAAGAACCATCAGGGCATCCGCGTCCGATCCCTGGGCGCAGATCTCTTCCGGCGTTCCTCCTTTCGCGAGAACGATCTCGGCGCCGGTGTCCTTCAAAATTTCCCGTTCGATCTCCAGGTCCGGCCACGTCTTATCGGTGACGAAAACTTTCAACTGAGACATCGGTAAACGACTTCCCTTCCTAAAAAGGCCTACTCTTTGTAAAGCTCCGGTCGGCGGACGGAAAAGACCTTTAAATGCTCCCGAATCTTCTGTACCTTTTCCGTGTCCATTTCCACAAAGACTCCGTCTGGTTTGTCTCCGCCCTCGTAGAGGACGGTACCCCACGGATCCAACACGAAAGAGTGTCCACCGAAATCCGTGTTCTGCGAATTGCCTACCCTGTTGCAGGCGACGATGTACATCATGTTTTCTATCGCACGCGCTTTGAGAAGGGCGATCCAATGATCGATACGAATCGTCGGCCACTCCGCTGAAATAAAGAAAACCTTGGCACCGTGCACGGCATTTAGGCGCATCCATTCGCAGAAACGTATATCGTAACAGATCAGACAAGCGGCGGTAACGCCGCCTACCTCGAAATGGCATTCCCTGTCCCCGCTTTTGAGGTATCGATCCTCGTTCATCAGGGGAATGAGGTGTACCTTATCGTAATGGTTCACGCATTCGCCCTTGGGATCGATGACCAATGCCCGGTTCACGGCACCTTCCTTCGTGTTTGCGAGGACGGATCCTCCAGCGAACCAGACGTTGTACTTACGGGCAAGGCTCCCTAAAAAATCGATGGCCGATCTCGCGTCCGGGTCGCCGTATTTATCGGCTTCGTCGATTACGTAACCGACGTCCCATATTTCCGGCAGGACGACGACGGTCTCCCACTCCGAGGGCGTGTGATAGCGCTTCATCCAGTCTTCGACGTTCCTGTAGTTTGCCGCCCTGTCCCCGATTTTGATATCGATCTGAGCAACGCCCGCTCTGAGCAAAACATCCCCTCCCGATGATTTGGATTTTTGGACAATGGCCCCGAATAAGGCATACTTAAACTATATTTGGTGTTCCATTATATGTCAAGGTTTACCGTTTTTGTGAAAATAATATTTATACGCGATCGTGGATGGGGTTTTTGTGCTGCGTATCGTCACGGAGAGACGGATAACGATCTTTGCCGGTTTTTTTCACCGCAGTGAACAGAGAATTCGATGCCGTTTCCGGTCAAAGGGCCAGGTCCTCGCACAGGGAAGACGGGCGAGGACAAAATCATCAATACACCCTGGGTGGGAAAGGAGGAGTGGAAAATAGCGGAACAAGAATTCTTCTCGGTGGTGCGAGAGGGGGGACTTGAACCCCCACGCCGATGGCACGAGATCCTAAGTCTCGCGTGTCTACCAGTTCCACCACCCTCGCTTCAGACCGACGCGAAAATTGTATCGGTTTTGCCTGAAGCCGTCAACCGGAGACCTTCGAGGCGAATTGAGGCTTATGCGAAGTTCAAAGAAGCGATAGATGGCGTGGTGAAAATGTTGTCTTTAATACCGGCGGATAGAAGTGATCTCTTTCAAAGAATATCGAGGATCGTTCGAATGGCTTCGTTGTAGGAGATTCTGATGTGTTCCGAGAGCTTTTGGCACGCTTGTTCCACATCGCCGACAAGGATGAAATCGATGATCTCTATATGCTCCTTGTTACTGTCTTGAAATCTGGGGATGTCGCTTGTCGTGACTGTGGAGCGGATGAGCACGAGAAAATCCACGAAACCCTGCATCAGATTGTCGGCATATCGATTGCCCATTACGCGGATCAACCCTATGTGAAATTGATTATCCAGATCGGCGAGATGGATGGCATCTTCTTTTGAAATGGATTCGATATCGTCGCCATTATATCTTACAAATTGATCACGAATATCGCGGAGCCAGTCTTTATCCAGTTTGTCGATTCCTTTTCGCAGTGCGACTGGCTCCAAAATAGAGCGAATCTCGAAAATGTCCCGAATCGTCTTGGGTGAAATGCGCGCAACCTCGATTCCCTTGCGGGGATGAATCCTGATCAATTGATCCTGGGACAGCTGCAAAACCGCTTCACGCACGGGCGTTCGTCCGATACAGAGCTTCTCCTGTAAGTCAGCCTCGCTTATAAACTCTCCCTGGCTGAGCTCATGATTGAGAATCATGTTTTTGATCGTTCTGTAGGCTTTTTGACTGAGCGGCTCTTTTTTCCCCTTGAAGGAAGCCATATCGCACCTCATGCAATGATAAAAACATTAGATATATTTCTGGGATATCGTAAGGGTTTTTTTACTCACTGTCAAACAAAGTGGATCCATGTTGTTGACAAGAAAAAAATCATGTGGTAGTTTCATGTTATAGTAATATATCAGAAATATATCATATTGAAAAAAGGCTTTTTTATTTTTTCTTTTCTGTCGTCTCCCTGCCTGGGAAAACGAGGAAGGAGCTTCATTTAAAGATATGACCGAGTCCCCATGATGACATACAAGTGCGTCTACGAGACTCTCTCCTCTTTGAAACATAAAAGGGTCGTGAGGAGATTTCGACGTTATAGCGGGAAAGACCGTTCTGTTATTCGCTTTTGTGTACCTATTGTATCGAGGTGAGAAAATGCTGAAGATACGGGGACTCAAAAAAAATTTTGGAAAAAATGAAGTGCTGAAGGGGATCGACTTGGATGTAACGGCTGGAGAGGTTGTCGTCATCATCGGTCCTTCCGGTTCGGGGAAAAGTACTCTCCTGCGATGTTTGAACCTGTTGGAAACGCCTTCGGAAGGCCAAATTTTTTATCACGGTGTTGACTTGCTCTCATGTCCTCCCAAAGAATCCAACGCTGCGCTTCGGAAAATGGGCATGGTCTTCCAACAATTCAATCTCTTTCCCCACCTGACTGCAATGGACAACATCACTCTAGCCCCGATTTGCGTACAGAATGTGACAAGAAAAGAGGCGAGGAGGAGGGCCCTCGATTTGTTGAACACCGTCGGACTCTCGGACAAAGAGCACGCTTATCCGGTACAGCTCTCCGGTGGTCAGCAACAACGCATTGCGATCGCCAGAGCTCTTTGTATGCAACCCGAACTCATGCTTTTTGATGAACCAACCTCTGCTCTCGATCCTGAAATGGTCGGCGAGGTCCTTGACGTCATAAAAAAGTTGGTGTCCGATGGTATGACGATGATGGTCGTAACGCATGAAATGGGGTTTGCACGGGACGTCAGCGACAGGGTAATTTTTATGGACGATGGTTATATCGTCGAAGAGGGGTCCCCTGCAAGTATATTCACAAACCCACAAAACAAGAGAACCCAAACCTTTCTGGGCAAAATGTTACCGCAAAGAGGTGAAGACCGTGTGTCAGATTAAAGTCGCACGTTACAAAGATGACAAACACGCGTTTGAGAACGGTTTTTCGAGCTGTCCCGTGTTGACTGGAGCATATTCACAAGCCTCTTTTGCTCGGTGTCGGCTACAACCCGGTTGTGAAGTCGAGCCAAAGAGATATCCGCTTGAAGAGCACAACCAAATCTTTGTTTTTTTCGGAGGAAAAGGTTTTATAACCACTCCCAGAGAGGCTTGGAATATCACCGAGGTTTCTGTTTTTGTGCCGGAGTTCGACAAAGAGCCGTTTGTCATCAGAACATCCGCAGATAGTAAAGAGCCGCTGGAATTTTTACACATCGTCACAGAGATCAGCGACTATGACAGAGCCTGTCTGAAAGAGGCGAGGATTACGCTTCCCCGTTTCCGGAGGATATCACAGGGATGGACGTACTATGAGGATTTTAAGGAAAAACATACCACCTCTCTTATGTTGATTGAACATAGAAATCTTGGACGTCTCAGTATGGGAGCGGTGCTCGGCAGAGGGCCTACCGTGATTGGAGCGCACATTCACAACGAACTGGTCCAATGGTATTTCCCTTTGAAAGGCTCTCGTTTCATATACGAAGCGAACGGCGAACAAATTGAGATGACCGGAGGAGATCTCAGCTATACTCCGACGGGTCTGTATCATGGGAGCAGGGCCGACGCGGGGGAAGTCTACGACTATATTTGGTTTGAGTTGTGCGAAAACGGGTACCCGGGTGAAATCAAATAAGGAGGAACTGGCAGTGGGCCTTGTAAAAATCTCAAGACGTTCGGAAACAAAACATGATTATAAAGATGGTTTTTCCTGCTTGCCGATTCTCGTAAATGAATATCGAGACGCAAGTCTTTATCGGTGTTCTCTGAAACCGGGGGCGAGGATCGAACCGGATATCTATCCGCTGACCCGACACAATCAGGTTTTTCTGTTTACGAACGGAAAAGGTTATATAACCACACCGAGGAGGATTTTTCGCATCTTCGAAGTCTCCGTTTTTGTACCTGAATTTGACGTCGAGGGATTTTCGATTCACGCTGCCGCGGATGCAGACGAACCGCTTGATTTTGTGCGCATCGTAACCGAGGTCAACGATTATGACAAAACCAGTCTGGTCGATTCGCGCATGGAGCTTCCCCGCTTTCGCGGTGTGTCGGAGGCATGGCGCTACAAGGAGCGCTTTACGGGAGCGGGAGTGACACAGATGATGCTGCTGGAACACAGAAACCTGGGGCGCCTCAGTATGGGAGCGAACTTCGGGGACGGGCCGAATTATATCGGGCAGCACATGCACAACGAACTGGAACAATGGTACATCATGCTGCCGGGAACCAAGTTCACCTATACGGCAGGAGACGAAAAAATAAAGCTCGAAGGCGGGGACATTATCTATACTCCTCACGGATGCCAGCATGGCAGCGAGTGTGTGGAGGGGGAGTCTTTCGCTTATGTGTGGTTTGAACTCTGTCAGGACGGCTACCCGGGAGAGATTAAATAACAGCATGACGATGGAGAGAATCGCCGCGAGCAACGCTCAATATATCCGTTATCCATTCGATGCGTTCGTCGAAGAACAGCGGAAATGTGGAATCCGGCAGATGGAATTCGTTGCACAGGTTCCGCACTTGTGGTGTGATCATATCGAATGTGAAGACTCTTCGCGAATTGTCGATTCTTTGAAAGGTGCGGATATGCGGCTTGTCGCTTTTTCTCCAAAATCGTATCGTTACTCCGTCTGTGCAAAGGTGGAAAGTAAGCAGGGGGAAGCGACTTTGGCCTATTTTCGTAACGCCATGAAAATAGCGAAACGGCTTCATTCACCTGTTCTTTGTGTTGAAATCTCCGGCGGGTGTTTCGACGTTCCCCGGGAGATTCTGTGGCGTCACTGTAGAAAGATGCTCCAGGAGCTGTGTGAAACTGCCGAAACGTTGGATGTCTTTCTCGCAACGGGCATCGCTTCTCCCGAAAATTCCTCCATTTTGCTCTCCCTTGCCGAACTGAGGCAAATGAAACATGAGGTGGGCTCCCAACATCACAAAATAATTTTGGATACACATGTGATGAGCCTGGTTGGAGAGGAGATTCCTCAATGGTTCGATGCCTTTGGCGCGGACATCGCCTTGGTCCGCTTCATCGACGGGAACTATAAAGGACCTCGTGTATGGGGTGAAGGTTGTCTCCCCTGTGCGGGCTTTTTTAAACAGATCGTGAGCGAAGGGTATAAAGGCGTATTTTCTCAGTACAGAAAAGGAGAAAACGATATAGGAAATCCTTTCGAAGCGGATGAGAGAAATTATCGCTATCTTTTGGAACAATTGGAGCCGATATCGTTATGATAAAACGCGAACAACTCGTCGCCATGAACCAGCATTATCGTAACTTCTCCTTGGATTACTTTCTGGAATGTCAACAACGGGTAGGGTATAGCAACATCGAACTTTGGTGCGGTGCCTCTCACTTCTGGCTGGACTCCTTGAACCATGACGATTGCAGGGCACTGAAGAAAAAACTTCGTGATCGAAAGATGAAGGTCGTCTCGGTGACATCGCCAAGTTGTTCCTATCAATACCAATACGCAGCGATGGAGCCTTTCCACCTCGAACGCAGCTATGAATACTTTTCAAACGGCATCAGAGTGGCACACGAGCTGGAAGCCCGAATCGCCGTCGTCAACTCCGGTTGGGGTTATGCCAGTGAAAAATTCGAAGAGATGTGGAAGCGCTCTTCCGAACATCTGTATCGTTTGGCGGAATTTGCCCGGGAATACGGGGTCACGCTGGCAATGGAGTCCTTGCGTGAGGACGAATCGAACCTGGTCAACAGCCTGCCACGCGCAAAAAGAATGTGGGAGACGGTGAACCATCCTAATTTGAAAATCATGATCGATTCCATCGCCACGGGATCGGCAGGGGAGACGCTGGATGATTGGTTCGATACGTTCGGTGGAGATTTGATTCATATGCATTTTTTGGATGGCGACCCGTATGTTCACAACGTGTGGGGCGAAGGCAATACTCCTCTTGAAAGACAACTTAAAGTCATCAATCGGTATGGATATCACGGATATCTGGTACAGGAGATTGCCGACGAACGCTATTTCAACGATCCTTTCGCGGCTGACTTGAAAAACATGAGAGTATTGAGGCGTTTTCTTGTGGATTGACTTTTGCCGGTGCTGATAAAGGGGGAGTTCATGAAAACAAAACATCTGCGCCACCGTCGATGCGTTTTCTGAAAAGATCGGCTTCGTTTGGAAAGGATGATGAAAATGAAAAGGGAAAACAGAATTTCAGCGCTTGTTATCGGATTTGTGCTTTGCATACTGTTTGTGGCAGTCAACAGTTGTTTTGCAGCGGACGGTTCCCTGAAAAGAATCACCAGTGCAGGCAAGTTAACCATCGGAGCGGAAGGCAATTGGATTCCCTATGTGTATAACGAACAGGGAACAGGCAAATTAACCGGTTTTGAAGTCGATATCGCAAAAGAGATCGCAAAACGCTTGGGAGTAAAGGCCGAATTCAATATTTCCAATAAATGGGATGGCGTAATCGCCGGTTTGGACGCAAAACGCTACGATGTCGTCATCTGCGGGGTAAATCCGACGAAAGAACGCCAGGAACGCTATGCAATGTCGCTCCCCTACGCGGAAAATCCCTTTGCGGTCGTTGTCGCGGAGAACAACAAGAGTATAAAATCTTTCGAAGACCTGAAGGGTAAAAAATGCGCAAACTCCCTTTCCAGTACGGCGGGCAACATCGCTCGAAAATATGGGGCGACTCTATCGGATGCTTCCTTGACACAGGCGATGGATCTGATCGCCACGGGCAGGGTGGATGCCTCCGTGAATAACCTGACTTCCATCGTCGAGTACATGAAGGAAAGACCGGACGTGAAAATTCGTGTTGCGGCAATTTACAAACCCGAAAACAGCTATGAAATCGAGTCGTCCGCAATGTTCCGCAAAGCCGACGCCGAACTTGCCGCCAAAGCCAATGAAATCATTAAAAGTATGATTGCGGACGGAACCTGTTACAGCCTTGCCGAAAAATATTTCGGCAAAGAGGTCGCGGACAGCATCAGCATCTATAAAAAATAAGCGACAGTGTGGTTGCGGGGATTCGACTCTTTCACCGGTCCTCGCAACCATTCCATATGATGGAGGTTTCCCGTATGGGCGGAACAACGAAAATCGTGACGTTGCTGCTTGATTCCTTTTGGCCGATGTTCAAAGCGGGGCTTGTCGTGACCGTTCCATTGACGCTCATCTCGTTTACGATCGGCCTTGTTCTGGCTTTTCTGGTAGCCCTGATGAGGCTTTCAAAAATGAAAGTCATATCGTATGTCGCCGCGTTTTACGTCTGGGTTATCAGAGGAACCCCTCTGATCGTTCAATTGTTTGTCATTTTCTACGGCTTACCCAACATCAACATTGTTTTTACGCCCTTTGTTTCCGCCGTGATCGGGCTCAGCGTCAGCCAGGGAGCCTACAACTCCGAAGTGATTCGGGCGGCTCTGATTTCAATCTCGAAAGGACAGTGGGAAGCGACGAAGGCTCTTGGGATGAGTAAAATACAAACCATGCGTTATGTAATCGTACCTCAGGCCGCTCTTGTCGCAGTCCCTTCTCTGGGAAATTCGTTCATAAGCTTGCTCAAAGATACTTCTTTGGTCGCGACGCTCACCGTCGCGGAAATTTTTCAGATCGGGCAGCAGATCACCGCTGTCAAAATGTATCCCCTGTGGATTTATTTGGAAGTCGGTTTCATTTACTTGATTTTCAGCACAGCTCTTACATATTTACAGGCGTTTCTCGAAAAAAAGCTGGGGAAGCACCTTGTCGAACAGAGGTAACCGATATGATGCTCAAACTGCAAGTCAATTCCATGAAACAGCATTCGGATGCGTTTGAGAAAGCGGGAGTTTCTCTCCCTCGGTACGATATCAATGGAATGAGGGAGAAAACGAAGCGTGAACCGATATGGGTTCATTTCGGAGCCGGCAATATTTTCAGGAGTTTCATCGCCGCACTGGTTCAGGATTCATTGAACGAAGGGCTGACGGATAAAGGTATCATCGCGGCAGAATCGTTTGATTTCGGGATCGTCGATGCGATATACAAGCCTCATGACAATTTGAGCCTTCTCGTCAAAATGCACGCAAACGGCGTGTTCGAGAAGGAATTGATAGGGAGCGTAGCGGAAAGCGTTACGACAAACTACGCCAATCAAAAGGACTGGACGCGCCTGCAGCAGGTGTTTTGCGAGGCGTCCCTCCAACTGGCGAGTTTCACCATTACGGAAAAAGGCTACGCGTTGCGCGATATGGCGGGGGAGTATTTCCCGATGGTATTACAGGACATCGAAAACGGACCGGCCGCGCCCAGGCACACGATGTCGATCGTCACGACGCTCGCTTATGCCAGATTCAAAATGGGGGAGCTGCCGCTCGCTTTTGTCAGCATGGACAACTGTTCACAGAATGGGAAAAGGCTGCAAGATGCAGTCCTGACGATCGCTCGGGAATGGTGCGAGCGCGGTTTTGTCGAGGAGCGTTTTCTCTCCTACCTGACGAACCCTCGAAAAATTTCTTTTCCGTGGACAATGATCGACAAGATCACGCCTCATCCCGCGGAATCGGTTCAAATGACTTTGAACCGCCTCGGATTTATGGATATGGATATCGTTGTAACCGGAGCAAAAACCTTCATCGCACCCTTTGTAAACGCGGAAGCAAACGGATACTTGATTGTAGAAGACAATTTCCCCGCCGGGCATATGCCGATTGCCACACCGAATGTTCACTTCACGGATCGATCCACTGTTGAGAAAACAGAAAAAATGAAGGTCTGTACGTGTCTCAATCCGATACACACCGCTCTGGCCCTTTATGGATGTCTTTTGGGTTATGCCTTTATATGGGAAGCCGTTTTGGATCAGGATCTGCAGAAACTGCTTGAAAGGCTTGTTTTTACGGAGGGAATGCCGGTCGTTGCGGATCCTGGAATCATCTCTCCCTTGGCTTTCGCCCGCGAGGTGATGGAGGAACGTTTTCCGAATCCCAATATACCCGATACCCCTCAACGCATTGCCACCGACACATCCCAGAAGATCGGCATTCGTTTCGGGGAAACGTTGAAGTTGTACCAGGCAAAAGAAAGTCGTCCAGAGGGTGGTTTCGTCTGCATACCCCTTGTAATCGCGACATGGTTCAGATACTTGCTCGGTGTCGATGACAAAGGAGACGCGATCGCTCTCAGTCCGGATCCCATGATGCAAGAACTGCGGGATTCCGTTTCCTCCATATTCTTCGGCAAGCCCGAGAGCTACAGAGGACAGTTGCAACCGGTTCTGAAGAATGAAGCGCTCTTTCATGTGGATTTGGAAGAAATCGGCCTATCGGAGCGAATCGAGAAGATGTTCGTCGAGATGCTGGTCGGTCCAGGGAGCGTCAGGCGCACACTGCAAAAATATATCGTGTAGTAGGAGGATATAAAAGATGAAGATGACATTACGCTGGTATGGAGCACAAATGGATCCGATACCACTTCGATATATTCGTCAGATACCGGGCATTACCGGTGTAGTGAGTTCTCTGATGGATGTTCCGGTCGGCGAAACATGGCCGTACGAACGGATCGCTGCGTTGAAGGAGGAGGTCAATTCGGCCGGTCTCGAACTGAAGGTGATAGAAAGTGTCAATGTCCACGAAGATATAAAGCTCGGATCTGCTTCGCGGGATTTGTATATCGAAAACTATATGAATACGTTGAAAAACCTGAGCAGGGCTGGGATCAAAGTCGTCTGCTATAATTTCATGCCGGTGTTCGACTGGACCCGTTCGGAACTGGCGAAAGAATTACCGGACGGTTCGACGGTGCTTTCCTATGATAAAAACATCATAAATCGGATCGGAGATCCTCAGGAATTTGTCAGGCAAATTCAAAAAGATACGGCGAATTTCGAAATGCCTGGATGGGAACCGGCCCGATTGTCCGAATTGAAGACTCTTTTTCAGCGGTATGAATCGATTACGCAAAGCGACCTGATGAAGAATCTAAAATATTTTTTGGAAGCGATTATTCCACTTGCCGCTGAACTGGACATAAAAATGGCGATACATCCGGACGATCCTCCTTGGAACATCTTCGGGCTGCCTCGCATCGCAACGGGCAAAGAACAGTTCGATGCCATTATCGACCTGGTCGACAGCCCTTACAATGGGATCACTCTCTGTAGCGGTTCCCTGGGCGCCGATCCCCAAAACGACATTCCCTATATCGTACGGTATTTTGGAAAAAAGAAAAGGATTCATTTTGCCCATATCCGGAATATAAAGATTCTTGCCCCCGGCATATTCGACGAGGCTTCGCACCTCTCCTCGGATGGAAGCCTGGATATGTTCGAGATCATGAAGGCGTATCACGAAATCGGTTTTGCCGGTTACGCACGGCCGGACCACGGCCGGATGATCTGGGGTGAAAAGGGTAGACCGGGATACGGGTTGTACGATAGAGCGCTGGGAGCAACGTATCTAAACGGCCTTTGGGAGGCCCTGCAAAAAACCGGAGAAAAAAGTCATTGAGTCTTTTGCCGACGAGTTCTTCTGAATCAACCGAGATTCACGGAGAACTCGTCTTTTCAGTCCAGAGTCAACCTAAAGTAGTTGACCGCATTTCTGTAGCATATATCCTGAACGACGTTGCCGAGAAACTCATAATCTTCGGGTAGCTCTCCTCTTTCAATCCAGCGCCCAAGAAGGTTACAGAGAATCCGTCTGAAATACTCGTGTCTGGGGTAAGAAAGGAAACTTCGGGAATCCGTCAACATTCCTATGAAACGGCTTAGAAGAGCGATGCTCGCGAGCGTCTCCAATTGACGCTCTATCCCGGCTTTGTGATCGTTGAACCACCAGGCCGAACCAAACTGAATCTTTCCCGGAGTCTTGCCGTCCATAAATGCTCCGATAACCGAAGCGATCATATCGTTGTCCCTCGGATTGAGCGTGTAGATGATCGTTCGACCTAATTTCCCGCCATATTCCAGGCGATCCAGAAGCCGCACCAACCCTTCTCCGATTTCGAAATCTCCAATGCTGTCGTAACCGGAATCCGGCCCCAGCAATATGAATTTACGACTGTTGTTGTTGCGCCTTGCGGCAAAATGTAGCTGTTGCGTCCAATCGCTTTCCGCATCCATGCAAAGAAGCCGATGTAAAATACCAGAGCGATAGATCTCCAATTCGTCGCCCACAAGGTCTTTGCCAGCACGTACCCTTGCAAAGGCCGTGGCCAGGGCTCGTTCGGTGAAATCAAAAACATAAGGGCGTTCGAGGCCATAGTCGGAAAGGCGGCAGCCGGCATCGTGGAAATGATCGTGCTTTTTTTGTAAAGCGTTTATGAAATCATCGTAGATTCTTATGTCGGCATGTACCGAGCGTTGTAGGTCATCCACCCAGATGTTGAAATTCCTTGCGTCTCCGGCGTGAAAAGCTCTATCCGGACGCCAAGTGGGAAATACCTTCGTCCCCCAATTCTCTTTTCGCATCTGGAGGTGTCCGGTGAGATCGTCCACCGGATCGTCGGTCGTGCAGAGAACCTTGACATTGCTTTTTCGTATGATGGAACGAGCGCTCATCTCCGGCATCTGTAAAATCAGGGAACAAGTATCGTAGATCTCTCTTGCCGTTTTCTCGGAAAGCGGTTTCGTTATTCCGAAATAACGCTTCAACTCCATATGTGTCCAATGATAGAGCGGATTGCCGATCGTTTGAGGTACGACCTTCGCCCACGCCTCGAAGCGTTCGTAGTCGTCTGCGGGAATGGGTTTTCCTGAAACCAACTCCTCGCCGACACCGCATGCCCGCATCGCACGCCATTTATAATGATCGCCGTACAACCAGAGTTGGGTTATGTTTTCGAACCGTCGATCGGCTGTAATCTGTTCGACGGGCAAATGGGAGTGATAGTCGAATATCGGCATATCGGCGGCGTACTCGTGATAAAGGATAAGGGCGGGGTGACTGTCAAGGAGAAAATTTTCGCCTAAAAAAGAATTAGGCATCGAAGCACTTCCTTCCAAAAAAATCTAACGATGGCATGACGCTCTGTTTTTATCCGGATACGGCTTATATAATTCTATGCTATCAAAGTTTGCTCTCCATGTTCTAGTTATAAATTTCGGAATTTTTCGGTAAAACCATCTCGCCCGACGTATTTTTTCCCTCCACCGAGATCGGTCTGCAAAGCATGGAAACGGTGCCGAACATACCTCGTGCAAGGGAGGAATCCATCATGGTATCCCTCTTTTATATGCCATTACAACAAGCCGGCAGCCGCTGCAAACTCCCCACGGCAAAAACCTTTGGCAACACCGCGTAAAGCGTTGGGTGTGGCGTGGTCTTTCGTGATTGCGGCCTCCCATCATGAGCGGCACGCCCTAGTAAAAGATATCGACCAGCCATGTCGAGAAAGCCGGAATATACGTTATTAGTAGAAGAACGATGACAAGGAGCAGATAAAAGGGCAGGGCTTCTTTGATGAAATCCTTTGTTTTGCAGCCCGTGATACCGCAGGTGACGAACATCAGTGTGCCCATTGGAGGAGAAAACGCGCCGATCGCGTTGTTGAAAATGTAAATCATCGCGAAATGGATTTCGTCTATTCCGTATGCGGAGGCGATCGGAGCCAAAAGGGGGACGAGAACGATCATCGAAGCGTTGCCCTCGACGAACATTCCCACGATGAGAAGGAATATATTGACAATGAAAAGGAACATATATTTGTTGTCGATCGTCGAGACGATCCACTCCGTGAGACGTTGCGGAATTTGTTCCCTTGTCAGAATCCACGAAAAGATCGTCGCGGATGCGACGATCATCATGATCGCCGCCGTCGTCGTCACCGTTTCGCGGATGGCTTTTCCCGCATCGTTGAACCGCAGTTCCTTATAGTACAATCCCAAGGCGATGGCATAGACGATTGCCCCCGCCCCCGCCTCGGTCGCGGTAAACACGCCGAATCGGATGCCGCCGATGATGATAAAAGGGAGACAGAGCGGCAAAAAAGCGGGTTTGACGGCGTTTACCACTTCTTTCGACGTCAGTTTTTCCGTACGAATGGGGATATAGCCACGTTTTTTCGAGATCAGCATAACCATGAACATCTCTGTGACACAGAGCATCGAGCCGATGCTTATTCCGGAGACGAAGAGCTTTCCAATGGACACGTTGGCGATACAGCCATAAAGAATCATCGCGATTCCGGGCGGTATCAACGGCGTTATCATCGACGAGGCCGCCGTTATGACGGAGGAAAACTCTTTTGAGTATCCTTTTTTTTCCATCTCTGGCACGAGC
Source organism: Synergistaceae bacterium (assembly GCA_036771375.1). GTDB lineage: Bacteria > Synergistota > Synergistia > Synergistales > Synergistaceae > DAIPHL01. The sequence goes on along the minus strand of DAIPHL010000003.1, from coordinate 12,102 downwards.
ATCTTCGCCTCCATAGCCGCGTCAGCGATGTTCGATCCGGAAAGTCCGCCCATGAGCGTCGAAAGGAGGACGTTCACCTGTGCGAGTCCGCCACTCATTCTGCCGGTCATCACCTCACAGAATGTCATGATGCGTTTGGTTACGCCGGTATAGTTCATGAAGACGCCGGCGCAGACAAAAAAGGGAATTGCCAAAAGAGAGATACTTTCGGTGCCGCTTATCATCTTCTGTGCGAATATGGCGGGGTTGGTTCCGGGCGTCAATACGAAGTAGCAGATGGAACCGCCGAGCACCGACGCAAACACAGGGACCTTGAGGAAGAGCAAAACAAGCATAACGGAGGAAGCAATCAATATCGATGTGTGCATCATACAGCATCTCCCTGTTTTTTGACGTGTTTTGTATAAAACACGTAATAATATTTTATGAGCATCAGGGCGCAAGAGAGCGGAACGATAAAGTATATATAAACATAGGGGATCCGTAGCATGCTGGTTCGTTTTTCGCTCATCGCGAGCATCTTCAAGTAGTCGAGGCTGCGCAATGCAAGATATGCGATAATAAGTGTCACGACGATCGCGATGAGAAGATCCATCAATTTTTGTATTGCCGGCGGCAGGAGATCCACGACCATCTCGATGGCAACGTGACTTCCAGTGGTGAAGGCGGCCCCGGCAGATGCAAAAACAATCCAGACCATGCAGGCCATTTGTGTTTCCTCGAGCCATGTATAGGGTCTTCCCACAATGTAACGCATGATTACGCCGGAGAAGGTCAAAAAAACCAAAACCACCAGCGACACACCGGCTGCGATCAGATCTAGATTGACCACGACCATCGCGGGTTTTATTCTGCGATTGCCCATTTGCATCACCTTTCTTGAAGTCACCCGGCAAACGCGGCTGTCGTCTCAAGAGGTGGCGACAGCCGCGTGTACCGCGATGTTTTTATTTCATTGCGTCTTTCACTCTCTTGTAGAGCCCGTCCGACCAGCCAAGCTGCTTCCCTTTCGAATAAAAGGATTCTGCGGCCTTTCTGAATGCCGCTTTCGACTCCGGGGTCATCTCCGTTACCTTCACGCCCTCTTTTTTCATCTTCTCGAGGTATTCGCTGTCCGAGGTCTCCTTGAGTTTGTTGTTGAAAATCCCCGCCTCTTCTGCGGCGGATACGAGAAGTTTCTGCTGTTCCGGCGTCAGCTTGTTGAAGAACGACGTTCCGCATATCCAGGTCGTGAAGTTCAGAACATGGCCGTCAAGGATGAGGTATTTTGCGACCTCGTGGAGTTTCCTTCCGTACAGCGTGGAAAGGGGATTTTCCGCTCCGTCGATTGTCTTCGCCTGGAGAGCTTGGTAGACGTCGCCGAGAGCCATTCCCGTCGCTGCCGCACCGAGGGCTTTGAAGCCTTCTGTCTGGATCTTGTTCGAGGGAACGCGAATCTTCAGTCCCTTCAGATCAGAAGGCATTTTGACCGGTTTTGTCGTGAGCGTGTGGCGCGCACCGTAAATCCAGTTGGAAGCAAGCAGCTTGAGCCCTTTGGCTTCCAGCTGTTTGCTCTGATCCGCATACCACTTTGACTTTATCAATTTCCAGCACTGATCCCAGTTGTCGAACAAAAACGGGGCAAAGACGATTCCAAAATCGGAGACACCATAATCGGCATAAAACGCTCCGTCGGCAAGGGTGATCACAGGTTCGCCAAGGAGCATCTGGTCGATGAGTTCGTTCTTGGAGCCAAGCGCACTGTTCGGAAATATCTCGATGACCATGCCGCCGTTACTTTTCTTGTCCACGATCTCTTTCCATTTTTCGAGAGCCCGCCCGATCGGTTCCTGCATCGTGTTCTCGAATCCGATCTGTACCTTGACGGGTGCGGCCTCTGCCTGCTGCAACAAACAAATGGTGATGAGGACTAAAAGTAAAGCGATGACGGTTTTTTTCACGGTTGTTGCCCCCCTTGTGATAAATGGTTTGTTTGTGTTCTATTGAAACAAGTTTCGTTTCAATGACGGTTAGAATTCCAGGATCACTTTCAGCATGTCACCGGCGTTTCTGTCGAAATCCTTAAAAGCGGCCGGTGCGTCTTCCATCCTGTATGTCGCTGTGACGATCCCCTCCAAATCGATGTCGTTGCCCCTGACGTAGTCGATTGTGTCGGTAAAATCCTTTTCCAACGCATTTCTCGAACCGAAAACATTCAACTCTTTTTTTTGGATCACGGTGAAGTCAAAGTCGAGATTTTTCTTTCCTATGCCGATAAGCACCACCCTTCCTCCAAAAGCGACGGCGTCAATGCAGTTTTGGAAGGTGGAAGGAAGCCCCACTGCTTCGATCGTTACATCAAAGCCGTCTTTGTCCGTTATCTCGTTCACCCTGTTGCCGAAGTCACTCTCTTCGCTGTTGATGACGCCGTCCACGCCGAATTCTTTTGCGTATTCGAGTTTCCGTTGTGCGACGTCGCACATGTACACTTCGGCCCCCATAAGTTTGGCTGCCATTGCGGCAAGTATTCCGATCGTCCCCGCTCCTACGATCAACACCCGTTCTCCCTTTTTGATGCGAGCGCGCTTTATCCCATGATAACTGATACAGAATGGTTCTACCAAAGCCAGAGCCTTTGCGGGAAGCCCTTTGCCGGGATAAATGCGTTCCACCGGCATCGTTATGTACTCCGCGAAAGCGCCTTCGCGCTGTACACCCATCGTCTGGTTCGTCATGCAGCAGTTGACGAGTCCCCGGCGACAAGAATAACAATGACCGCAGTTGAAGTATGGGTTGCAGGTGACGATGTCGCCTTTTTGGATGCCTGCTTCGTTTTCCCCGATCTCCGTCACCTCGGCGGAAAACTCGTGGCCGGGTCTTCTCGGATAGGAAAAATAGGCGAATGTCCCTCTGTAGGCCCCTAAATCGCTGCCGCATATGCCGCCATAAAGAAGCTTCAGAAGAGCTTCGCCGCTGCGTGGTTTCGGTGTGGATATTTCCTTTATCTCTACTTTGCCCGGTTCTTTGATCACGATCGATTTCATCTCGTCGAGCACTCCCTTTAGAGTATGACACCGTCTTTAAATATCGAAATTTCGGCAATGCCGTTTTCTTCGTTGCGCGTGTGATGTCCGCTTGCAGTGTCGGTAATTTTTTCGACGAGCTCGTCCGCCGTTTTTTCCAATCCTTCCGTTATCGCAATCGAGGCGTCGAAGTCTATCCAGTTTTTCTTCTTTATGGCAAGAGGTGCGTTCGTGGCGATTTTGAGCGTTGGAACCACCGTGCCGAAGGGGGTTCCTCTTCCGGTGGAAAATAGAATCATCGTCGCGCCCGATGCCGCCATTGCGGTGCAGGAGACCAGATCATTGCCGGGCGAGAAGACGACATTGAGTCCCTTTGCATTTGATGTTTCACCGTATGAGAGAACGCTCGTGACGATCGAGGAGCCGCTTTTCGACACCGCGCCGAGCGATTTTTCCTCGAGCGTACTGATCCCGCCTGCCTTGTTTCCGGGTGAAGGGTTTTCAAATACGGGCTGCCCGTGTTCCGTGAAATAATTTCGGAAAGACCGGAGCATCGCAGCCAGTTCCGCATGTACCTCTGGTGTGGCGCAGCGCGCGAGGACTCCTTTTTCTGCGCCGAACATCTCCGGCAGCTCGCCCATGATCACGGTACCTCCCGCACAGGTGTACCTGTCCGTGATACGCCCTAAGAGCGGATTCGCCGTGATGCTTGAAAGAGCGTCGCTGCCGCCGCATTTGACCCCGAGCACGAAATCTTTGGCCGAGCAGAGACTCCTCTCGATGACGATTCCCGCGGAAAGTTCGTCGAGTGCCTCGAGGACCGCCTCCTCCTCATTGTCTTCCTCCTGCATCACGATGGTGCGGAGGTTTTCTACGTCTGCGAGTCCTTCTTTCATGGAAGAGAGTTGGAGATTTTCGCAGCCCATTGCAGCGACCAGCACACCCGCCGCGTTCGGGTTGTGTGCAAGTCCGGTGAGAAGGCGTCTGGTGTTGTCAAGGTCATTGCCAAGTTGTGAACAGCCCCAGGGATGTTCGAGCACACGGAGGGCCGTGACGCCGTGTGGAAGTGCATAGCCTTTCACGATGTTACGAAGGAGACCGTTGATACAACCAACGGTCGGTATGATCCAAAGTTCGTTGCGAATGCCGACGAGCCCGTTCTTTCTTCTATATCCGAAGAAGGAGGGTGGTTCTTTTTCGTTTTCGGGAGGAGTCGGTTTACTCCACGGTTCGATGGTCAGTTCGCCGGAAAGCGCGGAGGCGAGGTTGTCGTCGTGAACGCGTTCTCCCGCCTTGATTCTGCGACGTGCTATGCCGATGGGTTCTCCATATTTGAGGACGGTCTCACCTTCGACGATGTCGCACAAAGCCGCCTTGAATCCTGGTTCAATCGCGCTCCTCAGCGTGAGGGTTCCACCGTGGAATTGCATCACGTCTTTCGGTAAAGCCTTTTCAAGCGCGACGACGACGTTGTCCTTCTCGGAGAAGCGGATGGAGGGGATATAATTCATGCCTGAAGGACCTCTTTCATGGCGCTTCTCATCCCTTTTTCGGTGATGCGAAGGATATTTCGAGAGACCAGTTCGGTGAGGGAGGGAATCTCGTTCAGATCTCGTCCCCATATCGAACGTTCCGAGAGAAGTGTCTTCGCTGTATCGAGCGCTTTTTCAGGAGAGGGCGAGTAGTTCTTCCATGTCCTTTGCATGAAAGCGAGGACCTTCTCGTCGTCCTTGATCTCAAAGGGCTCGCCATTGCGCTCGGATTTCATGATCCCGTTTTCACACTTGCCGCCTCTATAGAGCACAAGCAGCGCCGCGAGCGAAAAGACAAGGCACTTCGGCAGAAAACCGTGGATGTCGTTGTAGTCGAGAAGGCTTGACAGATCACGCACGACGAACTTGGAGGAAGAGTTCAGCATGATACTCAGAAGGCGATGTTTGATGTAAGGGTTACGAAAACGATCTTTCACCGCGCTTGCGAGTGCCGCAAGAGCCGCCGGGTCGTCTTCCCCGAACGATTTGAGTATCTCTTCGTCGATGAGTGTATTCACGAAACGCCCGGTGAGCTCGTCCTCCATCATCTCCTTCACCGTGTCGAGACCACAGAGAAAAGAGGCGGGGACGCCTCCCGTGTGCGCACCGTTTAAGATTCGCACCTTACGGTTTCGGTAAGGACGCTGATCATCGGTCCAGACAACCTGAAGCCCCACTTTGTGAAAGGGGATCTTTTCGCTGAGTTCGCTGGGTCCCTCGAGAACCCAGAGATGAAAATATTCCCCCGTGTCGATCAGTTTATCGTGATAACCGATCATGGATTCTATTTCCTCCGCCTCGTCTTTCGGGTAGCCTGTTACCACGCGGTCCACGAGGGTGCTGACGAAAGTGCAGGACTGTTTTATCCACGTTGCGAATTCTTCTCCGAGCTTCCAGTGCTTCGCAAAACGAAGAACGGTCTTTCTTAAGTATTTCCCGTTTTCTTCAATGAGTTCGCAGGGGATGACGATCATCCCTTTCGACGGGTCGCCTTCGAAATGTTTCCAGCGGTGATAGAGGAAAACAGTCAGCTTGCCGGGATACGTCCTGGGCGTACTCTCCATCCCGTCCGTTGCGTCGAAGACGATGCCCGCTTCGGTCGTATTCGATACGGCAATCTCCATGTCGGAGTTCTCTGCACAGGCGAGAACTTTGTCCCACTGTGTATATGGATTGAGGCCGCGGCTGATGGCGGTGATGATCTCTCTTGTCTCCTTGAGCTTTCCATCCTGTATGCCACGCAGAATCAGCGTATAAAGGCCGTTTTGTTCTTCAAGGACCGGAACCAGACCGTTTTCTATCGGCTGTACGACGACGACCTTGCCGTTAAAGAGCCCGCCGCGATTCAATTTGTCGAACATCCAGTCGACAAAGGCACGGAGAAAATTGCCCTCGCCAAACTGTATGACCCTTTCCGGTGCGTCCTCCATGAGCGGAGAGACGAGGATTCCACCCTTTGGTTCGTAGGATTCGAGAAATTTCCTGTTAAGCTGCTGCACGAGAATCCCCTACCTCCTGTTGAGATGTAGAGCGAAGCCAAGTATCTCCCGGTCCAAATAAGCGGTCGAGATGTGTTTCCCCTTCTTTTTGATCGTTTCTTCGATGGGTTTTACGCCAAATCCGGCGAACCATTCGAGCGCCCTTTCGACGGAAAGCGTCTCAATCGCGATATGTCCGTTGTTTCCATGTTTTTTGATTTTCATGAACTCGAACGACTTTCCTACGAAAGTTGAACTGGAACCCTCTTTGAACGACATACCGAGCATCTCGGCGAATTCCCTCGCCTCCGCGATCGATTCCTTTTCCTCACATGGGTTGATGCCGATGTGAAGCAGCGAAAAACCGAGCGAGAGGAGCCTCGCTTCGCGACAGAGGGCTCCGATCTTCGCGAAATCTCCGGCCGTGATGGCATCGGACGGAACCATCCAACTGCCGCCAACGGCGAAAACGTTGGGGCAAAGAAGGTAGTCGGTGAGATTGTTCGGACCGACACCGCCCGTGGGGATAAAGGAGATTTTGTCTCCGTACGGTCCCGCGAAGGCCTTGAGCATGTCGACTCCTCCCGATGGGCCGGCCGGGAAGAACTTTACCACATCCAGGCCCATCTCCATCGCTTGTTCCACATGGCTTGCAGAATTTACGCCAGGTATTACGGGGATTCTTTTTTCGACGCAGTACGCGACGACTTTCGGATTGAAACCCGGGGTTACGATATAGCGTGCCCCCGCTGCCACGGCGGCGTCGACCTGCGTCGTGGAGAGAATCGTTCCCGCGCCCAACAGGAGTTCGGGAAGTCTCTGTGCGAGTATTTTGATGGAATCCTCCGCAGCCGCCGTGCGGAAAGTGATCTCCGCCACCGGGAGACCTCCTTCGAGAAGTGCTTTCCCAAGGGGAATCGCCTCTTCATGCGAGTCAAGCTTTATAACTGGGACAAGACCGATCTTGCCGAGTTTTGAGAGCACGTTGTTCATGATGTTACCTCTGTACCCTTCCGGAGACATTTCCACTTGCCAGTGCCTTTACGTCTTCGACCGTCATCCTGTTGTAGTCTCCGTACAGGGTGTGTTTAAGCGCGGAGGCTGCGGCCGCAAACTCGACCGCCGCCTGATCTCCGTCCAGATTGTTAAGTCCCCAAATGAGGCCGGAGCCAAAGGCGTCTCCTCCTCCAATGCGGTCGACGATATTCCTTATCTCGTATTTTCTGCTGGTGTAAAAATCGTTTTTTGTCGCCATTACGATGGACCAGTTGTTCCAATCAGCGCTTATACTTTCACGAAGACTGACTGCAAGCGCGGAGATATTCGGGAATTGTGCCATGACCTTTTCCGCGATTAATTGGTACTTCGAAGCGTCGAGTTTGCCCGATGTCACGTCCACATCGAGCTCTATTCCGAGGCACTTCTGACAGTCCTCTTCGTTTGCAATGAGGATGTCGACGTAACGCACCATCTCACTCATGACCTCTTTGGGGGTCTTGCCCCATTTCCATAGCTTCTTTCTGTAATTGAGATCGCAGGAAACCCTGAGGCCACGTTTCTTGGCGGTTTTCATCGCTTCCAGTGTCACCGCAGCGCTTCCTGCGGAGATCGCCGGAGTGATTCCCGTCGTATGGAACCAGTGAGCGTCTTTCAAGATATCGTCCCAATTGAAATCGGCGGGCAAAACCTCGGAGATGGAAGAGTGTGCCCTATCATACACGACCTTTGAAGGTCTCATGGATGAGCCAGGTTCCGCGTAATAGATGCCGATCCTTTTGCCGCCTCGTTTTATGAAAGAGGTGTCTACTCCGAAACCCCGGAGCTCTCTGATCGCCGCATCCGCGACGGCGTTTTCGGGAAGAACCGTCGCGAAGGAGACGTTCTCTCCATAGTTGGCGAGAGAGACCGCGACATTCGCTTCCGCTCCGCCGAACGTCGCGAGCAGTGTCGATCCTTGAAACAAGAGTTCGTGGCCAGGAGGTGAAAGTCTAAGCATCAGTTCACCGAAAGTGACGTATTTTTTCATGAGAAATTCCTCCCGTCTGGTCGTACGTGTTCTTCCCTATGCCGATTCCGTTTGCCGCGAGTTTTTGAAGAGCAACGGATTTTTGCCTGGTCTTATAGCCTTTGTCCCTGGTTCCGTATTATGGAATAGTGTATCGTAATACGGAATGACTTCGTTTATTAAAACAAATGGGTTCTTGCTTGTCAAGCATCTTTTGATAACAATCCTCCTCTTTTTCATGGAAAATCTTGTTTGAATGGCAAGACGTGTCTGTCGGTTGTTTCCTTAATGTTCCGAATTCCGCGCGAAGGCGATGATCTTGACGGGAGGCGATCAATATGTAGAATATTGTTCCATGAAATGGAATGGAGGCCATGGGAATGGACTCTGGGGTCGCAGTCCTTAAAAAAACCGTTAAACTCATCAACCACATTGCGGACAACGGCAAGGCGATCGGAGTTTCGGAACTTTCGAAAGAGCTCAAGATACCGAAGGCCACGGTTCATAGGATATTGAACACTCTTTGCGGCGACAACGTCATCTTGAAGACGGAGGAAGGGCTCTATCGTTTGGGCCCCACTGTTTTACTCTGGAGTGACGGATTTCATCTCGCCTCGGGAATCGTCGAGATGGCGCAACCATATCTGAAGCAGCTGTGTGACGTCTCCAAAGAGACCGTGCATCTTTGTGTATACGAACATGGTTGTGCACAATACGCCGAAAGACTGAACAGCCCGCAGACCGTCGTCCTGCGTTGGTCCAGGTTGGGCTCGGCCTTGCCTCTCTACTGCACTGCGGCTGGCCGCGCGATCCTTGCGTCCCTTCCCCAAACGGAGCTCGACGCATATCTGAGGGATACCGAGATGGTGCCGAGGACCAGTTTTACCGTAACATCCAAGGAAAAACTCAAAGAGATGCTTTCGTGTTTCCGCGCGCGGGGATATGCCGAGGAAAACCAGGAAAACGAGGAGAACATACGCTGCATCGGAGCCGCTATATTGAACAGAGAGGGATATCCGGTCGCGGCTGTGAGCATAACAGCACCGTCCTTCCGTTTTACGGATTACGACGCCGGCGTTTTCGGGCCCAAAGTGGCGAATGTCGCCAGGGAAATTTCGTCCAAACTATAGACGTTCGTATATTGGTCCGTTCTCTGCAAAGAATCTCAATCTTCCAATCGGCTTCCCCTCCTGTTCGGAAATCCGCGAAAGAGGCGTTGTCAAAGGCTCTCCTCGATATGCTAAAATGACCGACGGATTTTAAAAAAATCGTGCTTTATGGAGGAATGTAAAGATGCAGATGCCCATGCAGATCAGCCTTGAAGAGATCATCACCATGCTTCTTTCGAGGGTGGAGTCCCTCGCATTGAACGATGAGAACGACAAGACCCGGTTCAATATCATGATGAGAGTTCTGTACAAGAAGGGGCTTGTCACGGATCAGGAGGTGCTGGACTCCGTCAAGGAAGAGCATAAAATGTTGTTGGCACTTGGCGCCATCAAGGAGGAGCCGGGCCCCGAGGTTGCACAGGCGGTGGCGGACAACATTCTGCAGTGGATTCGAGGCGATGTGGACGCGATCAAAAAGGGGATGGAGGAGTACGAGAAGAAGGTCAAGGAGTACGCGAGAGAACACGAAAGAAAATCGTCCCTCACCGTGGCGTCGTCGGATGTCCTCAACCAGCTGGACAGACTTTCACCGCCTCCGGGTTCCGGCCGGGGCGGAAGCAAATTGATCATTTGAGCGAGCGTTTCCTCGAGAAGGCGTGTCGGCTTTGCGGGAAGCGCTCTTGAAGCTGTGGCTTGCGCTGGCGAGGCGTAACAGGCGTGTGCTGGTGGCGGATTTCCTCGTCCTGGCGTTCTCCATCTATCTTGGTTACGCCTTGCGGCTTTCGGTGCTCATTACTCCCGCCTTTCGGGGGGGGCTCTTGAAGGTTGTCTTCCTGTATCCGGCCTCCATCGTCTTCGTTTTTCTGCTCTGTGGGGTATACAAGGTCTATTGGCCGCAGGCCGGCATCGAGGAGTACGCCCGGCTCACGAAAGCCTATCTGCTCGGCGGGGCGCTCTTTCTGTCGGTGAATTTTTTCGTGAAATCCCTCTCTGTCCCAAGAAGTGCTCTTGCCATCGCGTTGTTCGCGGGACTGCTCTTCCTCGTCGCGGAGCGGGCTTCCTGGCGTTTTGCGGAGCTCTTCGACCCCGCAAAAAAATCGTCACGGACGGTGGACGAGAAGAATACCGTGATCATCGGCGCCGGTGAAGCCGGTGCCTACATTGCGCGCGACATCGCCCGGAGACGGAGCGCCCTCCATCCGGTGGGCTTCATCGACGAAGACCCGATGAAGCGCGACAAGATCATCTCCGGCCTGCCCGTGTTGGGGAGCAGGGATGATCTGGAACGGGTCGTGGGGGAGCGCGAGGTCCGGGTTGCGCTGATCGCCATCCCCTCGGCGAGCGGCGAACGGGTTCGTGGTTACCTCGACATCCTTTCGCGCCTGGGGGTGGAGGTGCGCGTTCTTCCCAGCCTTTACGAGCTCGCCGGGGGCAGGATAGAGATAAGCCGACTTCGTTCCGTGGAGCTGCAGGATCTTCTGAGGCGCGAGCCGATCTCACTCGACGAAGAGGAGATCGGTGCCTTCATAACGGAGAAAAAAATACTCGTGACGGGAGCCGGCGGATCGATCGGTTCGGAGATCTGCGAGCAGGTATCCCGCCATCGTCCTTCGGAGATGTTTCTGCTCGGACATGGCGAGCAGTCCATATATGACCTTTTGCAGCATCTGGGCGAACTCGGTGTGGATGTCCCGGTTCGTCCGATCATCGCGGACATCGCGGATGAACCCACCATGCGCCGACTTCTCTCTGTCCACAGGCCGCAGTTGGTTTTTCACGCCGCGGCCCACAAGCACGTGCCGCTCATGGAGGAAAACTGCCTGGAGGCCCTCCGGGTGAACGCCGTCGGGACATGGATACTGGCGGAGCTGTCGGGGTTGTACGGGGTCGAGCGCTTCGTGATGATCTCGTCGGACAAGGCCGTCCACCCTTCGAGCGTCATGGGCGCGACGAAGAGGATCGCCGAACGGCTTTTGCTCGGCGCACAGGGCGTGCATCCATCGACTCGCTACATGACGGTCCGCTTCGGCAACGTACTGGGCAGCCGCGGGAGCGTCGTCCCCCTCTTCGAACGACAGATCAGAAAGGGCGGCCCGGTCACCGTCACACACAGGGATATGCGTCGTTACTTCATGCTCATCCCGGAGGCGGTAAGTCTGGTCCTCCAGGCAGGGGCGATGGGGCATGGCGGCGAGCTGTATGTTTTGGACATGGGCGAGCCGGTGAACATCACGGAGATGGCCGAGACGTTGATCCGTCTTCACGGACACGAACCATACAAGGACGTGGAGATCACGTTTACCGGAGTCAGACCGGGGGAGAAGCTGTACGAAGAGCTCTTCTACGACCCGGATCACGTGGATCGGACCAGCCACGAGAAAATATTCCTCTCGCGCCTGTAGGAGGAGAGCGAATTTCTGATCGAAAGGGTGAAGGAGATCCTGTCCACCGCTCCCGACGATCGAGCGGCGCGGCAACGGATCTTTTCCCTCGTGTCCGGCTGATTTTTCCCGTCGTTCCGGTACGTTGCGAGAGCCGATGGGCTAAGGACGAGACATCCGTCGTGTTTCTCCCCGCTTCCGTATAGAGCTGCCGTTGTGAACGTCGGACATACATGTCGTCCCGTCCGCGAAGGGGACGGGACGCGGCGTCGAAGGCTTCCCTCCCGGGTCCTCATGGGCGCATGCGGTTTTTCGTTTCTCGACGGGCTGGTCGTTGCCTCTTCGAGGCGGACGGGGGGAACCTCGGAATCGACCTTCCGTGTCGGCGTTTTCTCCCCGTCGATTTGGACAGACGCCCTCGGCGTCGATTGTATCCGGCATGAAAGCAATCCTCCGTGGATTTCCCGCCGAGTCTGACTGGACGGTTCCCTTCCGACATGCTCTTGCGCGATCTGTTCCGCCCTGTCGGCGGAGCGCGATGATCCCGAAAATACCGAACGCGGAACACGGGGTCCTCTCGTGAACCGCGCCGACC
>DAIPHL010000002.1:0-42475 GCA_036771375.1 Synergistaceae bacterium | reverse complement strand
CGTTGTTTTATGTATGCTTCGGAATATATGCTACCGACTCCAGGCTCTACAACGATCAAGACTTTTTCCGGCAATCTCGCTTCAAGGTGTTTCATAAGCTGGACAGGATGAATCAATTTGTCAGAGGAACAGACAAACTTTGACAAAGAGTTATCTAATGCGGTCATCGCAGATTTTACATCCGCCCTATTTTTCGCCGGTCCTTTTAGTCCTTGTCTCTTTGCTTTTTTCAGCATTGATTCTACGGTTGCTCGCGCATCACCCACCAGAGCGACATCCACAGGATAATTGTTGCCGACAGCCTCCATGCTGACGTCAAGTTGGATAATACGAACGTCGGAACGATTTCCATCGAAACCATATACCCTTGGCAGCTTCCATGCATCTGTACCAGCGGAATCTGTATTGGAACCGATAAAAAAGACCAAGTCCGCTTCTTGGAGGAAACGATTGGAGAAACTTGTTCCGCCCCTTGCTCCAACCAAACGGATCGAAAGCGGATGTACCTCGGAAATACAACCCTTCCCAGTCATGGTAGTTCCAACGGGAATGTTCAGGAGTTCAACCAACTCCGTAATGGCCTTGCCCGCTTCGGATACCAACGCACCCTGTCCACAGACGACTACCGGACGTTTCGCCTCTGCAAGCAACCTGAGTGCTTCGCAAATTGCATCAGGGTCTGCAACGGGTCGAGCAGCTGGCCAGTTACCACCACAGTGATCCGGATAAATATCCAATACTTCGGCCGTATCCTCGTACACATCAAGTGGCACTCGAATGTGCACTGCCCCCGGTCTGTCCGAGAGTGCGACACGAAAGGCCCTCCTTATAATATGGGGAATATCCTTTACTTTTGTGATAAGAAGACTCTCTTTTGTAATGGAGCGATAAAAGGCGTTCTGATCGAATCCGGAGAGCATATTTCTGGTATCGTTATTGAAAGGCACGTCCGACGTAAAACATATCGTAGGAACAGATCCTTTGAAAGATTCCAACACACCCGGTGCGGGATGTGCTCCTCCTGGACTGGGGGCCTCGCTCACACCGACGCGTCCAGTCGCTTTTGCGTATGCTTCGGCCATATAGGCTGCATTGCGTTCATCATGTGTCAGTATGTGTGTGATGCCGACGAAATTGCTCCATTCCCTATAAAGTCCGAGGGTGGTTTCACCCGGCAAACCGAATACGTGGCGAACACCATGAAGCTTCAGCATTTCAAGGATTAACCTACCACCGTTTATCTTCAAGTCCTCACACCCTACAGTCTTATTGTTAAAAAATTATCTTGACTGATCAACATAGATGAACTATGATAATCATAAGATTTTTCTTACGATTGTCAAGTAATGTAAAATAAATTTTTTCTGAGATATTGATTCAAAATCTTTTTATAGAAGAATCGAAGAAAAGGGAACGTGGAGAAAAGCAACAATACGACACTGAAAAATTTTTAAAAAAGCAGCAATTTCTTTGCGTTCTCTATGACGCTGTCCATGTGTAGAGCCATTGCAGCAGATGCTTTTTGAGGGTTTCTTTCTTTAATGGCATCGAATATCATTTCATGTTGAAGGTTTATCGGGGTATTATACAATTTGAATGTTCCGATAAAAAAATTTTGCCATCGCGTAGAAATTCCGATAAAATGATAAAGGGTCTCAAGCATGGGAATTTTAGATGCTCTAAGAATTGCTGTGTGGAAATTTGTCGACTCATCCGTGTAATCTTTATCGGATTTCATATCTTCATACTGTTTTTTAATTATTATGCCAATATTTTCAATTTCATCCGAAGTGGCATTTAAAGCAGCTCGAAACGCTCCCTCCACTTCAATTGCTCGACGCGCAACCAAAACGCCTTGAATGCGTTTCTTTTTTTCAAAGGTGCTATAAGTCCCTTCATCGCCTATCAGGCTTTCCAAAGCAGAATGGAGTTCTCGTTTCAAATAAAGCTGTTTCAGACGCAATTGCCCATTTTCTGTAAGAATATGCCCACGATTGCCGATTTTTTCAAGAAAGCCTTTTTTGCGATATGATCGTAATAACCTTCCTACACCTGTTTCACTTATAGAAAAGCCACTCTTTTCAAGTTTTTCACTGATTACAATGGCACCAATCGGCATATCTTCAAGAAGAATACAGTGCAGAATAAAAAACTCAATATTTTCATTCTCAAACATTAAATCGAGGCTCTCCTATATAACGATTTTAAAATTTTATAATCTCCAATACAAGTATACTGTTTTTCTATGCTTGACGCAAGGAACAACAACATTCATCCAAACTTATGGATAACAAGCTTCTTTATTTTTGCCGCAACCAATTGTGGCGTCTATGGTTTTCCGAACATTCGATCCAGAGCCGTAAATGCTCTGGATCGAATGCGGTGAATTTGGTGGATATCCCGTTATCGTACAGGTTCTATCCCTTTTCCATGACAAGATTTGTCTCGCGGAACTTTGCGCAAAACCAGTAAAGAGCGAGCGAAAAAAACATCGACTGCACCGCCGGGATTCCCCAGTTGTACAGGTACTGCGTCACGTAGCCCAGTGCCACGCCTCCGAACGTGGCAACGGTCGCTTCCCAGCGCCAGCCCGATGTATTCACCCATTTGTCACCCCCGGGAAGGAGGAAATCGGCGAAGATGATTCCCGCGATGCATGGATAGACAAGAGCTGTCATGAACAGAAAATCCATGAAATGATCGAGGATCCCCGCCAAAGCGACCATGATCGCGATGACCGTACCTACGAACGTGACCATCGCGCGCCCTCTTCCGCTTTGAACGTTCAGCAGATTGGCAAGGGCGAGTCCCATCGTGTAATTGTTGACCAACTGGCTCGTCCAGGTAGACAGGTAAAGGACGATAAAACCCCAAATGGGAAAACCGAGGTTGAGCATGACCTGCACGATATCGCCCGTTCCAACGCCGATCGACATGACTGCACCGACGAAAAACAGAGGAAAACCGACCCCCACGATGCCGATCGGGATCAGAAGATTGTCCCGAACGACGGGTCTCGCATAACGGGTGTAGTCGGAAGCGATGACCCACTGTGATACATTCATGCTGATCACGAGGCTCAATGCGGTGAGAAAACTCATGGTCGGTCGAGGGGCCCAATCGAACATGGCGGAGAGTCCTACGTTGCGAAGAGCCAAAAAGATGCCGACACAGACGAGAATCAGGCCAGCGGGGACGGCGACGTAATCCGTCCACTTCATCGAGGAATAGCCGATGATGGATGGAGCGGCGAAAGTGAAACCGACGATGGTCGTGATCAACATCCATGCCATCTTCTGTGTCTTGTAATCG
This sequence comes from Synergistaceae bacterium, assembly GCA_036771375.1. GTDB lineage: Bacteria > Synergistota > Synergistia > Synergistales > Synergistaceae > DAIPHL01. The sequence goes on along the minus strand of DAIPHL010000002.1, from coordinate 39,163 downwards.
ATGTTCAGCATAGCACAGAGTGCATTGCCGGCGACGGCGGTCTGCACGGCACACCAGCCGAGGCAGGCGATGAATATGATCCCACCGACGACCAGGCGGGCCTGTGCGTTGCCAAAACTCTTGCGCGCGATCACGGAGGACGAAAGGCCAAGCTTTGCCCCTATGTAGCCTCCGAACGCGTTGCCGGGCCACTGTACCAAAACCAGGCCCACGAACAACAAAAGAAGTATATGGGAGAGCCGGAAGCTGCCGGCGAGTGTTCCACCGACCATCAGTATCGGTATGCAGAACTCGAGGCCTCCAAAAATCATTGCGGGTGCCATCCAATGTTGGCGCTCCTCCAACGGTACCGGTGTCATCGGCTGATCTCGGTCGGTTCCCAATACGCTCGCCAAATCCTGGTTTTCCATTGTACCGTCGGTTTTGTTGTCGATCATCTGGAACACCTTTCCTCATGCACCCGTCTCGCTTCGGTGATGCCCTTCATCTCGAAGGTATCGCCGTCTATGAGCACGCCATAGTCGTCTTTTGCCTGGTCGAGCGTGATGTACTCGTTTTTGACATCGCGTACGACCTTTTCGGCCGGACGATCCAATGGATTGCCAAATCCGCCACCGCTTGCGGTGACAAGCCGAACGGTATCCCCTTCGTACAGAGGAAATCGGGCATATTTACCGAACACGCCTGCGATGGAACCGTCCTTGCGGACGATCTGAAATTCGTTGCGCGAGCCATCTCCTCCACCGCACAGTCCCCAAGGCAGAAATTTATGCCGGCCGAACGTTCCGGTAAAGTAATGTTCGTCCCCGAGGACCTTGTATCCCCGAACGGCGCCGCATCCTCCTCTGTATTCACCGGCTCCCGCGCCATCCGTTCGGAGAGAGTACTCCGTCATTCGCACCCCGTAGCGGGCTTCCGTGACCTCGATCGGAATGTTGAACGTCTCTCCGTCGGCCACGCAAAACTGCGCGTTCTCGCCATCCTTGCCCTGTCCCGCTCCCCATCCGCCCGTGGACGGCTCGCAGATGATGATGTTTTCTCCGGTATCGGGACGTCGGCCGGCAAGCACGTAACCACAGACGGAGAGCATATGACCGGCGGTAAGTCGGTTGGGAAGAACCGGTGCCAACGCTTTCCACACCAAATCCGCCGCGTAGAGCATCGTCTCCCAATAAGTGGATGTCGCAGCCGGGCGCTCGGATGAGAAGATGGAACGCTTGTCGACGATGACCTCCAGAGGGCGGAAGACACCATCGTTTACATCCTGGGAAGGGTTTGTGACAGCGAGGAAAATAATCCGAACGGCGCTTGTGAGCCCGGAGAGAGACGCGTTGATCGGACCGGGTACCTGAGGGTGACTTCCACGAAAATCACAGGAGAACTTATCGTCCGTTACGGTGACCTTGACCTTTACCTTGAAAGGACCGTTCCCTATCCCGTCGTCGTCTATCCAATCCTCGGCCTCGAAAACACCCTTGGGAAGTTTCGCAAGTTCCTTGAGCGCCACTGTCTCGCCCTGATCGAGCAGACGTTCGATCGCCGCGGTCACCAGCGCCTGGCCGTAGCGGTCACACAACTCGATGAAACGTTTCTCACCTGTCTTCAGGGAGGCGACCTGAGCCCACATATCCCCGAGCGAGGCATCGGGAAAGCGAACGTTGGCGCGGATCATATCGACAAGCGCTTCGTTGAGCACACCATGATCGAAAAGCTTGACACAGGGAAACTGCAGCCCCTCTTGAAAAATCTCCGTCGCGTCGACCGTCCACGAGCCCGGATCCTTGCCTCCGACCTCCGTCCAGTGTGCCTTGTTCGCCGAAAAGGCGACCAGTTTATCGTTGTGGAAGATCGGCATGACCAACCCAACGTCGGAGAGGTGCGTCCCTCCCCCATTGTGTGGATCGTTCAGAATCAAAATATCTCCCGGTCTCAATTTGCCGGTATCCCCAAACTTCCGAATGATCTCTTTGACCATGAAGGTCAAAATGCCGATAAAGCCTGTCGCGCCGTTTCCTTGCGTCAGGAGATTCCCCTTCGCATCGGTAAGTCCGCTCGCGTAATCGAGCACCTCATAGATGATCGGGCTCATCGATGTCCGCGCAAGGGCGACGAACATCTCTTCTCCTATGGCGAGCAGAGAGTCCCTCACGATGTCGAGCGTAAAGAGGTCGACATCGACCTTCTTGTTTTTATCAATCGAAGCTGACATATTACTTCACCCCCGTCGAAACGATGATGTTTCCGTACGAATCCAGATGAGCGTTCTGTCCTTGATATACGACGACCGCAGACGTCCTCTCCTCGACAATGGCGGGTCCTTCGATTTCGGCGTTCACGGGAAGAAGCGCCGGGTCGTAGATTTTTGTATCACATCTTCCCATCCCTTCGAAGAGTACGGAGCGGATCTCCTTCACAGCCCCTTCCATTCTTCCCTCATGTCCCACGATTTCCCTTATCTTCGGTTTGTTGATCATACCTGCGGCGACGAGGTGCAGATTGACGATTTCAGTCGGAGCGCCTTCCAGTTTGAACGTATAGTTTTTCTCGTGCAAACGTCCGAATTCGTCCGCCAGTTCTCTTACACCGTCCGTTCGGTAAGGTGTTTTGACCGTGTGTTCTTGTCCAAGGTAACGCATGTCCACAAAGCGGGTAAAGACGATTCTGTCGGGCCCGATTCCGTCTTCGGCGTATCTCGCCGTCGCCTCCATCTCCATCTCTTTCCACAATGGCTCCAGTTTTTCCGTGGTCTCTTCATTCAAACTCATGCCCACGGTTCGGACAAAATCCTGTCTCATGTCGGTCATGAGCATTCCCCACGCCGAAAAGACGGAGGCGGTGCCGGGCACGATCACGTTACGGATGGAAAGCTCCGTTGCCAGTGCGCTCGCATGCAGAGATCCCCCCCCGCCAAAGGCGACCAACGCAAAGTCTCTGGGATCGTAACCCTTGCGGACCGAAATGAGCTTGAGTGCGTTCAGCATATTGGAGTTGGCGATGCGTACGATTCCGAGAGCGGCTTCATCGATCGAGACACCGAGAGGTTTGGCGACTTTGACGTCGATCGCTCGTCTCACGGCTTCCATATCGACCTCCATGTCGAAATTCTTGGGAGAGAGCCGGCCAAGGACGAGATTGGCGTCCGTGGTCGTCGGCTCCGTTCCGCCCTTGCCATAGGCGACCGGTCCCGGCAAAGCGCCGGCGGAGCGAGGTCCGACACGCAGAGACCCGGCGTCGTCGATCCAGGCGATCGAGCCTCCTCCATTTCCGATCTCGACGATGTCAACGACCGGGACACGCAGGGGATAACCAGGAAATTTAGCGCTTCGTGCGATCGAGTACTCCGTTGAAACCTTGACCTCTCCGCCATCCACCAACGAACACTTGGCCGTGGTCCCTCCAACGTCGAAGGCGATCACCTTTTCGAATCCGAGCATTCGACCGAGCATCGCGGAGCCGAACACTCCCGCCACCGGACCGGATTCGACCATGTTGATGGGGGCGATACAGGATTGTGCAAAAGAAATCGTTCCTCCATTCGATTGCATGATGTATCGCTTTCCCTCGATCCCAATCGCATCGAGACGTCCGTCAAGTCTGCTTACGTAGCTTGATGCGACCGGTTTGACATAGGAATTGAGCACCGCGGTACTTGTACGTTCGTACTCTCGCCACTCTCGCGTCACCTCCACCGATGCCGTTATCGCCATATCGGGAGCGAGGCGTCGAAGTTCCTCCGCCACGGCAAGTTCGTGTTCCGGATTCGCATAGGAGTGCAACAGACAGACTGCAACTGCCTCGACGCCTTCTTTCTTGAAGTACCTGACAAGTGGAGCGACTTCGGAGATATCCAGAGGCTCTATCTCGTTTCCGAGATAATCCATGCGCCCGGAGATCTCCTTTCTCAGGTAACGCTCTACGAAGGGTACCGGCTTTTTGAAACGTATGTTGTACAGATCCGGCCTGTTACACCTCCCGATCTCCAGGACATCCCGAAACCCCCTGGTGGTGACGAGAGCACATTTCGCTCCCGTATGCTCGGTAAGAGCGTTTATGATTACCGTCGTCCCGTGGATGAAGTCCTTCACCCGGGAAGGCTCCACCCCTCCCAGCCCGATCACGTCAATGATGCCCTCTTCGAAATTTGGTGGTGTCGTGTGACTCTTGGCTATCGAAAAATTCCCGGCATCGTCCAAGACAACCAGATCCGTAAACGTACCTCCGATATCCGTCGCGATTCTCATAGAACGGTTACCTCCGTCTTTATTTTGTTTAAGTGCAGTTCCTGCGTCCTTGCTTTCAATGAAAAATTTTTGTTCGACACGAAGTATCGAAATGAACCCTACTCCTCCGTAGACGCCTTCATGATCTGCAAAAAGGGGCGAAAGAATTTGTTCGGTATGGGAAACTGTAGATTATACTGGGCGATACGCCATTCGTCTTTCTCGAGGAGAACCACCCCCGTTCCCCTGGCCTCTCCCAGCTTGTGCAAAAGCCTTTCGTCAAACCAGGCGACACGCCGGTCGAAAGAGAGAGATACGTTTCTTTCCACAGGACGGTAATCCCACGAGTCCTTTGCTTCAAACCTCTCCTTGACATACGGTCGAAAACGGTCCATAGGCCATCGTTCTTTTGCGTCGGTTCCGAAAAAAACCGCATCGTCAGAAAAGAAACCCATATATCGGTCGTAGTCTCCAAGCCTCGCTGCATCATGAAACAAATCGAGCATATCGCGGATCTTTCGGGTCGCTTCCATCACCGTGTGCCCTCCTTGAAAAAAATCGAACCGTTTGTAATGAGAATAATGGCGTATTATACCAAAAGTACGTCGAAACGGTAATCCATCGCATCAAAAAAACGCTTGAAAAGTTTGATATGTTATACTATCGGTTGTTGACTACCATCTGCGGGGGAGGATTTTCAATGACTCCGAAGTGGCTGAAAAAAGAGGTCATGTGTCGAGACGGTCGACTGTCCCCTGTTGCCAAACGCCTCACCGGCTTTTTTTCTCTTCCGTCCTCCACGGAAGAGCGTCATTGCAAAGTTTCGGAAGAGGGTTTGCAGGGCGAGTATCGGCAAATTTTTTTGGGTAACGATATGCAGATCGCTTACGAGAGTATGGATTTTGATCGGGAGATGCGGATTGCCACTCATTCGTGCGGGGACGCCTATGCGCTTTATTTCTCCCTTTCGCCTCGATTTCAGTGGACAGAGGAACTCAGCGGAAAAGATTGGATGATCGATGCCGATCGGTTTCTCTTTGTGCGGATTCGCGAGGCGGTGGAATCCGCGCTCTTTACCCCCCGTAACAGGAGCATGGGCTTGAGCCTCGCAATCAGTTCGAGCAGAATGGAACGTTTTATCGGATCGGAGTTGGAATCGACACTTGGGTTCGGCAGGGGATGTACTTACTCCGGCCGCTCTCTCGCCGTGACGGACAGAGTAAGAAGGGCGTTGATGGAACTTCAAGATTGTCCTTTGCGTGGGACGATGCGGCTTATGTACCTGGAGGCAAAGGTGTTGGAGCTCTTCTCTCTGATATTGGAACAGGCCATGGGGATGAGTTCCCTCGAGAGAAACCCTTCCCTCACACGAACCGAACGACAGTGTGTGGAGATGGTCAAGGCGACAATCGACGAAAATATCTCCCGTCCATCCACCATCAAAGACCTTGCCCGAAAAAGCGGCATCAATGAATGTTCGCTGAAACGGGCCTTCAAGTCTCTATACGGGCAACCGATCCACTCGTACATCATAGACAGGCGTATGGGCATGGCCTACAGACTTTTGGAGCGTGGCGAAAACGTAAGAGAGACGGCCTTCCGTGTGGGTTACAACGATGCCAGCAGTTTTTCCCGTGCCTTCAAGAGAAAATACGGATGTAACCCCGCCGGCATAAAAGCCATGGGAGTCTGAGCGGACAAGAACCCCGACGTTCCATTTATCGTTGGCGGGGATTCGTTTGTATACACCACAATCAACATGCTTTCAATGACCGAAAAGCAACGGGAGTCTCCCGGTTCTCCTACATCCTACTACCCTTCACCGCCCGACGAACACTCTCCTCCCATCCCCCCAAAACGCCTCGATGGTGTTTTTGCACGAACTCGGACAGATCGAACGCTTCGTTTCCCCCATGTATGACACGCAACAAGATAGAAAATTTGGATTTTACGAGGTCACACCCTCTTGTCGAGTATGCGCGTCCCTCAAAAAAGAGGGCGACCGCTTGACGAGGGGCTTATTTGGGTCGAGAGCGTGATAACTACGGTTTCTCGAGGCAGTGTCGAAAAAACATGGTGTTGTGAGAGAAAACCCCAGCGATAATGAATGCATTGATGCCGTCGATTTTCCCGATCGGTCATGTTTTTCTCCGGATCGATCATGTCCGGCGGAGACGAAATGATGTATAATGGCTGCAAAAGTTTGTAAAATAAAACTTTTATTTTTTCTCTGAGAGGAGCGATTGTGTATGGAGAAAAAAAAGAAGAGGAGCGGCATTGCCCGACTGCTGACGATCGCCGGAGAAAAACGGGGGCTGGTCGCGCTCTCCTGCGCACTGGCGGCACTCAGCGCCGCCCTGATGCTGGTGCCCTTTCTGAGCGTGTACTTCATCCTTGGGGAGCTCCTGGAGCGTGGGGTAAGGGCGGGAAACGCCGGGTTCTTCGTCCGTCAGGCCCTGATCGCCTTTGGAGCCATGGTGCTGGGGTTCGTCGTGAAATACGCCTCCCTCATCGCCTCACACGTGGCGGCGTTCAGAATCCTTTACGGCATCCGGATGCGCCTCGCCCGTCACATCGGCGGGCTCTCCCTTGGGTTTCTATCGGGCACCACCATCGGTGCGGTCAAGAAGACGATGGAGCAGAACGTCGAGGACATCGAGCTTTTTGTCGCGCACAGGATTCCGGAGGTCGTCGAAGCGCTGGCCACGGTGCTGATCCTGGCCGGGGCGCTGCTCTGGCTCAGCACTCCGCTGGCCCTGGCCTGCCTGGGCGCGTTCGTGGCGGCGCTTTTCATGCAGGGATCCCTGTGGTTCGGCGAAAAAGGGAAAATGTTCCTCAAGAAGTACTACGATTCTCTGGAGCGGGTCAACGCCTCGGCGGTGCAGTACGTGCGGGGGATGCAGGTCGTCAAGGTATTCGGGCGGACCGTGCAGTCCTTCCGGGGTTTCTACAGCGACATCCAGGCCTATGGGGATTTCTGTCTCCAGTACACCAACCGCTATGAGCGCGGCTATATCCTGTTCAAGGTGGTGGCCGGCTCGTTCCTCACCTTTCTGCTGCCCGTGGGGCTCCTGATGATTCAGAGCGATCCGGGGAACCGGGCTCTGGCTCTGACGTTCCTGTTCTTCGTCGTGATGGCCCCCGGAGCGGCGGCCCCCATGATGAGCCTGACGATGCTGGCCATGCAGAGTCGGCAGATCGACGAGGGGGTGGAGCGCATCGAGGCCGTGATGGAGCGAAAACCCGTGCCCGAGCCCGTGACCCCCCGGAGGCCGGAGCGGTTCGACGTGGAGTTTCGGGATGTGAGCTTCTCCTACGAGGCGGGGGCGGATGGCGCAAACGGCGTTTCCACGCGCGCCCGTGCCCTGTCGGGCGTCTCGTTCAGGGCGGAGGAAGGGCGCGTGACCGCGCTGGTCGGCCCCTCGGGCGGCGGAAAATCCACCGTCGCCAGCCTGATCCCGCGCTTCTGGGACGTGCGCGAGGGCGAGGGGCGGATCCTCGTCGGGGGCGTGGACGTCCGGGACATCCCGGTCGAGACGCTGATGGACACGGTGTCGTTCGTGTTTCAGGACAACTTCCTGTTCTTCGACTCCGTGATGAACAACATCCGGGTCGGGCGGCCGGACGCGACGGACGACGAGGTGATCGCCGCGGCGCGTGCCGCCCAGTGCCACGAGTTCATTGAGCGCCTCCCCAACGGGTACGGCACCCCCATCGGCTCGGGCGGCGTCTACCTGTCCGGCGGGGAGGAGCAGCGCGTCTGCATCGCCCGGGCCGTCCTGAAGAACGCGCCCATCCTGGTGCTGGACGAGGCGACGGCCTTCGCCGACCCGGAGAACGAGTTCGAGATTCAGAAGGCCCTGTCGGAGCTCATCAAGGGCAAGACGGTGCTGGTGATCGCGCACCGGCTCTCCTCGGTCCGCAAGGCCGACCGGATTCTGGTCCTGAACGAAGGGCGCATCGAGGAGCGCGGCCACCACGAGGAGCTGCTGACGGCGGACGGCCTCTACGCCCGCATGTGGCGGGCCTATGCCGGTGCGGAGAATTGGAGACTCGGAAGGAATAAAAACGACGAAAAGGGGGCAATGGCATGAAGGGCATGTTTCGGGCCGTAACGGCAGGACACCCCGAAAAACTGCGCAAATCGGTCTTTTTCACGATCGTCTCATATCTGGTGAATATCGTCCCGTTCGGCGTCGCCATCGAGGTGGTGCGTACCGTGATCGAGGCCTGGTCGCGTGGTGGCGAGCCGAACATGGCGAAGCTGTGGGGACTGTGTTCGTTTTTGTTCGTTTACCTGTTCGTGATGTACGCGGCGGAGGTACCGGCCTACCGAGCCTGCTATCGGGAGGCCTACGGAGCCTCGGCCCGAGGGCGGGCCGAGCTTGCCGAGAAGCTGCGCAAACTTCCCTTGGGCTATTTTGCACGGCGCGATCCCGGCGACCTGGTGAACATGATCATGGGCGATTTCCTGCTGCTGGAGACCGCCGTCTCGCACCAGGTGCCGCAGATGATCGGCGGGCTCGTCCTGCCCGTCATCGCCTTCGTGGGCCTGTGCTTCTGGAGCCCGCTCATGGCCGTCGCCATGTTCGTCTCGCTCCCGGTGGCGGCGCTGCTTCTCCTGCTCTCGACGCGGCTCCAGGACTGGCTGAGCCGGAGGCACATGAGGGCGAAGATCGACGCGGGAAACCGGATTCAGGAGTACATGAACGGCATCCGTGTCATCAAGGCCTACAATCTGACGGGGGACCGCTTTGCCCGGATGGAGCGCGCCTTCCGCGCCTTCATGAGGGAGAGTATCCGCCTCGAGGCGATCATGGGGCCCTTTGCGATGGTGGCCATCTCCCTGATTCGCCTGGGGCTGACCCTGATGATCGTCCTGGGCGTCCATCTGATGATCGGCGGGACAGTCGATCCTCTGACCTTCGTCGGCTTTCTCATCGTCGGGACGCGTGTGTACGACCCCCTGACGGCGGCATTGCTCAATTTCTTCGTGTTCCGTTATTCCACGCTGGCTGGCAAGCGCATCCTGAACCTGCTTGAGGAACCCGAGATGACCGGGGAGGGTGATGCGCCCGAGCGGCACGACATCGAGCTCAGGAACGTCACGTTCGGCTACGGCGACGGCGAACACGTTCTGAAGAACGTCGATCTGAAGCTTCCCGAGGGAAAGCTGACCGCCCTGGTGGGACCGTCCGGGTGTGGCAAAACGACCCTGATGAAGGTCATGGCACGTTTTTACGACCCACAGTTTGGGACGGTACTCTTCGGCGGGGCGGACGAACGCGGTCTGGATCCGGAGAAGCTCATGAAGCGAATATCCTTCGTCTTTCAGGACGTGTATCTCTTCCGGGACACCGTACGGAACAACATCGCTTTTGGACGCGAGGGGGCGACGGACGCCGAGGTGGAAGAGGTGGCCAAACGGGCCCGTGCGCACGAATTCATCATGCGGCTGCCTCAGGGGTACGACACGTTGGTGGGAGAGGGTGGCTCCACCCTCTCAGGTGGAGAGAAGCAACGGCTCTCCATCGCCCGCGCCCTGCTGAAGGATGCGCCGGTCGTGCTGCTGGACGAGGCGACGGCCAGCCTGGACCCGGAGAACGAGGTGGAGGTTCAGAGGGCCATCAACGCACTCGTGGAGGGGCGCACCGTTGTGGTGATCGCCCACAAGCTGCGCACGACCCAGGACGCGGACAACATCGTGGTGATGGAGGCCGGACGGGTGGTGGACCAGGGGCGCCACGAGGAACTACTGGAGCGTGGTGGGCTGTATGCGCGGCTCTGGACGCTGCAGAACGAGTCCGTGGGGTGGAGCCTGGCCGGGAATTGACCCCGATCCGATGGGGAGAAACAAGGGTACGGGATGGGAATTTCCGTCCCGTCCTGCACCCTTGAAGAAAAACAAGCCGGTCCTTCTGGATGTTTTACGATCCGGGGCCGTAAAACTTTTGTCCGTCTTCGGGATGTTTTATCGAACGCTCTTCACGCGTAAGGAGACGTCCTCTTTTTCTTTGGGATCAGGCTGAGCGGCAATGCCCCCAAAGGGCATCTGCGCCAGCAGGATCCAGGATTCCGGGAGGGCCGAGCAGTTTTTTGACCTTGGCATCGATGACGGGATTGTAGTGCTGGAGATTCGCGCCGATATCCCGTTCCCGGAGGACCGTCCAGATACCGTTCGCCTGATTCGCCCAGACGGGGAAATTCTCCGCGTAGTCCGGAAATTTTTCCTGAAGGGCCTTTACGACATCGTTGTCGTAGAAGTAAAGAATGGTTCCCGATTCGGCCCTGAAGATGGTATGTCTGTCGCTGTGGATTTTCACGAGAAATCTTCACCGCTCCAACCCCATACTCAGCGCGTGCTCACATAGCCTGCGATGAGGGGGAGATATTTTCACCGAGCAAGGGCGATGTTAGGCAATTAAGTATTGACTTAAGCGTTATTTCACGTAAAATAATCCTTCGTGGGGAGAGCCGTTAGCTCAGTCGGCAGAGCACCGGATTTTTAATCCGGGTGTCCCGGGTTCGAGCCCCGGACGGCTCACCACTTATTGTGCGGTCCCATCGTCCAGCGGTCTAGGACACCGCCCTTTCAAGGCGGCGACACGGGTTCGAACCCCGTTGGGACCGCCAGTGCTGGTCTTGCGTCCCGTCGTTGACGACAAAAAAGCCCGAAACACGGCTGGGCGTTTCGGGCTTTTTTTTATTTCTATTCCTATATTTTGGCGTCGAAAGTCCCAATCGATCCTGGGAGCATCGATTTTTCTCCGAGTTTCCTCCATTCGGTGATCATCATCTCGTTCAGGGTCTTGGCCTCGTCCATCAAGCGACTCAAGATCGATATCTCCGACTTTATTTTGCCTACCGTATCCAAAAGCTTCCGGGCGGAACTTTGGAGAATCGTCGCTTTGTCGTCGTCCAAAGACTTGATGATCTCCGACACGATCGGTTCACAACCGAGTCTTTTCGCAAGATCCGAAGCCGCCTTCATTCGCTTCGCCTCCACGGCTTGCGCTCTGACCGATATGTGTCGCAGGTCCGACATAAGATCCTGCAGATCGGAGAGACGCTCCTCCCTGAGCGCCTCTCGCTGTTTTATCGTGAGCGACAGGAGCTCGGAGAGAATTTCATCCTGTTTCAGCAACGTATCGGCGAGAAGGATGGCGTCTTCTGCCATCAGCTTTCGATCTTGTTGATGCCGGCCCAGACAAGCCTGTTCGCCAAGGCTCGAAGATCCGGCTTGTACGTTCCTTCATCGATCTGACGTTTCAAATCTTCTACCTTGGCTTCCCTGATCTCCGGAACCTTACTCAACGATGCGGAAATGTTTGCCATCTCTCTGGCAAAGGAACTTACGGCAAGATCGTCATGGGAGGACGCGGTCTCCTCTCCAAGGTCAAAGCGCGCGTCGCGTTTGAACTTGACGCCGCCTACGGAAGACACCCCGGACAACTCATTGATTTTCTCGATCATGTATCCTCACCTCTTGTAGGTGTAAGCGTTCCCTTATGGTTATTATCGGACGATCATCATACTTCCTTAATACGCGAGCGGAAGATTATCCTTACATATCCAACATATACCGACGTATACATCCTATCATATCGACATTCACCAGTCCATCTCCACACCTGTTTTTCATTGGCTCGATGCGATACAGGCGACTCTTCCCACCTCTTTGACATAAACCAGTTTGACGTTGGTACGGTAGACCTCGCAAAGCAATTTCTCCTGCATGATTTCGTCCGTGCTTCCCACTCTGAGAGTACCGGACCTGTCAAGCATGGCGACCGTATCATCGAGCATGATCGCATGGTCCGGGGTGTGTGTGGTCATAATTACCGCGTAACCTTCGGAGGAGAGGCGGCGGATGATTTTTATGACACGCATCTGATTTCCAAAATCGAGAGCGGAGGTCGGTTCATCCATCATGATGATCCGCGGTTTTTGAACCATCACCCGGGCGATGGTAGCCTGCTGACGCTCTCCCCCGCTGATCTCCGTATATGGTCTGTCCGCGAGGTGAGAAATCCCCATGGATTCGATGGCGGCATCGGCCATCTCGTAATCTCGTTTGCAAGGAGTTGCCAATACGCGAATATACGGGGCCCTTCCCATTACGACAAAATCCCGCACGGTGTAACCGTAGACAGGCGCCTGGTTTTGCGGGACGTAGCCGATGATCCTGGCGATCTCTTTCGCTCTCAACGCACTTTGCAATTTGCCTCCCAGAAAAATCTCCCCCGTTTGCAGCTTCAACAAGCCTGCAAGACAGTTGAGGAGGGTCGACTTTCCCGATCCGTTCGGGCCGATGATCGACAGAACGTCTCCCTTCCGGAGAGAAAAGGAAACGTCGTGAAAGATCTCGCGGCCGGCGTAGGCAAACGAAGCGTTCCTGATCTCCAGTACGCTCATTTCAAACGTGTCCTCTGCCGGCATATCATCGCTATGAATACGGGGGCTCCAATGAGTCCGGTAAGGATGCTCAAGGGAATTTCAATCCCCGAGAGAGAGCGTGCGATCGTGTCGATGACGATCAAAAAAATCGCTCCCATGAAGATCACGATCGGCGTCAATTTTATGTTGTCAGGTCCTATAAAGAGCCTCCCGAGGTGAGGGATCACCAACCCGATCCAGGCGATGGTACCCGAAAGACAGACCGCACAACTGGTCAGCAGTGTGGCACAGGCCACGGTAACTCCGCGAACCGCAGCAACGTTGACACCGAGGGAACGTGCCTCGTCGTCGCCCAGTGAAAGCAGGTTGAATTGCCAGCGCATGGCAAGAAGGACAATCATGACGAGGATCATGGTCGGAGCGATGGGAAGAATTTTTTGAAAGGTCATGTCGGAGAGGCTCCCCAGCTCCCAGTACGTTATGGAGGGAAGCTGGGTTTCCGTATCCATGACGTACTTCAACATGCCAAGCACGGATCTCATCAAACCGGAGACGATCACACCGGACAAGACCAGGATGGCGCTCGAATCGCTTTTGAAGAGCTTGGTTATGAGAGATGTGATGAGCACGGAGAGAATCCCTCCACAGAGAGCGAGGGCCTGTATAAAAATGGAACTGGTCCCGAGAAGGATCGCAATGGCGGCCCCGACACAGGATCCCTGGAAGACGCCAAGCAACTCGGGAGCTGCAAGTTGGTTCTTGAAGATACTTTGATAGGTCGCCCCGGATACGGCAAGGCTGCTCCCGACGAGGAAAGCTGCGACGACCCTGGGAAAGCGAAGGAAGAGGACCACTTTTTCGACGGTTGGGCTCCAGGTCGGCTCCCTTGGGATGAATCTGGAGAGGAGTAGGTCAAAGACGTCCCGAAGACTGACCGTATAACGACCGGCGCAGAGGGCGCCCACTCCGATTATCAGAGTGAGCGCCGCGAGCCCGGCGATAAGTGGTATCGTCCTTTGTTTTGTCACTGTGGATCGAGTCCGGCGAGCATCCGCCGAGCTTCTTCTTCCGTCATGTTGTAATTATAAAAGGTCCGGTAGAAGTTGCGAACCTCTTTGTTCATGTCGATGTCCTTGAATTTATCGGGATGGATCAATTTCGCAACCCAGAGAACCTGCAGAGCCTCCTCACAGCTGTAACGGCTCCACAGAAACGTTCCGATGGGGTTTGCGTAGATTCTGCCATTTTTCACTGCCTTGAGCGTCGACCATTCGGAAGATTTTTTGATCAGGTCGATCACCGGACCAGCACCCTGAGTAGCGACGATGATGTAATCGGGATCGGCTTTCAAAAGCTCCTCCATCGTCACGGACCCCATGTTCTTGTCCGTGAGATGCGCAATGGCGTTGACGCCGCCCGCCGCCTCTATCCACTCGGTACAGATGCTGATCTTTCCGTCGGTTTCAAGGGGGTTTTTACCCCTGATCTGATAGACCTTGGGCCTGTCCGATTCCTTCAGGTCGCCAAGCCTTTTCTGGATTCGCTTCAGGTTGCCGTCAAAATATCGAATGAATTGCTCCGCCCTCTTTTCCGCATTGCCACCCAGGACCCGTGCCGTGACGCGCACGGTCTTCTTGAGTCCCTCAAAATCGCGGAAGGTCACGAGTGCGGTGGTGATCCCCGCGTTGCGCAGTGTCTCGGCATCCTGCGGACTGGAGGTTATGACCACGTCCGCGTTCGCCTTTAAAACCTCTTCTGTGTTGAAATTACCGGAACCCGAAGAGATCGCGTATGCCTTGACATCTTTGATTCGGGGATAGACCTTGGCGTACCATGGAAGGTTTTTTATGATCGACGTCGTGCCAATCAGTTTATCGGCCCCTCCCAACAGGAGAACGACCTGATTGTTGGCATGCCACAGATTGATCACGGTCTTGACGTCCTTGGGCAAGAGCACCTCGGTTCCACCCATGTCCGTGACTTTTCTCGCCTCTTGCGCGGCATTCGAGAGGGACGCATTGGAAAACGCGATGAAAACGGCGAGCAAAAACACGGCACAAAACCCGAATTTCTTCATAAAAGAACACCCCTTTGTAGAGTATTGAAATGGATTGAGTATGAAACGAAAGCCCGATCAATAACGGCAACTGTGTTACATTATACAGAGCGATCGGCTTTCGTCAAGGCTCCGCTCCGAGAAACCCCGGTCATTCGTTGTCAAGACGTGACGGGCAAAAGAAAGGAAAGACCTCGCAGGAGAACGATCTACTCCCTTACGATCGTATTCCACAGCTCGAGGTATATGTCGTGCAGATAGGTGAAAAAATCCTGTTCTCCCGTAGGTGGCTTGATATGTACTTTTTTGTTCACACCCATTGCGACGGCTCGGATCGGCGCAGGGGTCCATCCATCGATCAGGATCCACCAATTTCGTTTTTTTGCCTCGGCGAGTGCCATCGTAAGCTCTGAAATCCTGGAGCCTTTGGACCATTCCTTCCAGAGGTCCGCAGGTGGTTGCACCGTCCCAGGAGACGCTGCCCTCACCCAAGGGCCGCACGCTCCGGACAGATCCAACATCTTTATCTGTGTCAGCAGGCTGCGACCGACTTCAAGAGTACTTTCAAGCCTTGATTGAAATTCTGCGAGTCTCCGTTGATAAAATGGATAGTTTTCCGGTTGCAATTTACAGAGAACGACAAGTAAACGCTGGCTCAAAAACGGGAGCACGGCGGGATCGAAGGGGAGTGTGTCTCTTGTTTCGATGGGCACGGGAAGGTTGTCGTACAATTTAAGAAGTTTTTTTTTGTTCCGCTTCAAACCGTATCGCGAAGCGTCGATTGGATCCAACGCGATAACGGGAATACCGGACAATGGTCTTCTCAGGGTCAGCATCGTTCCTGACTGGCTCCAAGCGAAAAGGGGTTGGATGGTCATTGTCGAGCCCACAATGAATCGTGCCATGCTCGTAAGCCAGGGTTGTGTCACATACACAAGCGGCGGAAAGTCGGCGGCAAAAGCGACGAGGGGTGAGAAAACAGCGTAAAAACAGAACAGTGCCGCCGCGAGGGTGGCCAAAAAGGATTTTTTCGATCTTGAAAAAAAGGACAGAAAATCACTTTTGCGTGTCATGATTTCGAGTCCTTTCCCTGCAAACCGCGACTGTCTTTCATCTTCGACAGCGCCGATTCGGCGGCACGAAATTCCGCCGATTTGATCGAGTTACCGTGGCCTGTCGCGAGTGTCTCGTTTTCGGTATGCACTTCCACGACGAAGGATATCCTGTGATCGGGACCGCTCTGGGCAATCAGGCGATAGCGAGGCGGTTTCTCTCCTCTGCATTGAAACAGTTCCTGCAGCCTGGACTTGGCGTCCTTCTCCGCTCGGTCCGTTCGCCTCTCCTCCATTGATTCGACAAGACGCGAAATGGTCCGAGACGCGGCCTCGTATCCCCCGTCCAGAAAGATCGCTCCAAAAACTGCCTCGAGAGCATCGGAGAGCACCGACGAATTTTGTCGACCGTTCTGTCGTTCCAACCCCTTCCCGAGTCTCAAATGCGATGGTAAATCGATCCAGCGAGCCCATTCGGCCAACGAAGATTCACAGACGATCGCTGCCCGGGCTTTCGTCAGCTCTCCTTCGTCGCACTCCGGAAAAGAGGCGTAAAGTATCTCGGAAACGCAGAGCTCCAACACTGCGTCTCCGAGATACTCCATTCTCTCGTTGAAAGACGAAAGCCCCGACTCGTTTGCGAATGACGCGTGAGTCAGAGCCTCCTTCAACAGCTTTCTATCACGAAAAAAATACCCCAGCTTCTCCTCGAAGAAGCTGGCGCCTTCTTTGTCAAATCCGCATCTCATCGATACGCACTAGTCCTTGAATCGCTCTATCGCCAGCACCCCGTTGTGTCCTCCAAAGCCCGCGTTATTGATGAGGACCCTGTCGACTCTCCTCTCGATCGAATCGCCCGCGACAATGTTGATGTCGCACTCGGGATCCGGGACTTCGTAGTTGATTGTAGGATGTATGACCCCACGCTCAATCGCCAGCAGCGCTGCGATTGTCTCGACGGCTCCCGCCGCGCCCAGACAGTGTCCCACCATCGACTTGGTCGAGTGTACCGGCAAACGATCCGCATGGGCTCCGAAGATCTTTCGTATCGCTCCCGACTCCGTCTTGTCGTTGAGGGGTGTCGAGGTCCCATGGGCATTGTAAAGATCAACCTGCTCCGGGTTCCAACCGGCTTTGCGCATCGCCATCCTGACCGCGCGAATGGAGCCGTCCCCATCCGGATCGGGGGCCGTGATGTGATAAGCGTCGCAGGTGTTGCCGTAGCCGGTCACTTCCGCATAGATATGCGCTCGACGCCTTTTGGCGTGCTCCAACTCTTCGAGGATCAGAATCCCCGCCCCTTCGCCCATTACAAAACCGTCTCGTTCTCTGTCGAAGGGACGTGACGCTCTTCCCGGTTCGTCATTCCTTGTGGAAAGGGCCTTCATATTCGCGAAACCGGCGATTGCGATCGGTGTGATCGCGGCCTCCGCACCTCCGGCGATGATGATGTCCGCATCGTCGCGTACGATGGTGCAGGTAGCCTCTCCCAGGCAGTGGGTCGCGGTCGAACACGCGGTTACGACGGCCATATTCGGTCCCTTGGCATGACATCTCATCGCCACATACGCCGCAGGCATATTGCTGAGCATCATCGGCACAAAAAACGGGCTGACGCGAGAAGGACCTTTTTCCCGCATGATATCGTAGTTCTCATGTGTCGTGGTGATACCACCCTCCCCGCTGCCGACATAGACGCCCAGCCTCTCGTGATCGATCGCATTCAGGTCGAGCCCGGAGTCTTGCAGCGCCATCTCCGCGGCAGGGACGACGAAATGAATGACTCTATCCGCCCGACGAGCTTCCTTCTTGTCCATCCATCGTTCGACATCCAGATCGCGAACCTCGGCCGCTATTTTTACGCTATGGCCTTCGGTGTCGAAGAGCGAGATCTCTCCAACACCGTTGCGTCCCTCCGCGAGGGCGCTCCAATAGTCGTCCTTTCCACATCCGATGGGACTGACGACTCCCAAGCCAGTGATGACGACTCTTCTCACAGAATCACTCCCTTAAAGAGGGCGCCTGCTCGCAAAAGAACAGACGCCCCCGACGTATTCCCTTACTCCTCCACTCCCAGCTTTTTCTTGACATAAGCCAGGGCTTCTCCGACGTTGGTGAGCTTTTCGGCCTCCTCATCGGGAATCTCGATGTCGAATTCCTCCTCGATACCCATGATCAACTCGACGATATCAAGCGAATCTGCGCCCAGATCCTCCACGAAAGAGGCATCCGGTTTGATCTGATCTTCTTCGACATTCAAACGATCTACCACAATTTCCTTGAGTTTTGCGAGAACTTCTTCCGACTGCATCCGATTACACCTCCTTCCAGGGGTCGCTTGGGATCACATTGTCATGCCGCCGTCGACGGCAAGAATCTGTCCGGTTATATAGGAAGCGTCGTCCGAGACGAGAAAGGCGACGGCCCTTGCGATATCCTTCGGGTCACCGTAACGCCCCACGGGTATACGAGACAGAATACCTTCCCTGATCTCTTTCGACAGTACCGAAGTCATATCGGTGTTCACATATCCGGGTGCTACAATGTTTGCGGTCACGCCCCGCGAGGCCACTTCACGCGCGACGCTCTTGATGAACCCGAGAATTCCGGCTTTGGCCGCGGCGTAATTCGTCTGTCCTGCGTTGCCCACCAGACTCGACACCGAACTGATCGCGACGATTCTTCCGAAACGTCCCTTTATCATGGAGCGAAGTGCCGCTTTCGTACAGTAATAGACCGAGTCGAGATTTGTCTTTAAAACGGCCAGCCACTCCTCGTCCTTCATCCTCATCAAAAGATTGTCCCTCGTTATTCCGGCGTTGTTCACCAAAACTTCGACCGGCCCGAACTCCTTTATGACGGTCTCAAACAGCTCGGAGACACCCGTCGAATCGGATACGTCGGCACGAACGGCCATAGCCGAGCCCCCCGCCGCGCGTATCACGGCAAGCGTCTCCTCGGCCGAGGCTTCGGCACTTTGATAGTTGAGCGCCACGCGGTAACCGCGGGAGGCAAGCTCGATCGCGATCGCTCGCCCGATTCCCCGGCTTGCCCCGGTTACCAGCGCGATCCGTCCCGCATCCTTCGTCATGATCCTGCACCTTCAAGTACGTCCAACACTTTGTCGATATCCTCCACCTTGCTCACCGATACCGCTTTTTTCCCTTTGCAGATACGCTTTGCAAGACCCGTCAAAACATTTCCAGGGCCAAATTCGAGAAAGGAGTTCACTCCCAGTTTTTCCATCGTCAGGATACCGTCGGCCCACAGGACCGGCGAGTAGGTCTGTTCGTAGAGCGCTCGCTTTATCTCGTCCGTCGATTCGAGCAAAGACGAATCGACGTTTGCGATGATCGGCCTTGTAGGCTTTTCCCACGTGAGAGAGGAAAACTCTCTTTCCAGTCTGTCCGCAACGGGACGCATCAGATCGCTGTGAAACGGAGCGCTCACCTTCAACGGGATCACCTTCGAGGCCCCCTTCTCCTTTGCAAGGTCGCCTGCGCGTTTGACCGCCTCCACCTCGCCGGATATGACGATCTGTGCGGGGGCGTTGGCATTGGCGGGATTACAGACACCCCAAGCCTTCGCTTCGTGGCAGATCTCCTTGACCGTATTCAAATCCAGCCCCAGAATCGCAGACATTGTTCCCTTGCCGATGGGGACCGCGTCCTGCATGAGCTCTCCACGTTTGTGGACGAGCCTCACCGCGTCGGCGAGCGATAGAACACCGGACGCGACAAGAACCGTATACTCCCCAAGACTGTGTCCGGCGTAAAACGATGGCGACAGCTCAACGCCGTGTCTGCGCAATTCCTCTTCCACCGCCCTCAGAACCGCGATACTTACGGTGAGAATGGCGGGTTGGGCGATCGCGGTTTTTACAAGTTCATCGTCGGGACCTCCGAAAATAAAATCGGAGAGGGGAAAACCAAGCGCTTCATCCGCATCTTGGAATACGGCTTTCGAGACCTCGTACTCTTCGAAGAAATCCTTTCCCATCCCGATCTCCTGTGCTCCCTGACCTGGAAAAACAATGGCATACGACAAACAATTCCCTCCTCTCTCGATTTCTTTACACTCAAATTATATCTCAAAGAAACCTCCAGTGAACTCGTTCAGCGGCCTCCCGCTTTCTATTCAAAACGCTTGGTGATCGTTTCACTCAGCTTTCGGGCTTCCTTCACAATCTCTTCGATAATCTCCGAAACGGGCTGGACTTTATTCACCAGACCGGCGATCTGTCCGGACATAACAGAACCCCACTCCACATCTCCATCGACGACGGCCGCCCTGAGTTTACCGGAACCGAAGGTATCCAGCTCCTCTATCGGCACCGATTTCGCTTCCATCTCCATAAAAGCTTGCGTGAACTTGTTTTTGATGGAGCGCACGGGATGCCCGAGCGAACGCCCGGTGACCACCGTACTCCGATCGTTGGCGTCCACGATCTTTTTCTTGAAATTCTCGTGAACATTCGATTCGCTGGCACAGACAAAGCGAGTGCCCAGTTGTATCCCCTCCGCTCCCAACGCGAAGGCGGCAAGCATACCTCGACCGTCGGCGATGCCACCGGCTGTGATCACCGGAATATCGACCGCCGCCGTGACCTGTGCCGTAAGGGCCATCGTCGTAATCTCTCCGATATGCCCCCCTGCTTCCATCCCCTCGGCGATGACCGCGTGGGCACCCTGCTTTTTGACCCTCTCCGCGTGCGCAACCGAGGCGATCACGGGAACGACGGTCACACCGAGGGGAGAGAGGCGTTCGATCACCTTACCCGGCAAGCCGGCACCCGTGGTCACGACTGGCACCAAATGGTGTGCAGCCAGCTCCAACGCGTCCTGCCATGTCGGGGAGAGCAGCATGATGTTCAGGCCAAAGGGTTTGTCCGTCAGCGTTCGTATTTTGACTAGCTCCTGATCCAAGACGTCGGGCGGCATATTTCCGGCAGCGATCACGCCGAGTCCCCCGGCATTGCTCACTGCCGCGGCGAGGTCCGCGTCCGCAACCCATGCCATCGCACCCTGTATGACTGGATATTCTATCTTCAGCAGTTGAGTGATTCGATTGGAGCCAAACATCACATCACCTCGGTTCTTTCGTACTAAGACTCGAGCAGGACGGCTCCATAGGTCATTCCGGCGCCGAAGCTGGATATCACGATTCTCTGCCCACTGCGAATTCTACCGTCCACCCTCGCTTCATGCAAGGCCAACATGATGGATGCACTGGACGTGTTGCCGTATCTGTCCAGATTGACGATCATCCGCTCCATCGGGATATGCATTCTGCGGGCAATTCCCTCCAGAATACGTAGATTCGCTTGGTGAAAGATCCACCAGTCTATATCCCGAGGCAGGACACCCGAATCACGACAGAAGCTCTCCAAAAAACGAGGGATCTCCCTGTTTACGAACTTGAAAACCTCGTTGCCACGCATCTGAACACAATGTCTTTTTTCCCTGACGGATTCGTTTGTCGCGGGCTCCGCCGCAAGGCCCCCCGGGAAGGAGATCAGGTCGCTTTTCCCTCCATCGGCCCTCAGGTCGGCATGAGTCAACCGGAGCATCCCTTTTTCGCTCTCGCGCCAGGGGCCCATCACGAAAGCGGCCGCTCCGTCGCCGAAGAGCACACAGGTATTTCTATCCGTCCAATCGAGCATCCTGGTGAGAGCTTCGGAACCGATGACGACGACATTCTCCCATATCCCGGATGCGATGCCTCCCGCCGCGGCGACCATCGCGTACAGGCCCCCCGGGCAACCGGCCTGCACGTCCATTCCGCCGGCGTTGTCCGCACCGATCATATCCTGTACGACGGGTCCGACCCCGGGGAACAGCGTGTCGGGCGAATTGGTGCCGACGATGACCATATCGATATGATCGGGAGCGATTCCCGCATCCTTCATCGCGTTCATGGCGGCTGCAGCCGAAAGTCCGGCGTTCGAGTCCCCATCCGACACGATATGCCTGGTGTTTATACCGGTCCTCTCTACGATCCAGTCGTTGCTGGTATCGACCATTTTCTCCAAATCGGCGTTCGTGATCATTTTCTCCGGTATTTTCATGCCGGTCCCCATAATGCCGACCGGTCTTCCACCTATTGCCGCCAATAAAATCCCTCCAGTTTCTCCCAAAGACACATCGATCCATACCTCCGGATCTATCCCCCCGGATCGAAACTCTCCTTGATGAGTTCCGTTCCCTTCAACTTCGCAAACCCCAGTCCCACCTTGAGAGCCCCGGCGATGGCCTTTCCCTTCGAATTACCGTGCGCCTTGATCACAATCCCGTCCACTCCGAGAAGGGGGGAGCCGCCATTTTTTTCGTATTCAAACTTTGCCATGATTCTTTTGAGTGCGGGCAACATCAGCATCGCTCCTATTTTGGAGACAAAACTGCCTCGAAGCTCCTCCCGAACCAGGCTTTCGACGACTTCACCGATCCCCTCTCCAAACTTGATCAAGGCGTTTCCAGTGTATCCGTCGCATACAACCACGTCCGTCTTCCCAATGGGAACGTCCTTTCCTTCAATATAGCCCTTGAAATTCAGCGCACTCCTCTGCAGCATCTCTCTGGCTTCGGAACAAGCCTCGTCTCCTTTGATATCCTCCGAACCGTTGGAGAGCAAAGACACGCTTGGAGCGACGATTCCCGAAAGAGAGCTCATGTAAATCGACCCCATATGAGCAAACTGATACAGGTTTAAGGCCTTGCATCGAACCGTCGCCCCGACGTCCAGGAGAAGAGATACCCGTTCGAGGGAGGGAAGAGGGACCGCGAGTCCCGGCCTGTCTATACCGCGTATGCGTCCTACGACGAGAACCCCTCCCGAGACGATGGCCCCCGTATTTCCGGCGGAGATGCATCCGACCGCCTCCTTGGAGCGTACCATCTCCATCGCGATCCTCATGCTGGAGTTCTTCTTGGTTCTGATGGAAGCGGCCGGGTTATCTCCCATACCGATGACCTCGCTCGCAGGGACGACATGTATGCGTGAGAGAGTCGAGCCATCGGCAGCGTCCAAATGCGGCTTGATCTGTTCTTCCAAACCGACGAGCGCCACCTCCAGCTCGGGATTGTCATTACAAGCCAGAATGGCGCCCTTACATGGTTCCGCCGGCGCATAATCTCCTCCCATGGCATCAAGAGCAAAAAGCATGTTTGTGCCCTCCATTGCTTGTTTTTGGTATTTTCAAAACGGAGGCCGGCAAGTTTCGCCACCCTCTAAAGCGACGACGACAAAACGCGCAACGAATATCTCTCTGCTTCCGATGCGGGTATGCACGCTCACGACATACTTGTTTCCCTTGTGGGTACCGACCTTTGCACAGGCCAACAGACGGTCCCCCACGAAAGCCGATTGTTTGAAACGGGCTCTCGCCGAACCGACGATGACCATCTCTTCACTGATGACAGCGATTGCAAGAGATGCCGCCTGCGTATATATATAATGATCCGCGATCAGATCGGTATGACGAAAGGCGTACTCTCTGTTCGTCCCGAGGACGGAAAGAGCCAGTTTATTCGGTTCGAGCTCGATGATTTCGCCCAGAACCTCCTCCTGTTTGATCGATCTCAGTCTGCGTGAGGCGTTCTCCGCCATCTGTCTCGTGCGTTCACGCAGTTCCGGTACATTCAGAACACCGCGATCGAGCCGAATGGTGCCCACACTGACATTCAGCTCCCTCGCCAGGTCGCTGTCCGACAGGAGCGGATCCGAGTTCAACAGATTCATGAGTTTGTCATGCCTCAAGCGTTTGATCTTCGAGCGCAAACCGCACCTTCTCCTATTAGCAGTTGGTCATAATATCAGGAGACAATATACGGACTCTTTGTGAATCTGTCAATGGGATAAAGAGAAAATGATAACAAAACAGGGATTATCGCTGACCGTGTTCGGCTATGACACCGATAAGTCTTCTTGCCACCTCATAGGATTTTTCCAGTGACCGAACGGGCAGAAATTCGTATCTACCGTGCGCATTCAAGCCTCCGGCAAAGATGTTGGGTGTCGGAAGACCCCGCCATGAAAGAGCCGATCCGTCGGTTCCTCCACGCACCGGTTTTTCCACCGGTTCGACGTCCGATCTTCGCATGGCTTCGCGGGCATACTCCACGACGTACATCGTATTCGAGAGTTTGTCCGCCATATTGTAATATTGGTCGCGAATCGAGACCGAGCAGCTTCCCCTGCCGTGGAACGCCTCGATCTGCGAAGCGATCGTCCCGAGGAGCTTCTTGCGCTCCTCGAACTTTTTTCTGTCATGATCTCTTACGAGCAGTTTAGCGAGGGCCATCTCTACATCTCCGGCGATCTCCGTCACGTGATAAAAGCCCTCGCGCCCCTCTGTGTTCTCTGGACGTTCGGTCGCGGGAAGTTTTTCGAGGTATTCCATCAAAAGCAGGAGCGCGTTTTTCATCTTGCCCTTGGCCGTGCCGGGATGAATGGAACGTCCGGTCGTCTTCACCGTCGCGCGAGCGGCGTTGAAGGTCTCCCAACAGAGTTCCCCGACGTCTCCCCCGTCAAACGTATACGCAAAATCCGCCCCAAGCGTTTGCAGATCGAGCAATGACGCACCGTGCCCGATCTCCTCGTCCGGTGTAAACACCACCTTGACGGTGCCGTGTCTCTCTCCCGGATTGTCCACATACCACTTCACGGCTTCGATGATGGCGGCGATGCCGGCTTTGTCGTCCGCTCCCAAGAGCGTGTTGCCATCCGTCACGATGATCTTCTGTCCGCGAAAGCGAGAGAGCTCGGGGAACTTCCTCTCCTCCATTCGAAGTCCCTTCAACGCGTCCAGAATTACGTCTCCCCCCTCGTATTTGAAAACCCGTGGTTTTACACCGGCTCCTGTTACCTCCACGGCGGTGTCGAGATGGGCGATCAGGGCGATGGTGGGGACATCGAGTCCGGCATTGGAGGGGAGAGTCGCCATGACATATGCGTGATCGTCGCAGGATACGTCGGAGAGTCCGACCCTGTGAAGTTCCTCTGCCAGAAAACGTCCGAACACCAACTGCCCCTCGCTGCTCGGGACGGTATCCGCTCCCTCCACTGCACCGGTGTCAAAGGTAACATACTTGAGAAATCGACTTACAACCGGTGAATTTGCCACATCAAAACACTCCTCGATTCACTCTCAAGCAACGTTTCCCGTTGGAAAACCGACCGATCGCCGCGGCCTGCGGGAAATACGGTCTCAATTTTGCGAGCATTTCACCCGAGGCTTCTCGATCGACCGCGAGCAGAAGACCTCCCGAGGTCTGTGGATCAAAGATCATATCGCTTGCAAAGACGAGGTCCTCTTTCTCCATCGATTCAAACGACACTTTTCCCTTCATGTGTTCTCTGTTTGTATAGTTTCCAGCAGGGATCATACCCATCGACGCCATCTCCCGAACATCCGGGAGCAAGGGGACACTGTCCAAACAGAGCGTCAGCTCCGTTTGGTCGCTCAACATATCGAATGCGTGCCCCGCGAGACCAAACCCGGTGACATCGGTGCAGGAGTGGATGCTTGCGAGAAGGTCTCCTTCGAGGTCGGCCCCCCAGGGATTGTTCAACGTCCTCATGCTTTCTTCCGCCGCCTGTACGGCATGTTCGCAGAGAAAACCGGCCTTGATCGCCGTCACGGCGATTCCCGTTCCGATCGGTTTCGTCAGTATGAGGATGTCTCCATCCCGAGCACCTTCGACGCGCCACTCTCCTCCTCGACGAACCTCTCCAAAGACGGCGAGCCCATACTTCGGCTCTTCGTCTTGGACGCTGTGTCCTCCCGCGAGAACGGCTCCGGCCTCCGTCACCTTGGAGGAACCGCCTGCAAGAATCTCCTGCAGGACCGACATCGGAAGGCAGGAGGTGGGAAAACAGACCAGATTCAGCGCGATCAAAGGACGTCCGCCCATGGCAAAGACATCGCTGAGCGCGTTTGCGGCGGCGATCTCTCCGAACGTTCCGGGGTCGTCGACGACCGGAGTGATGAAGTCCACGGTGAGAATCCCGATGCGCTCGTCGTCTATCCGCCAAAGTGCAGCATCCTCCCCATGGCTCCACGAAGTGAGGAGTCTGTCCCCTACCGGGGGAAGCGCTTTCAAAACCTCGTCCAGCTCCGCTGGACCGATCTTGGCCGCTCAGCCACTCGTGCGCGCAAGCTCCGTCAAACGCATCCGTCTCACCTCCTCCCCAAAGAAACATCCTCAAACAAACGCGCTTCATTCTCTCATGGAGTGAAGAAGAAACACGCACAGTCGGATTATAGCACGACGAAAACAAAGAAATTCACGCGCTTCGATCCAATTTCGAAGTTTGACAACGGGGATCGAGTTTCTTACGTTAAGTCAGAATTTTTCCGTTCGGCTTGCAAAATATTTTCCGCTTTTATTCCGACGGAGAAACGGCTTTTCATTCATGCCCTCTGCCGACCGACGAGTCAAAAAGATATTGGTGCTATAATATCGCCGGCTATGATGGTTCTGTTTCTTTGTATCTGTCGCATTTGCATCGAACGCCTCCTACGGTTATAATATTTCCCGAACGAGCAGAAAATCCGGAAAGGTGATGTCGACTTTGAAGTGGACGAGAAAAAAAGGTTTTTCACTGATAGAACTCCTGCTGGTGGTGGCGATCATCGGCATCATATCGGCTCTCGTATTGTTGAACGGCTCGGCATCCGAGACGGTGGATGTGCAAACCGAGAGCAAAAACGTCATCAAAGCCCTGCAATCCATACGATCGGGGTGGTTGGCCTACTACGCGGAACGACAGGAGTTTCTCGGGCTGCCCGCTTCGGAGGACGTCAACGAATTCGCAGCAAGCAGTCCGTTCGTCCGAAGCCTCGAGATCTATATCGACAGAGATATCGAGAAAGATATCGCAAAATACGGAAACGTCATGTTCTGCAAAAAAACGAAGCTGGGCATCACATCCGCTTATTTGGGTTTTACCGGTAACTGGCAGTTTAGAGCCGGACTGGAGGATGCGATCGAAAACTCTCTCGCTCACAACGCGAACGGATTCGGGTTGCTGTCCCGAAATGGAGGTAATTACGAAACCTTTGCACATAGCCAAGGTGGGAACGGGATTATGATGCGCGTATATTGATCTTCGGCGCGCAGAATCGAAACAAGCCAACGTCGACGCGGCTTCGTATGGGAAGGAAGACAAGTTTTCGTATTGGGACGACATCGTACATCATAGATGCAGGACTGTCGCAGAATCTGTCGTATTTGACACGGAATTTCAAAGCGGTCAAGGAAATGCAATTGGTTCTGTTCGAAACAAACGAATTTTCCAACATCCCTTCAAAAAGAGAAGTAACCCGTCTCAAGACCATCGCCGAGAGCCACGATATTTCCTTTACTGTCCACATGCCGTGCAGTATCGAACTCGGCGCTCCCGACCCCGTGGAGAGAGCCGGATCGATCGAGCTCTTTAAACGGGTTTTCGACATCACATATCCTCTCTCCCCCATATGCTGGACGTTACACATCATTTCTCCGCTCGAGTTCATGTACCCGGAGAAGACAGACAAAAAATCGCTGCGCGGGTACATCGAGCGTGCAAAAGAAAGCTTGACGCGTTTATTGCCTCTCTTCGATTCGTCCCGCGACATCGCCATAGAGAACGTCTATCCTCATTTTTACATCGAGCCCGAGTTTATAGACGAGTTCGACACCTCGGTTTGCATCGACGTCGGACATCTTCTCTATTATTCACAGGACGTGAATTCTCACATGGAAAGGTGGCTCCCACGATGCCGAAACGTTCACCTGCACGGCATAGAAGAGGGAGGAAAGGATCATTCGAGCTTGGCCTATCTTTCGGAAGCGTTCCTCAGAAGACTCTTACTGGAGACATTGAAAAACTCGACGGTTCAAACGGTAACCCTCGAGATATTCGGGAAAGAGGATCTGAAAAGTTCGCTGAACGCCCTGCCCTCCGAAATACGATAAATTTGTCACGGGCCGAGCCTGTTTGTCAGATCTCCCGCTTCGTCAAAATCCATCTCGAACGGACCGTCGACGATCTCGGCACATAACGAAGACTTTATCTCCGACAGCAAGGCGCCGGAGACGAAACACTCGGTGAGGTGAAGCGTGTTGGGTATCTGAACCAGCCTGATATCGCGAGGCGCCTTCGCGCCGAGGCTTCGAAACAGAAGCTCCATCATCTCGCGCTCCGTATCGCAGTACATCGGGATGGCACCCCGATTCAAAAAACCGGTCGTGACGCAGTTGAGGTAGGTCGCCTTTCTGTCGATGGATTCAACCAGTTTCTTTGTCGTCATATCCATGAGACCGAGTCCGTTTGCGTTTCCGTGCGACTCTTCGGAGAGCCCCAGTACCGCAATTTTCTTTATGGAGGGATACTCCGGTTCCGGCATGCCGTCTATCCGCAATCTCCCTATGATGTTCGTGTCGACCCCTGTGCCACTGTAGTTTTTACCCATCTCTTCGATGATAAGCACGTCGATGTCGCGCACGGGCAGGGAAGGCATGAGCGATCTCGCGTAATCCAACACCTTCGGCTCCTCCGAGGAAAATTCAGAGGCGTGCATTCCTCGTATCTGCGCCGTCTCTTCGTACCCGTTTTCCACGATGGCAAAACCACCGAGGACTGGCATTTTCCTCAAGATAATGTCGCCGACATCGAGCAGAAGTCTGGGCAGTTCTTTGCTGCCGAGGCTGTGGAACTGTGCGGCTCCCTTCGGCCCGCCGAGACCGACGACCAGCATTTTGAAGATTCCACTCTCGACCGCGCCGTGAAATGCCGTGTGTATTTTCACCCGGTTGACGGGGAGAAGAAAGTCAACGGAGAAAGCCGATTTCAAGACAAATGCTTTGAGTCCGTCTTCTGTCTCGCCGATCTCCGTTCCCTCGGCACAGACGACAACCGGAGCGCCAAGCGCGTTCTCCGTAATGCCCAAACTTTGAAGAACTTCTCTCTGACCGTCTTCGGTTCCTCCGCCGTGGCTGCCCATCGCGGCGAGAAGAAACGGCTCGCCACCGCAGGCTTTGACCTCGTCGACCAAGGCAAGCAAAATCGGCAATATGTCTTTGATCCCCCTGCTGCCGACTGTAATGCCGACCCGTTTCCCATCGCCAATGCGACTTTTCAGTCCCAATTTCGAGAACTCCTGCCGAACCGTCAAACCGACATCCGCGATGGTCGGACGTTCAAAGGTTTGACGCACGCGGTAAAGATCGGGGTTTTCAGTGCTCATGCAAAACAACTCCCACCTTCAGTTTGTCCTCTCGAGTACCTCGGCGACGTTCCGGGTGACCATCACATCGGTATCCGTTCCGGCCGGATTCGTCAAAATAATGTCTCCGATTCGAAGCGGGGCGATTGCCACACATCCTTTGATCTCTTTCATGACGTCCATGACTTTGCTCAAGGGAATGGGCGCGGTGGTTCGCACGCTCGCCAAAGGGACCTCGCCGTTTTTGACCAGGATGCTCGACGAGATCGTGCGCAACGGGCGCTCCACTTCCTGTCTCGCCCACTCTAAACCACGCGGGCAACCCTGTCCGCTCGCAGAAAGAAATTTTCGGGGCTGTTCGTCCGTAAACTCGACGTTCATCATACACCCATTTGGACAGACGACACAGAGAAATTCCTCTTTCATCCTCCTACCCTCACTTCCAGCCGATCGGTGTCGACGGGGAGGATTTTCCCCAACTTGATCCATATCATCTCGGCCGGATGGAGGCGAGGATGACGCTCTTCCTTTATCACCACACCGTTCGAGATGACCTCCACACGTCCATTCCTCGCCGGAGAGACGACCCGGAAGGCAACGGACACGTCTTCCCCCGCGGCAATCCGCTGCGGAATGACATACCGAATCCCGACCCCGGGGATGACCTCGACGCATTTTTCCGAGCCGCCAAAGGTACCTTCCTGGACGAACTTTGCGGCGTTTGAACCTGCACGGGCTGCTTCCTCCGAAACCCAATCGACGAGATCGTGGACATGCAGGGCATTTCCGCACGAGAATATCCCCGGTACGCTCGTCATGCAAAGATCATTCACGATGGGACCGCCTGTTACGGGATGAAGTGCGATCCCCGCCTCGCGAGCCAGTTCGTTTTCCGGAATCAGCCCCACCGAGAGAAGGAGAGTATCACAGGGGACAAAGCGCTCGGAGTCGCTTATCGGTCTTTTGTCGGCATCCACCTCGGCGACTCTGACTCCCTCCAGCCGGCTTCTGCCGACGATTTCAACCACCGTGGTGCTTAAAAACAGCGGTATGCCGTAATCGACAAGGCATTGCCGTATATTCCTGGGTAACCCACTGGAGTACGGAAGTATCTCGAATACGGCCTCGACCTTTGCTCCCTCGAGCGTCATCCTTCTCGCCATGATGAGACCAATGTCCCCGGAACCAAGCACGACGACCCGCCTGCCGGGCATGATGTTCTCCATATTGATCAGGTTCTGCGCCGCTCCTGCCGTATAAACCCCGGAGGGTCTGTCGCCGGGGATGGAAAGAGCGCCACATGCCCTCTCCCTGCAACCCATGGCAAGTACGATCGCCCGCGCCTCTATCTCCTCCAGGCATCCCCTTCTGGAGATAAGCAGCCGCCTGTCTTCGTTCATCCCGATGACGATCGTCTCCAAGCTCACGGAAATACCGTGCTTCCAAACTCGATCCACATACCGGGCCGCATACTCCGGCCCAGAAAGCGTCTCTTTGAAACGGTGAAGGCCGAAACCGTCGTGTATACACTGGTTGAGTATGCCTCCCAACATCCGATCCCGCTCGATCAAAAGGATATCGTGGCAACCGGCTTCATGTGCGGAAATCGCCGCTGCGAGTCCCGCCGGTCCTCCGCCGATCACGACCAGATCTTTTTTCTTTCTCTCGATTCTCTCATTGCGTTGCATGCCGGACATCACTCTGCCTCTCGCACTTTCCCCGAAAACAGGAACGAACCTCTTCCGGCCAGAAGGTAATCGTCCGGCTCGTATCCGTATTCGTCGCGCAGCATTTTCGTGATTCTTGGGACGCAAAAACCGCCTTGGCAGCGCCCCATCATTGTTCTCGCCCGATATTTCAGGCCGAGCAGGACACGCGCACCCAGGGGATTTTCGATCGCGTCGCGCACCTCTTTCTTGGTGATACGTTCGCAGCGACATATGATTTCACCGTACTCCGGTTCTTCCCCGATCAACGCCATACGAACGTCTTTTGGAAGCTCGAAGAAGTGCCCGGCAAAACCTTTTCTTTCAGATATGAAATCTTCCCTTGGTTTCATCGCGATATGTAAAGCCACCATCTTCCGTACGGTTTCGGCAATCGCCGGAGAGCTTGTAAGGCCTGGACTTTCGATTCCCAAGAGCTGTATGAAACCGGGGACACTTTTTACGTTTTCTATCAAAAACTCCGTATTTCCTCCGATCTCCGGGGGAGCCAGCTTGGGTCTGTTTCCTGCAAAATTCCTGATAAAATCCGACGCCTTCAGGCCAGGCAGAATTCGCAATCCCTCCCGGTGGAGGGTCGGCATGATCTCGGCGGTGGTTCTGTAGCTGTCGCGACTTTCGGTCGGAATATAGACCGCACTGGGCCCGATCAAGATGTTTCCGTCGACGGTGGGAGTCAGATGTATCCCCAGTCCGGGATCGTTGGGTCCCGGTACGGGATAGATGAGTGTCTTCAGGGAGCCGTCGAGGCGTTTGTCGAGGACGTAATATTCACCACGGCAAGCCCACACTCTCGGTGCTTCGATGCCCAGCATCCGGCTGACCTCGTCTGCGTGCAGACCCGCCGAATTGACGACAACACGGGATGACAGCTTTTTCTCACCCTTCACGAAAACCTCGAAGCATCTCTCTTGCCCCGTGCCTTTTTGGGCGATTCCCACGACCTCGTATCCAAGGCGGTAGTCCGCCCCGTTTTGATGGGCATTTTCCGCGAGGGCGATGGCGAGTCCGTAAGGTGAAATGATCGCGCTACTCGGAGTCCAAAGACCCAGAATACCGGCGACACCAGGTTGTATCCGTCGCATGGCCGTGTTATCCTTGAGCTCCATCCCCTGTACGCCGTTTGCCTCTCCCTGTTCTTTCTGTCTGTAAAGACCGGGTAGATCTTCCTCCGACAGGGCGATGGTGAGCTTGCCGATCCTTTTGATGGGTACCTTGAGTTCACGGCAAAGCTTGTCCATCATGGTATTGCCTTTGACGTTCAGAGCGGCCCTGTTGGTGCCGGGGACATAGTTGATTCCGGAGTGCAGGACTCCACTGTTTCGGCAGCTTGTACCAAGCGCGACATCGAGCTCTTTTTCCAGTACACACAGCCTGATGTCGAAACGTGAAAGCTCCCGCGCAATGGCGTTTCCGACGACGCCCGCCCCGATTATGATCACATCGTAGTCAATCTTCAGCATTATCCCCCCTGTTTTCAGGCAAAAAGCTTTTTTACTAAAAATTTCTTATGTAATTAAAATTATATTACTGCGATGCGCTTTTGTCGCTTTGACAATCCTTTCTGTAAGTTGCCAAGCTTGTAAGGATGACGACGAATGTAGTTATGAGAAACGATGCCGTTCCTTGATGTAGATTGAAGAGCGGTTTCCCACCATGATACCAAACAAACGTCGACAACGTTCCCATGACAATTCCCGTTAAAATAGCCTGGTGCGTCGTTTTTTTCCAGTATACAGCCAATATCAGACTGGGTGCAAAAGATGCCGCAAGGCCAGCCCAAGCCAACTGATTGAGACTGAACACCGAATCAATTTTAAGCATCGCCAACACCAGCGCCACCAAACCGAAAACGGCCGTGCACACCTGACTGACTCGTTTGTAAAACTTTTCGTTCTTTTCGATATTTCTAAGAAAACCCTTTCTCATGACATTTACGGTGATCTCGGCAGTTCCCTGCAATAAAAGAGACGAATTGGTGGACATGATTGCGGCAAAAACGGCTGCTAACATCAATCCGCCCAGAAAATTCGGGAAAAAGGTATAGATGAAAGTCGGTGTTGACATCTCCGCGTCCCCGATTGCGGGGAATATGACCCGACAACAGAGACCGAGAATGAGAGGAAAGTATTGTCTTATGGTGTTAAACGAGATCGCAATCAGGGCTGCTCCGGGGATCTTGTCAGTCGATTCAATCGCAACGAATTTTTGTAAACCCTGAGGCTGTCCCAAGAACCCAAGCGCAACCCCCAGCCACAACCAAAGGGCGGCGAAAAGAGGCCAACCTAATTTTCCACCCGTCCACGAAACCAACAGCGGATCGATTTGGTGTAGTTTTGTGATGAACCCTCCGAATCCGCCTAGATGTACTATTGCGGCGGCTGGCATGAGAATACACATAAGCACCATCAAAAACCCCTGAAATGCTTCCGCCCAATACGCCGCCGTCACTCCTCCATACACAACGTAAAACATGACAAAGAGAGAAGAGGCGAAGATCGCCATATTGTAATCTATTTTAAGAGCTACGGCGGCTTTTCCTGCCGCAATGATGTTGGAACCAAGGTAGGCGAACATGAAAATCGCGACAGTCAGTCCACTCAAGATGCGGATCATGTTTGTAGGATCTCCCCGAAGAGAAGCAAGAAGATCCACCGCGGTCATGGATTTGTGTTTGACCGAAAGCGTCTTTACTTTATGCGATAAAAAACGCCAACAAAGAAAATCGAAAAAAGGAGCAAGGATCGCCTGATAGAGGGCAAGAAAACCCATATGATATCCAAGGGCGACAAGACCGATAAAAGCGTAGCCGCTCGCAAGCGTGGATGCAGCGGCAAAACCGGTTACGACACTTCCAAATCCTTTTCCGACGATATAGTCCCCCTGGTCTTCCATCGGGCGGCATTTGCGAGAAAAATAGCTGATCCCTATGACTACAACAAAATATGCGATAAGACCGATCATAACGCCGTTCATCTCATCATCTCCTCACTCGGGTTCCTTCTTACTCTTCAGGTACCAGAAGAGTGCCAATAGGGGAGGAATTACTGGTCCAATGAACAACACGAATACTTCTCCTACGCCCAGGTATTGCATCTTAGAACCTCCTTGCCTCAGTCGATTCGCAGCCGAACCGTGGTGTCGCCATTTATCGTTATGCCTTCCGGAAGGGTGATCAGGATGTCGTTCGTGCCATGAGGAACCACTGTGTCATTCTCTTCAAGATAAAGCCAACAATCATGTCCTGGGAGTACGCGGTTGCTCAATGTTTTTATCTTTTTTATGCTTTCTTCGCTCTGTTCAGCACAAAGAGTCATTGCAACCGGTTTCATTTCCAGCTCCGAACGATTCTTGATCGCGTCCCCACAGAGTGCATAACAACCTTCTTCCTCTTCACAGATCAATGAGGTGCTTCCCGGAGTATGTCCTGGTGTAAAATAGGAGACAGCTCCTTTGAAAATCTCTTCGCCATCGTTTTTAAGCAATTTTTTCTTGAACGCGCGAAGCTGTGGCAGTATCCCTTCCTGTACGCAGAGATCGTCCGAGAGATTTGCATGCTCCCACTCCTCTGCGCTAAAACAAAAAGTCGCCTGAGGGAAAAGAGAAACATTTGCACAGTGGTCGAAGTGTAAATGGCTTAAAAAAACAATATCAATATCGTTCAAGCTCAAATTTCTATCTTCCAAGGCTCGGATTAAATTCGGTCGGGCGCCATGACCACCCGTATCAAACAGACAATTGACGCCATTGCTTTGTAAAAGCGCAATGGAACTCCACCCAAGGAACGTGTTGTTTGCTTTGCCAGGAAAACCAAAAAACAAGATTTCGGGATGTACAGACATTTCTTAACCTCCTTTTTCCTCGTGTTTTTGTGTTCCTTGTTCCTGTTTAAAAATAGTCATAATCCTCCTTTTGCATTATTTTTTACTTTTGTAGCCCCATTTTCCACAGCACTTTAAGACTGCTTTGGGAACGCATAATTCATACACACCATTCTCAATGAAGCCAATAGATGGAACATCATATTCAGTTTTGAGGAAAACAACGTCATATTGGGACCAAAGAATAACTGTTACTCTGGTTTTCGCTGCAAAATTATATTGATATATCTTGGTAGATCTGATGCTTGCAAAAAGTTTATATCATCATCTAACATTTTTGTCAATGTACTCAACGTCATTTATCATTTATCCTCAGAAAATGCACGCGTGGGCGAGAAGGGCGTGACATTCAAGCGGGAGAATTGAAGGCATTTGAGCGTATGGGAGCGTGGAGCGAAGCGAAGAATTTTCGGGAAGGGACGGCGGAAGTCCTGGGATCACGGAGATTCCTTCCGGCGTTTACAGAAAGCATTTGAGGAAAGAAGAATGTACTCTCTCATTCACGGGAACATGGGCCCAAGCATTTCAGGACACGGTATAGACCGAACCGAATCGATTCCTCTTCCCTTAATCGAGACGCGCATCTAAAATGCCGAATAAAAGAGGAGAGGCAAAGGAGGAAGTCCCGCCTGCCCCAAGAGAGTCGCGGCGAGTGCTGGTGTCAAAGCGGATACGGACAACATCGAAAAGGCTTTCATCCAGAATAGAGACATTTCATCCAGAATAGAGACATGGCGGACCTCCGTAGAGAAAGTCCGCCACTCTTGTCATTGGTCTTGAGGGCGCTTCAGATTTTAAAGAACTCGACGTCCTCTTTCATCTTCGTCGTCATCTTTTCCAGCTCCGCCAGTGAAGCCGAAGCATCCTGAGTGGAAGAGCTCATCTCCTCCGCGGAGGCGGAGATGTTTTCCGCGCTGGATGCGATGGATTGGGAGAGTGAAGATACTTCATCTACCTTGTTCTGCAGCGCATTTTCCTCATTTCTGACCTTTCGGGAGAGTTCCTGAGTCGACCTCACCTTGGGGATGATCTCGTCCACCGCTCCCACAATGTTCTCGAAAGATTGAATGGTCTGGCGGACCCCCTCTCCCTGCGTCACAATCTCCTGATTGACCTTCTCGGTCGAGTCGATCATGACTCGGGTATCCCCCATAATCCGCTCGATCACCTTGTTGATCTCGTGAGAGGAATCACGACTCTTCTCCGCCAGTTTACGCACCTCTTCGGCGACGACGGCGAAACCTCGTCCGAACTCTCCAGCCCGTGCTGCCTCGATGGCTGCGTTCAGGGCCAAAAGGTTCGTCTGTTCGGCCAAATCGTTGATCATTCCGGTGATCTCGTTGATCTTTCGGGTGCTCTCTCCAACGGATTGCACCTTTTCCATCACGTCGTTGAACATCGAACCCAACCGAGCGAAGGAACCGCTCATGTTTTCCATCTCGTGGTGACTCTCTTTCGCCATATCTTCGATGCCCTGGGTGGACGATCCGACCTCTCCGATCATGGCATCCATGGAGCCGATATCTCCATCACAGGCCGCTAAGGTCTCGCGAATATCCGCAAGCCGTTCGTTCTGTTCCGTCGAACTCCGTGCGATGTTTGTGATGGACATGGCCACGTGTTCGGCCGCCCCTGCGATCTCCTGAGCAAAAGCCGCAAGCCTCTTCGCGCTTTCATCCACAGAAACGGTGCTCGCCTGTGTATCGCTGATGATCTGTAAAAGGCGCTCGCGCATGCTCAAAAGAGCTCGTCCCGTGTCACCAAGTTCGTCGGCCCTCGTTCCAATCGCATCGTCACCCCGACTCCTCAGATCTCCAGAGGCGATGAACTCGGCAAAACGGCTGTAGCGCCCGGCCACCTTGGCGATATTGCGGGCAAAGAGGACAATGATCAATGCAACGATCGCCAACGAGACACATCCTGTCAGAGCCGACATCCAGAGCAGATACCTCAGGGATGCGAACACGAACATCCCCCGCTCCGTCACCCAGACGCAAAACTTCCAACCCGTATCGGGCACCGTGGAGAAAAAGAGAATGTTACCTCCGTCCTCGTTCGAGAAGGAGACCTCGCCGTTTGGTTTCGCGAGGAGTTCGTCCACGGCCTTGCGAAACGACGGGTTTCCTCCCTCGCGAACATCCTTTCCGGAACGGGACGCATCCAGTCCGCCGAGGACGGTCCCATCGGGCTCGAGAAGGAGAGCCTTGCCACCGAAGCCGAGCTTCATGGAAGCGATCTCGTTGCGAAGGCTCGTGGTGTCGATATCTACCGTGACGACGCCCAGTAGGTCGCCCGAGCGACGGTACATGGGGTAGCAGAACGTCACCATGGGGACATTGGTCGCGGGGTCTATGTAAAATTTCGTCCAGCCCCCCTCCTTGGCGGATTTGCCTACGATATACCATTCCGAGGTCCAGATGTCGAAGTCGTTCGTCGTGTACGTATCGTCCGGTTTGACGGTACCTCCGTCCCGAAAAGCGTACGGCGCGAATTTTTTGAGGCCGGGAAAAGCGTTCGGCGCAAACCAGATTCCCATACCAAACGTCTCCTCGTAAAGGGAGATGCTCTTGACCAGCAGGGCATCGTAATCCTCTCCGGTCAGTTTGCCGAACTGTGCCTCGATCGTCTCCGCCAGACATTGAGCCAAGGTTTTCTGCCTGGAGAAGAAGGAATTCGTGTACTCCAGACCGTACTTCACCTCTACGCGTATCTGAGCGGCAACCTCCCTCCGGATGATGGCCCTGGCATTGAGGTACCCGGACAGGGAAATGGCAAACGCCATCAACGTCACGATCGGCACGAAGACAAGACACATGGAGATCGCAAGACTGCGCCGTCGGCGCCGCTCTTCTCCGATTGGCTCCTTTGTCTTGGAAAACACCTGCAATTCTTTTCGGGTTTCGTTTTCTTTTCTTTCCTTCATGATCACGTTGGAAACAACCTCCTCGCCGGAAATCCTCATCGGGTACGTACTTAAATCCATATCTCATTGTATCTCACGTCGGGAAGGAAGAGAATCATTTTAAATAGTTTACACATTTTTGGAGTGAAAATATGTCATCGATCAGTTGAACGCCCTCGATTTTTACCTTTGCTGCAAGAATACCGGGAATTCTTCTTTACTATAGGTAGAAATCATAAGCGAGTGAAACGCCCGCCGAGAATTCCGATAACATTTTCAATGAAGCGTTCGGTATCGTTTTTCATCTTCTTCGTCCGCCTTCGTACCAATACGAAACAGCACAAAGAGCTCCGAAAATCAAATCCAAAGCCTCTTTACGCATATTATTTCCTTATCATTACGTCCTTAGAAAAACAAACGAAAAAAGCGTCTTTATACCTCGTTCAATCTGGCCAGGGCCTCGGCGTACACGTGGGTCATTCTGCGCAGCGCGTCAAGGGAAACGCACTCGTTCGCCTGATGCGCGTTGCTCCCGTCCCCGGGGAAAAGACCGCCGAAGGAAACCATACCCGGCATACGCTTGCAGTAGGTCCCTCCACCGATCGAAAAAGGCTCTCCTTTTTCGCCGGTAATCGCTCGGTAGGCGTCGAGCAGAGTTCGAACGAGGTCGCTCTCGGGGGGGACAAAAAGAGGTTTTTCGTGAAGCACGATGCGCAGATTCCATCCAATGCTTTTCGCCGCCCGGGAAAGCCCCTCCAGAACCCAATCGCCCGGTGTCGTGACGGGATAACGGATATCGCAATCGACAGTGACCAGTCCGTCTTTGTACGAGATGAGGGCCAGATTGCAGGAAAGCGGTCCCGAGATCTCGTCCTCCGTCGCGATGCCGAGGCTCTCTCCGCGTGTCTCGAGTTCAAAAAGGCCATGGAGCTTTATCAGTTCGACCAGAAGTTCCATCGGCCCGTAGTCGAGGTCTTTGATGCGGGAGAGAAAGAGTTGTATCGCGTTTTTGCCCTTCCACGGCTCCATGGCGTGTGCGGAAACGCCCTTGATTCTTACGATAACCCCACTGCCCGTCCTCTCGATCGCTCCGTTCTCTTTGGAGAAAGCCTGTGCCAAATAGCCGGCGCTCGCATTTTCAAAATAGGCGACGAGTTCGTCGGGCACTACGTTGATACGGGTCCCCCCTCTGATTTCAAGAATCTCCGGAAGACCCATCGAATTCAGATTGCCGATTCTTTTGCTCAGGGAAAAATGCAAGATGCCCTTTTCTCCGTTGACGACCGGGAAGCTTGCGTCGGGAGAAAAACCCTCCGCGGGAATCTCCTCGGTCTTTCTATAGCGATCGATACATCGAAAACCGCTCTCCTCGTCCAGCCCTGCGATGATGCGAAATCTCCGTTTCAGTGGAAGTCCGGAATCGATCAGAGCCTTCAGGGCGTACAAAACAGACACGGCAGGTCCCTTGTCGTCCTCCGAGCCACGTGCGTAAATACGGTCTCCCTCCATTTCGGCGGCATAGGGCGGAAGTTTCCACGCCGAGAGCTCCCCCTCCGGAACGACGTCCAAGTGGACCAATATGCCAAATAGAGGTCCTTCCCCTATCTCGGCATATCCCACCATGTTGTCTATGTTTTTTGTCTCAAAGCCCATACGGTCCGCCAATTGAAGGAACTCACGAAGCGCCTATGTCGCCTCCGGACCGAAAGGATATTCCGCCGACC
>DAIPHL010000001.1:0-44471 GCA_036771375.1 Synergistaceae bacterium | reverse complement strand
TTGCGGGGTCGCGGTTGTGGTACTGCATTGTTCAGAAGTATACACGCCCAGCCACTCCTGGAACAAATGGTAAAGCAGAGTGAGTCATTCGTATCCTGATGGGGATGTGACACAACCAGGGGCATTTCGACTTACCGAAACGTCTGGCTCATTTTATCAATTTTATAACTGCGGGACAATGTCTGTTAGTGAAAACCAATGCAATTTGATGGCGCTTGCCGACCAGTATTTTGTTTTACAAAACTTTTTTGATAATATCCATAAGAGGGGTGAATCGAATGAAAATAGGGTTTATCGGTTCGGGGACGATCGCGGAGATCCTTTCACGGAAGATCGTCGAAAGCGAGGTGGCGAAACCGAGCGACGTCTTTTTCTTCGACGTCAGGGAGGACAGGATGTCCTACATGAGGGAACGATATGCCCTCACCCCCTGTTCGAATGTCGGCTCTCTCGTCCTGCAGGCGGAGTATGTCTTCGTCTGCGTACGCTCGGACGACGCCGTCGCGCTTGCCCGCACGCTGGGGGCTTATTCTTTTGAAGAAAGGACGATCGTTTCGATCTCCTCGGGAATCCCGATGTCCCTGTACGAGAAAAACATACCCGGCGCGGCGGTCGCCCGGGCTCTTCCCAATCCTCCGAGTCGCATCGGAGAGGGCGTTGTCGCGGTGGCGTTCAATGACAGGGTCGGCGAATCCCAAAGAGACGACATGCGGCGAATCTTTGCGACGATGGGGATGTGTCTGGAGCTGGGTGAGGACAAGATCAATGCGATCACCTCACTCACCGGTCCCGGACCGGTCTATGCCTTCTTCCAGGCGATCGTCGAGTCGGCCCTGCTGCTTGGCGTCGATCACGAGACCTCCGCTCGGCTCGCCTATGGAACGGTCAAGGGCTGCCTCAAGGTCTGGGAGAAGGACATCGACGACATAAGCGGGCTTCTTTCGGAGACGAGCACGCCCGGAGGAATCTCGGTACGACAGCTCTACGCGTTGGAGAGGAAGGCTTTCAAGGCGATCGTGAAGAACTGTTACGAAGAAGGTTTTCTCCGTACCAAGGCCTACAGCGATGGCATTGCCGAAATGCTCGGGGAGGAGCGATAAAAGAGGCGCCGTTTCGTTTCGGACGAGGGGAAAACGGGCGAGCGACCCGAGCTTCCCCGTCGGTCGGGGTTATCGCAATCGTTTCATGGCGAGAGCGGAGGGGCATGTGGCGAGGCCGGCCAAAGCCGTGCAGCGTAACTCCACGGGCAGCATTCTGCCGACCTGATAGACCGCGTCCACGGTCTCGTCGAGTGGAATGGGGTTTTCGTAGCCGCCCATCACGAGGTCGGCGCAGACGAACGCCGATGCGGCGGCGACCGCGTTTCGGGTGTGACAGGGGATCTCGACCATGCCCTGTACCAGGTCACAGACCGAGCCCATCGTGTTCTGAAAGGAAATCGCGGCGGCATCGAATGCCTGTGCAGGCGTTCCTCCGGCCGCTTCGACGGTCGCCGCGGCGGCCATCGCGCCCCCCGCTCCGATCTCGACCTGGCAGCCTGCGACCTCCGCCGCGAAGGTGGCCCTCGTGTCCAAAACCATACCGACCGCACCGGCGGCGAAGAGCGCAAGGCAGACCTTGTCGGGGGACAAACCGAACTCCTCCTCGAGTGTGATCACCGCTCCGGGAAGCGCGCCCGCCGCTCCACCCGTCGGCGCCGCGCAGACCACGTCCATCGCGTTGTTTGCGTGCATCAGCGCCATCGCACGCGCGGCCGCACGTCCATGCGGGCCAAAAAACGGCAGCTTGCCCGATTGCCCGGACTCGAATATCCGGTGTGCAAAAGGGCGTAGGAGCTGCATCGAAAAGGCGAATTTCCCCGAGAGGCTTCGTTCGCAGGCGTCCTTCATGATCGCATAGCGCCTGCCCATCTCTTGTATGGCGTCGTCTTGCGTCATGCCGAGAAGCGCGCATTCGTATGCGAGGGCCGCTTGTCCGAGAGAGAGCTTCCTCTCGCGTGCGTACGATTCCATTTCACGAGCGTTCTCGAAAAGAGCTTTCCCCGCAAGGGGAAAGGAGATGGGACGAATCGTCGCGCAGTGAGCTTCGAACGTTCGTTTCAGCGCCTCCATCACCTCTGCCGGCAGCTGGGAAGAGCGGTTCAGAGCGATGAGAGCGCGCTCGGACACGATTTTCTCCGAAACAGTTGCCTCTCCGTGGCGTTCGAGGAAACGGACGGCGGAATCCAAACGTTCGGCGTCGAGCCTGACGAGGGTCGTCCAGCGGTCTCCCTTCAGGTCGACGGGAAACCCGTCCACGTCGAAGATCCGAATGGAGCCGCCTCCGGTCGAGGCCGCGGTTACGCGGGCCTGTGTGTCGTTTCTTTGGCCGGACATCGTGAGGCGTACCCAGTTCGGGTGCGAGGCCTCTTCGAAGCGTCCCGTGCCGAAGCGAATCCGGCGCGACTCCCGTGTGGCCCGGTCGGCCGCATCGTAAAATGCCTCGCCGAGCAGATCCCAGTCCATCAACCCGCAGAGGAAAGCCCTGTCGCTTCCCTGCTCCGCGTAGACCTTTGCATAGGAGCCCCGTTCGTCGAATTCGATCGAAGCGGCGACGGGCGTCTCGCCGAGGATGTCCCGCGCGGCGCGTCCGATGTGGTACGATCCGGCTGTGTGCGAGCTGGAAGGACCCCGCATGACCGGTCCGAGTACGTTGTTGAAGATGCTTACCTGTTTCATCGTAGCCCGTCGACCTCCGTTGCGTATGTTTCGAAAACACGAAAGACTGTATGATATCATTTTATCATCATGCATGGAGCGCTATGAAAGGATGCCGATGTTTTCGAAAACGACCTCTGAAAAACGCAGAGCGTTGACGGCGGATGCGACGCTGGTCGCCGTCGCGTTCATATGGGGGCTGGGGATTCCGCTCTCCGCGGACCTGATCCGGGCTATGACGCCGATATGGGGGAGCGCGGTGAGGATGGGTCTTGCGGGTATGGTGATCCTGGCAATCCATCCGAAAAAAGCCCTCCGCGCCTCGCGGATCGAGTGGAAGTACGGCGTGATGCTCGCGGTCCTCGTGTCCCTGATCTACACCTTGATGGGCTTTGCGCTGATATACAGTACAGCCAGCAAGCAGGCCTTCATCATCGGAACGTCGGTCCTCATGGTTCCGTTCATGGCGTGGGGCGTCAGCCGGGTTCGTCCCCATGGGCTGGTCTTCCTCGGCGCGGCCATGGCCACGGTCGGGATGCTCGTCATGGGCTTTTCTCCGGGGATGCTGTTCAACTACGGAGATTTTCTGAACATCCTCATGTGCATCCTGTACGCGTCGATGGTGATCGTCATCGAATACATGGTCAAACGGGCGGAACCGACGACGCTCGTGGTCATCCAGCTTCCGCTGGTCGGCGTCATGATGGCCGCGACCGCGCTGCTCTTCGAAGGGCCGATCGACCTTTTCTCCCTCTCTTTGAAGCTGTGGGCGGAGATCGTGTTTCTCGGCATCTTCAACACGGTTCTCTGCTTCGTGATGCAGACCAGAGCCCAGAAAAACACCTCCGCCTCCCACGCGGCGATCATTCTGTCGCTCGAATCCCTGTTCGGCTACATGATCTCGGTGCTTTCCGGCCAGGATCCCTTCGTGCTCCAGGGGGCCATCGGCGGGCTTGTCATCTTCTTCGGGGTTTTGACCTCGGAGATGGAGATCTTCCTCAAAAAATCGACTGTCCGCGACGAAGACGATTGAAACGACCGTCGGGGCCGGAAGCCTTCGCCCTGGTTGGCGTTACGCGCTCCCGGCCCCGACGGAGTGTTTGGCTGTCTCGGGTGTCTCAGCCTCGTCTTTTGACCGGCCAGAGGACCTCGGTGCGGAGCTCGGCCGGAGGAACTTCGTCCGGATTGTCGAGATACATGTCGCGAGGCGCCCCGGCGAAGGCGTAGCCGTTTTCCTCCACCCACTTCGCGAGCGCGCCGTAGGCGCCCTCCAGTTGATCGTAGGGTCCCTTGTGCAACGTGCACGCCATCAACCCGCCCTCCAGGATCCGTCCATTGATCCGGCCGGAACGGGGCAGGAACTCCTCGACGGAGAGGCAGGACTCCACATCCATATCGTTTGGGTCGAACTCCTCTCCGTGGTAGACCGCGACGCACTCTCCCGTGCGAATGCCGCCCGAACGCTCGATGTACTGCACCAGCTCCTCGAAATCCCTGTGCATGGCCTCGCCGATGTTTTTCATCGTCATCGCGCTTCTCACGGACATGACCTTCACCGGTTTCACTTCGCGCAAAACGACCTCGTAGGACAAGAAAAACGCCTCCCCTTCCATTGAGAGTTTTTCAAGAAAGGCGAGATCCCGTTCGCTCTTTGCGAGTTTTTTCCGAATGATCGCCTTTTGACGCTCCAGGAACTCCCGAATTTCGTTCGGGTCGCGCTTGCCGAGAAACGCCACGATCTCCGCGAGAGGGACGTCGAGATCGCGAAGACGCCGTACCCGCATCGCTTCGGAGAGCTGGCTCGCCAGGTAGTACCGGTATCCTGTCTTTTCGTCGATGCGAGCGGGGCGGAGTACGTCTTCGTCCGCGTAGAGGCGAAGCGTCTTCACCGACAGGTTGACGATTTTCGAGAACTCGCCGATCGTCAGGAAATTCTTCAAACGGGTGGACCACCTTTCTCGTGTGTGTATCGTAACGTCTCCCGCGGTGGGAGAGTCAAGCGGAAGAATCGAAAGAGGGGAAGAAGGGCGCTTCCCCTGACGTGCCCTCCGGTTTTAAGAGCTCGAATTCGTCCCTGCGGAATCGAAGCAGTCCTTCGTCCCGCATCTTCCCGAGCTCCGCGGACATCGCGCTTCTGTCCACAGAGAGGTAGTCGGCGAGCTCCTGTCTGTTGAACGGGATTCGAAAGTGTCGGCTTCCGGCCGTTCGTGCCTGTGCGTCGAGGAATGCCAGCAATTTTCCGCGTGTGCTTCTGGCCGAGAGAGCCTCGATTTTGCGGTTGAGCATGAGGTTTTTATCCGCGAGTATGCCGAGCATGTTTTCGATGAGCCTGCCGTGAAAAGGGCAGTTCGAGGAGCAGGTGGAGACGATCTTGCGAAAGTCGACGAGCAGGATTTGTGCCGCCTCCATCGCGACGACGCTCACGGGAAGTCTCTCTACTCCGGCGCAGGCGAAGACTTCGCCGAAGAGATCGCCTTCCTGCAATTTCGCCAGAATCGCGCGGTTGCCGAAGACGTCCTCCCTCACGACCTGTACGCTTCCGCTGCACACGATCCCCATCCCGGAGACCGGGTCGCCGGCCAGGAAGACGAATTGCTCTCTTGCATAGGACACGACCCTCGCTCCCATACAATCGAGCAGGTCGGCGAGCTCGGAGCCCTCGATGCCGTCGAAGAGACGTACGTTTTCGGGTATTTTCGAGAGATCGAAAATTTTGCACACACCCCTTGTTTGTTGTAAAAACAACGACATGCCGTGCTTCAGTATAGTAAACTCCGCCTACAAGGTCAAGCGATCATGAACACGCGAGGGCCTGGAGAGAGAGGAAGAAGATGAAGCGCAGGATCGTGAAAATAGAGGAAGAAAAATGCAATGGGTGCGGGCTCTGCGCGGAGGCCTGTCACGAAGGGG
This sequence comes from Synergistaceae bacterium, assembly GCA_036771375.1. Classification (GTDB taxonomy): domain Bacteria; phylum Synergistota; class Synergistia; order Synergistales; family Synergistaceae; genus DAIPHL01. The sequence continues at coordinate 38,865 of DAIPHL010000001.1, read as the reverse complement.
CGATCGGGATGGTGGACGGAAAGGCGAGGTTGCTTCGGGACGATTACTGCGATGGTCTGGGAGACTGTCTGCCGGTGTGTCCGACCGGGGCCATTGCCTTCGAGGAGCGGGAGGCGGCCGAGTACGACGAAGCCGCGGTCAAGGCTCGCATGGCGGCGTCAGGGAGGAAGGTGCCGATGGGAGGATGTCCCGGATCGAACGCACACGCGATCCGGCGTGAAGAGAAGACCTCCGTCCCGGTTTCGACAAGCGGCACCGGGAGCGCAACGCCGAGCCGGCTGAACCAGTGGCCGGTGCAGATCAAGCTCGTTCCCGTGAATGCGCCGTATTTCGAGGGTGCGAATCTGCTCGTCGCCGCCGACTGCACGGCTTTTTCCCACGGCGCCTTTCATGAACGGTTCATGAAAAACCGCATTACCCTGATCGGCTGTCCGAAGCTGGATGAAGGGGATTACGCGGAGAAACTGACGGCGATTCTGAAGAACAACGACATCAAAAGCGTGACGGTGGTGCGCATGGAGGTGCCATGTTGCGGGGGAATCGTGAACGCCGTAAGGAGCGCACTGAAGGAGAGCGGCAAGACGATACCGTGGAGGATCGTCGTCATATCCACGGACGGAGAGGTCCTGGAGGACTGAAGAGGAGGACTCGACGATGGAGAGATATGTGAAGAACGTGGAGCACGCGAAGGTTCTGTCCTTTGCGGAAGAGGTGGATTACCAGCCCGGGCAGATCGTCAGCAAGACCCTGGCTCAGAACGAACACGTGAGCCTCACCCTCTTCGCCTTCGAAAAAGGCGAGGAGATCGGCACGCACGAATCGGAGGGAGACGCGCTGGTCGTCGCTCTGGACGGAAGCGGCGAGATCACGATCGCCGGAGAAAAGCACACGCTTCGGGCCGGAGAGTCGATCGTCATGCCTTCGCGTGTGCCGCATGCGGTGCACGCGATCGAACGCTTCAAGATGTTCCTCGTGGTCGTCTTCGGTGCGGGCGTCGAGGGATCGTCGGAGTAAAACATGGTCTGTCGGAAATCGCGGTACTTGCGTTTCCGAAAATTCGCGGGAAACACAGACGAAAAGGGAGGAATTGAAATGTCGAACATGTTCTGCTTTCAGTGTCAGCAAACGGCGAAAAACCAGGGTTGTACCGTGGCGGGTGTATGCGGTAAAAAAGCGCCGACCGCCAACCTGCAGGACAGGCTGCTGGGGAAAACCGTGGCGCTCGCCAAGGCGTCCCTCGGAAAGGGAGACAGGGAGGCCGAGAGGTTGATCGTCAACAGCCTGTTCGTGACGATCACGAACGTGAACTTCGACGATCCGGACATCGAAAGATGGTGCAACGAGCTGGACGCGATGCGCAAAAAGTTCCCGGATACGGCTGAGATGGATATGCAGACGCTCTGGACGGACAACGAAGACATCCGCAGCCTCAAATCGCTGATCCTCTTCGGCCTCAAGGGAATGGCCGCCTATGCCCATCACGCCGAGGTGCTCGGATACGTCGACGACGAGGTGAACGGATTCTTTGCGAGAGGGCTTGCCGCCATCGCGGACAACGACGACCCCGACGAGCTGCTGGCGTTGGTCCTCGAGACCGGCGACGTCAACCTCAAGTGCATGGAGCTGCTCGACAGAGCGAACACGGAGACCTACGGTACGCCCGTTCCCACGAAGGTGTCGACGAACATCGAGCCGGGGCCGTTCATCGTGGTCTCCGGGCACGATCTGCACGATCTGTCTCTGCTTCTGAAACAGACCGAGGGCAAGGGCGTCAACATCTACACACACGGAGAGATGCTCCCCTGCCATGCCTACCCGAAACTGAAGGCGTTCGCCCATCTCAAGGGAAATTTCGGCACGGCATGGCAGAATCAACAGAAGGAGTTCGACGCCCTTCCCGCCCCGGTGCTCTTCACGACCAACTGCATCATGCCGGTCAAGGAGAGCTACAAGGACAGGATCTTCACGACGTCGGTCGTCGCCTATCCGGGGATGACCCATATCGGCGGCGAGAAGGACTTTTCCCCGGTCATCCAAAAGGCGATCGAGCTGGGCGGATACCCCGAGGGGCGGAAGATGACCGGTATCAACGGTGGGGACACGTTGACGGTGGGGTTCGGCCACGGGACGGTGCTCTCCGTCGCGGACAAGGTGATCGACGCGGTCAAGGCGGGTGCGATCAAACACTTCTTCCTCGTCGGAGGCTGCGACGGTGCTGCCGTGGGGCGCAACTACTACACCGAGTTCGTCAAGCAAACCCCCAGGGACACGGTCGTCCTGACGCTCGCGTGTGGGAAGTTCCGCTTCAACGACCTCGACATCGGGGAGATCGGCGGCCTGCCCCGCATCATGGATATGGGACAGTGCAACGACGCGTACAGCGCGATCAAGGTGGCCACGGCGCTGGCGGAGGCCTTTCAATGTGGCGTGAACGATCTGCCTTTGACCCTCGTCCTCTCCTGGTATGAACAGAAGGCGGTCTGTATCCTGTTGACGCTTCTGGCGCTCGGCATCAAAAACATCTATATCGGCCCGACGCTGCCCGCGTTTCTGTCGCCGAACATCCTGAACGCGATCGTGGAGAAGTGGAACGTGACCCCCATCTCCACGCCCGCGGAGGACCTGAAGAAGATTCTGGGCTGATCTTTGACGGAAGAGCCTCCGACGCCGGCGAAAGCCCGTCGGGGGCTTTTCCCTGCAAAGGGGAGACGATCATGTACGCTGAGTTGTGCAAAACAAAGACCGCTTCGGCGTCCCGTCTTTCCCCCGGCCTCCTTCTGGCGCATCTCGACGTCCGATACGTCGTCGACGAAGTCCGGCGGCAGGTGTCGGTGCTCGACCCGTCCGAAAAAAGTATTTGAAGAATCGGTCGTTCCGTTCGACCTGTCGATCCGCGCTCCGTCGTCTGTTCACCCCGCAATCCGTAGAGCCGTTTGAAAAATTATGGCATGCAGGGGAAGCGATCGAGAGGGAATCGGCTACGTCGCCTTCAGCGCGGAGTCCAGTTCCTCCAGGAAATCCACGATGCCGCAGTTGGTTCTGTAATCGGCCATCTGGTCCAGGGGCGTGATGTCGCGGTTGCATATGGCGAGGAGCGCGCTCCGGCGACGGGCGACGGCCGGCAACTGATTGGCGGGCGAGACCTGCAGGGAGGAGCCGAGGACGATGAAGACGTCCGCTCGTTCGGCTGCGTCCCAGGAGGACTCGAGCACGTCCTCGGGCAGCCCTTCGCCGAAGAGCACCACGCCGGGGCGTAGTTTGCCCCCACACCTTTCGCAGGGGGTTTTTGCGATGAAGGCTTCCTGGGTGGAGGGCGTCGAGCAGTCGGCGCAGCGGACCTTTCCCACGGAGCCGTGCAGCTCGTAAATTTGCCTGGAGCCGGCCGCCGCGTGGAGGCCGTCTATGTTCTGCGTGATGATGCACTTCAACAGCCCCTTCGCCTCCCAGTCCGCCAGGATCTCATGGCCTCTGTTGGGACGGGCCGCTCTCATCTGTTCGAAGCGAAATGAATAAAACTCGTGAAATCGGTCGTAATGATTGTGTATCGCGGATGTCGTCGCAAGTTCCATCGGATCCACGTTCGACCATACTCCGCCCTTCGAACGGAAGTCGGGAAGCCCCGAATCGGTGCTCATGCCGGCTCCCGTGAACACGACCGTGTAACTTCCGTCTTTTCGCATACGAGCTGCGATCGTCTCGATGTCGGTTTTCATGAATATCACCCCCCGGTTTTATTTGCTTGTCCTATTATATTGGTCGGGCGCCATACTTGCAAATCCGCCTTCCTGTGCTATCCTGATGCGACAACGGACGATCGAAATGTCTTCCCGAGAGGTGATTGTTCGATGTCGGGCGATGGCGGGAATTTCAGGTTTTGCGGCTGTGATGTCGTGGCGTTGGCCAGGAAGTACGGGACCCCGCTTTACGTGATGTCGGAGGAGATGATCACCGACAGAATCGAAGAGGTAAAAGGCTGTTTCGACGAGCGCTACGAAGGCTGTCGGACGTATTTCGCGGCGAAGTCCTTTCTCTCCAAAGAGATGCTTCGGATTCTGATGCGGCATGGATTGGGCCTTGACGTCGTCTCCGGCGGCGAACTCCATCTGGCTCGCGAGATGACCTTTCCCCCTGGACAGATCGCCTTTCACGGGAACAGCAAGACAGGCTGCGAAGTCCGTGCCGGGCTTGACTACGGCGTCGGGAAATTCGTCTGCGACAGCGTGGAGGAGATCGCCTTCATCGACACGCTGGCGTCCGGAAGCGGGCGTTGCGCCGATATCCTGATCAGGGTGACGCCGGGTGTCGACAGCCATACCCACAGATACGTCGCCACCGGAGGCGTCGACTCCAAGTTCGGGGTCCCGGTCGATCAGGTCGAGGAAGCCGTGACCCTGTGCATGGGATGGCCGAACATCCGTCTCCGAGGCTTTCACTTTCACGTCGGTTCGCAGCTGCTCGAGAACACCTCTCATCTTCTCGCGCTCGACGTCGTTCTCGCCTTGATCGCGCGAATCGAGGAAAAGACGGGCTTTCGAACCGAGGTCCTCGACATGGGGGGAGGGTTCGGGATTCCCTACGCGGAGCGCGATCGTCCCACGCCGATCGACGGTTTTATAACCCCCATGGTCGAGAGGGTCGATGCGTTCTTCAGAAAGCTCGGAAGGAGAAGGCCGGACCTCGTGATCGAACCGGGGCGGTTCATCGTAGGGGAGGCGGGGATCACCCTCTACACCGTCGGCAGCGTGAAGAAAGTGCCGGGTGTCACGACGTATGTCGGCGTCGACGGCGGATTTTCGGACAATCCAAGGCCCGCCCTCTACGGAGCCGAGTACCGTGCGATCCTCGCGAATCGATCGGATGGCGCCTCCGCCGGACCGGTGACCGTCGTCGGAAAGTGTTGCGAGTCCGGAGACGTTCTGATACGCGACATTGTATTGCCCGAAGTGCGGCGCGGCGACGTGCTCGTGATCTTCTCCACCGGTGCGTACAATCACTCCATGGCGAGCAACTACAACAAAAACCCGATCCCGGCGGTCGTGATGATCGAGGGCGGAACGCCCCGCCTGTCGGTGAGGCGCCAGACGTACGAGGAGATGTATGCCTGTCATCTCTGAGGTCTTTGCCGTGTGAAGTTTCGGAGTGTTTTTTGTTCGTCGTTTGAAGGAGGCGATCATATGAACAGTTCTGTGAGAAATTCTCTGTGGAGTGCCTATCGTTTCCCGCTCATCCTCTTTACGAGTATCGTCGTCGGCAGCATCCTCGGGTTGGCGATGGGGGAGAGAGCCGCTGTCTTCAAGCCGCTGGGCGATATCTTCATCAACCTCATGTTCACGATCGTCACCCCGCTTGTTTTCTTCACGATCTCCGGCTCGATCGCCGCGATGGTCGATTTGAAACGCCTGGGTAAAATATTGGGACATATGCTGCTCGTCTTCGCGGTGACGGGAATCGTCGCTTCCGTTGTCATGCTGGCCGTGGTCAAGATAAGCCCGCCGGGGGTCGGCGCCTCTCTCGGGACGTCCGAAAAAGTCGAACTCGAGACCTTCAGAACGGGAGAACAGATCGTGAAGGCGATCACGGTGAGCGATTTCCCGAACATCCTCTCGCGCCGCAACATGTTGCCGCTCATCGTTTTCTCCGTCTTCTTCGGATTTACGACGGCGTGCCTCGGTGGAAGAGTGAAGCCGGTGTCGGACGGTCTCCAGCTTCTCGGCGAGATCTTTCTCAAGATGGTGCACTACATCATGTATTATGCCCCAATCGGCCTTGGCGCGTATTTCGCCGCCCTGATCGGCGAGTTCGGGCCGCAGCTTCTGAGCTCCTATATCGACGCGCTCGTGGTGTACTATCCCGTCTGTTTCGTCTACTTCTTCATCGCGTTCTTCTTCTACGCCTACTATGCCGGGGCCATGCGGGGTGTCAGGACGTATTTCAGGGAGATCATCACGCCCTGCATCACGGCGCTCGCCACCCAGAGCAGCATCGCGACCCTTCCGACCAACCTGGCCGCGGCGAAGAGGATCGGCGTTCCCAAGGACATTCGGGAGATCGTCCTCCCCATCGGGGCCACCATGCACATGGACGGCACGTGTCTTTCGTCGATCTTCAAGATCGCGTTTCTCTTCGGCGTCTTCGGCCATCCGTTCACGGGCCTTGGAACCTACGTCTCGGCCGTTCTCGTCTCCGTTCTCGGGGGCGTGGTCATGTCCGGGGTCCCCGGGGGAGGGCTGATCGGCGAGATGCTGATCGTCAGCCTCTACGGATTCCCGCCCGCCGCGTTTCCGATCGTCGCCATGATCGGTTTTCTGGTCGATCCTCCGGCGACGATGGTGAACGCGACCGGCGACACCGTGGCCGCGATGATGGTCACGAGAATTGTCGATGGCGATGGCTGGATGGAGAGGGTTGCCGAGGGGACGGACGAAAAGAGCGAATGAGCACGATGTGAGATGAAAACGACGGGGAGCTGGAAGAGGATGCCTGCCCTGCTCGGGATCGTTTAGGGCGAGACGCCGTCGGGGTACAGGGCGTATCTGGAGTTTCGCACGACGAGCAGGGTATAGGTTCTTCCGATCTTGAGGTACAGCTCGTCGATCATGGCGTCCAGCTCCTTGTTGTTTTCTATATGTACTTCGATCATGTAATCGTACTCTCCGGATACGATCCAGCAGTTTTTGACGCACTCGAGCTGTGTCAAAAACTCCGGAGCCTTGCGAAAGACGTTGTCTTCCTTCAACAGAATGAAAGCGTGTATGCCGTAGCCGAATTTGGAGTAGTCGATCTCGGTCCTGTATTCGAGAATGGCGCCCTTTTCCTCGAGCCGTTTCGTCCTTTCGTAGACCGCCGGCGTCGACAGGGCAACCTGCTCCCCCAGCTTCTTGTACGACATTCTGGCGTTGTCCTTCAGGGCGTTCACGATCTTGAAATCGATCTCGTCCACGGTCATCTTCGGTAACTGCCTCATACAGGAACACCTCCGTCCTATCCATCCTGTTCATGCGCACATCCCCGACAGTGAACTCCGACATCGAATCGGCATTATCTTATCAGAACAGAGGAGCGCGGTCCACGCGAATACGCTTTTCAAACAATCATGACCTTGAAACGAAAATATTCTGTTGAATCGTATGTTATCCTGAATGATTTTCTTTTTTTATCGATGCAAAGGGAAAAAAACCTATATAAAGACGATATGTCTGATGCTAGCATAAATAACACAATCATACAACACAACCATTTTACACAACAATCACAGACGAGGAGGGTTTCGCATGAAAAAGAAGGTCATTGTTTTGGGCAATGGACTGGTCGGTTCGGTAATGGCACTTGATATGGCGGCCGACGATGCGTATGAGGTGACGGTCTGCGATTCGAACGTGGCGTCTCTCGAAGCGACCAGGAAGAAGTCGCAAAACCGGGTCACGGTCCGCTCCGACGTTGATTTTGCCTCTGCCGCCGCCATCACCGATGCCGTAAAGGGGTTCGACCTTTGCATCGGCGCCGTTCCCGGCTTTTTGGGCTATAACATGCTGGGAGCCGTGATCGAGGCCGGCGTGAACATATCGGACATCTCTTTCATGCCCGAAGACTTCCGCGGTTGGGACGAGAAAGCCAAGAAAAAAGGGGTCGTCGCGTACGAAGATGCGGGCGTCGCCCCGGGTGCGAGCAGCATCCTGATCAATTACGCCTGTAAGTGCATGGACGAGGTGGAGAAGGCCATCTATTACGTGGGAGGCTTGCCCATCGAACCGGAGCCCCCGTTTAACTACAAGGTCGTCTTCAGCGCGGACGACGTGATCGAAGAATATGTGCGCCCCGCCCGTTTCAAGAAAAACGGCAAGATCGAGACGGTTCCGGCTCTTTCGAACTGTGAGGTCTTCGATTTTGACGTTCCGGGCGTCAAACTGCCGAAGATGGAGGGCTTTTTCACGGACGGATGCCGTACATTGCTGGAGACGATTCCCTCCCCGAACGTGATCGAATACACGCTTCGCTACCCGGGTACCGCCCGCGATCTGGAGTTTCTGCGCTCCATCGGGCTGTTCGACAACACGCCCGTCAAGGTCAAGGGCGTGACCGTCTCGCCCCGCGACGTCTTCGGGCACTTCGCCTACCCGATGATGAAGCTGCGCGAGGACGAGAAGGACTTCACCTTCTTCCACATCGAGGTGACCGGCCGCAAGGGCGGCAAAAAAGTCCAGCATACCTTCAGCCTGTACGACGAGAAGGACATGAAGACAGGCTATCCGTCCATGTCCAGGACGACGGGATTCACGTGTGTCATCGTCGGCAGGATGATCGCCGAGGGGATCCTGAAAGACGTGGGGGTCAATCCTCCCGAGTTCGTGGGCAACAACCCAAAGGCCGTCGAGTTCCTGCTCTCGGAGCTCAAAAAGCGTAACGTCATCGTCACGCAGTCCACAAAGGAGCTATAGTGTTTTGTGTCGCGGCTTCATTCTTCCGGGGAAGCCGCGACACGCCTTTTTTAATTGAATACCCTGTAATTTCGATTGTTTCCAGGATCTCCTTTTCGCGTAGAACGAACGATAAAAATGTAAACGGTAAAACGATTGCTCCGAATGTCATTTCGATTCGGAACAGGGCGTGGTTTTCATTGTATTCGAGACCCGTTCGATTGATTTGGAGGTGTGATTGAATGAACAACGTGGCAGAAAAGACAATGGGACGTCCTCCCACACTCTTCGAAGCGGTCGCCGTCATTCTATGTTCCGCGTTTCTGATCGGTGGAAGCGTGCTCATCTGGGGAACGGATGTGCACATCGCCTTGACCCTTTCGGCCGTCGTCGCCGCGGTCGTCTCCCTGTTCGTCCTGAAATATTCCTGGACGGTGATCGAAGAGGGCATCGTCGCGTCGATCATGATGGGAATGGTCGCCATACTGATCCTCTTTACCGTCGGGATGCTGGTGGGGTGTTGGATCATAAGCGGAGTCGTCCCCTCGATGGTCTACTACGGCTTGAATCTGCTGAGTCCGTCCGTATTCTTTGTCGCCACCATATTGATAAGCAGCATCGTCTCCCTCGCCACCGGTTCTTCGTGGGGAACGGTGGGAACCATCGGCATCGCGTTGATGGGCATATCCGCCGGACTCGGCGTACCGGCGCCGATCACGGCCGGTTTCATCCTCTCCGGGGCGTATTTCGGAGACAAGATGTCTCCTCTGTCGGATACCACGAATCTCGCTCCGGCCATGGCCGGCACCGATATATTCCAGCATATCAGGGCCATGTGCTGGACGACCATCCCCTCCTACGTGATCGTGTTGGTCATCGGAGCCGTTATGGGCCTCGGGTATTCCTCCGGCGAGCTGGACGTCAACAGGATCCAGGCCATTCAGAAACTGATGGCCACCGAATTCGTCATCTCGCCGATCGCCATTCTGCCGCCGATCCTCGTCATCGGGCTCGCCGTCTGCCGGAAGCCCGCCTTGCCGAGCATGATCGCCGGAGTGCTCGCCGGGTTCGCCCTTGGGATGATACGGGGCGTCGGATTCGGGGAGATGCTGGATGTGTTGCAGAACGGGTACACGCCGGTTCTGACGGCGAAGATCGTCGAGCTGGGTGAAGATGTATCTGCCCTGAACGTCCTGCTGGCCGAAAAAGGTCTTGCTCAATTGTCGGTCGAGTCCGTCAGGGAGGCGGCCGATGTCCTCAACGGACTGTTCAGCAGGGGCGGCTTGCAGTCTTTGACGTGGTCCAACTCGCTGGTTCTCTGCGCGTTGGTGTTCGGCGGGATACTGGACAAGTGCGGCTTCCTGGAGGTCATACTCGGCGTGATCATGAGAAAGGTCAGGACCGCGGGAGGCTATGTCTTTGCCGTCTCTGTCGCCTGCGTTTTCACCAATGTCTTTTCGGCCGACCAATATGTCGGCATCGTCCTTCCCGGGCGTATGTTCAAAAACGCCTTCGAGCAGAGAGGACTGCACCCCAGGATGCTCTCCAGAGTGCTCGAGGACAGCGGTACCCTCACGTCTCCCCTGGTCCCATGGTCGACGTGCGGCGCGTACCAGAGCAAGACCCTCGGCGTTGCGACGATCGAGTATCTTCCGTACGCGTTTTTGAACTATATCAACCCCATCGTCTCCATCGTCATGACCTATCTGGGCATCGGAATCGCGTGGCGTGGAAAGGATGGCGAACCGGTGGTCGCGAAAAATCAGCCGGCAAGTTAACGCACTCTCTTGCGTCACGTCCCCCCCTCTTTGCGATGCTGCAAAGAGGGGGGACGATTGTCCGTCGCCCGTCGGCAAGATTGAAACGTGATTGAAATGTACGGCAGTTGGTGGCGGAAACATGGGAACGACGATTGTCACTTTTCTCCGTCGGCGCTGTCGTATTGTGACGATCTTTCCTTCCCTAGCCGAGTTGTAAGGAGAAGATGCGTCTTTTACGCCGGATGCTTATTTGATGTTTGACTGCGCTCTCCTGAAATCGCTATCATCGGTATCGAACTCGTGTATTCCGAAATCTCGTAGTTCGTCTTCGCTCTAACCACTGAATCCGTACCGATTTGTGTAGACCGCGAGATCATCTCGTTGATTATATCGTCACTCGTGTCCATCAATTCATTCTCATAACTTCTAGAGCGTCCACGGAGAAAATTTCGAACCATTGCTCCGGAAAACCATCTCTTTGTGAAGGCCTCTCCAATCATCATGCCACCGTACTTGATGATTCTTCCCTTCGGTATTGTCCGTCGTCGTTGCAATTCGTTTCCTCCCTCGCATTCCTGTATGAGGCATCTTTGTTGTGAGCCCGTTTTTTGACCTGTTCAGCGATAGGCAAGATATGTCAGACCGTTGTATATCAACAGAAAATTTAAACTGTCTTTGCGAGGGCCGTAGCCAATATTGCCCATTTCGGGATGAGGAGAGTAGAGCAAAATTTTATGTCCGTGGAACGATGCCTCGACGAAGGCGCTTTTCTGAGCCAGAGTATGTTCGAAGGTTTCGGCCGAGAGAGGATTGTACCAACATCTTACCGCATCTTCCGCTATTTTGTTGTCCTGCATGCTCCAATGGGGTTTTAACGGATCACTTCCGCTGGCGAGAAGCCTTTCGAAACGAGCCAGGGACTTCACGTTTCCTCCTTTTATCGTTATAGAGGGGCCTTCCCAATAGACGAGATTCATCGTGCTCGATACGCCGAGTGCGATCGCGGAAAAGATAGGGTGGCTGGCGTCTTCGATACGAAAACGGATAAATCCACTTCCCGTTCGCCAGTAATCCAAATCCTCCGTATCGGTTGCTTCGACGATATTTAACCAGTATCTGTTCATCGTATTGTAGGATGTAAGAGGAAGATAAGCACCGCCGCATATTCCGAGATAATGTCCCTTGTCGGCGATAAACGAACGAATCCGGTCATATCCCTTTTCTCCAAGTCCTGCATAGTAGCATTCTCCCGCGTCGGGGCTTCCTGGAACCAGCATGACGTCGAAATTTTCGAGTTTTCCCGAACGAATGTCATTGTCGTCGACAAAACGATATGAAAAACCGCCCCATGCCAATACCTCGAGCAAAGGCGCGGAAAAATCGTCGACAGCCCCCCGTCCGTTGTATACGGCGATCGAAATGGGCGTAACCATTTTCCCGGAAGTTGGGACTGCCGACACTTTCTCGTAGAAAATGTCGTTTGCATCGAGAATGTCGCGTATTTTCCCCTCGTCCGCCATTGAAAAGCCGCACTGATAATAATGTCCTTCCGGCCACGACGAAGTTTCGTCAAAATGGACGCCATTGAGATGCCACGACAAATCGACGTTTTCCCGTAACAGTTCATTTACCGTTTTAAAACTGTCCCCGATGCTTTTTTGAAGTGATTCAAGGCCGATTCGATCCGTCGGCACAAATAATTTTGTCATACGGATTCCCCCCGTCTTTTATTCTGTTTAAGCTTGGAGATATAGCGATCGTACAGCTCTCGCGTTTCCTCATCCGCTCCTCCTCCGAGTCTGGTTCCTACTGACAACGCGAGACAACTTGCGATAAATCCCGGTACGAGCTCATAGATATAGGCAGAGAACCCACCGTAGTACCAAAAGATGACAACGACAAGCCCTACGATGATACTCGCGATCGCACCTGTCTTGTTGATGTCTCTGCTGTAGAGGGAGAAAAGCACCAACGGTCCGAAAGAGGAGCCGAGGCCCGCTGCTGCAAGAAGAGCGATACTGAAGACAAGGTTCGATTTCAGGGACATGAGAAATGCTAGAAGAGAGATGACGACGACGGCAAGACGTTCGAGATTTACGATCTTGGCTTCATCGATGTCCTTTGCGTAGTGTTTGACGATATTGGCTCCGAATGCCGCCGCGGCGACGATGACGTAGGCGCTGACCGATGAGAGTATTGCGGCCATGACGGATGCCGCGAATAATCCGAGCATATAGGGTGGAAAATAACTACTGCCCATGGCGAAAAAAATTTGTTCTGGATCGGCGATCTTTGGGAACAGGTATGCGCCCAGCATTCCGACGAGGATGGCACCGAATGTCGAAATGCTGACCCACGTCGTGGCGATGAAAGTGGAATCTTTTATTTCACTGCTGTGTTTGATGGACATAAAGCAAGTCAAGACATGCACCATGCCAAAATAACACAAACCGACGCCCAAGCCGCCCAATATTATGGAGAGAGCAGGAAAGAATTCCGTTTCGCCGTTTAAAAACTGAAAAAAAGAGGGATTCGTTTGATGGAGATGCCGCAAAACTTCTTCATAACCGCCGATTTTTACGATAACTGCGATGGGTACGAACAAAAGAGCGAAAAACATGATCGTTCCCTGAAAAAGATTGCTCCAGCTCACCGCCATATAGCCGCCGAGAAAAGTGTAGAGGACAACGATCACGAGGCCGACAACGATGCCTGTGCTGTAATCCATTCCGAACGTTGCATTGAGGAGTTTACCGCTGCCGATTATTTCGGCGGATGCATTGATGATCATAAAAACGATGATGGCCAACCCCGAGACGAGTGCAACGGAACCTGTTTTGTCGTTGACGCGCTTTTCAAAGTATTCAGTTATGGAAAAAACGTTGTAAACCTCCGTTGCGACGCGTAATCGATTGGCTACGAAAATCCAGTTGAACATCGTTCCGAAGATTAGGCCGATCATGATCCAGATGGATGAGAAGCCTCCGGCGTATGCCGCTCCGGGCAATCCCATCAGGAGCCATCCACTCATATCTGATGATTCGGCCGATATTGCAGCGACCCATTTGTTGTTTGAACGTCCGGCAAGCGTGTAGTCCGAATAAGATTTCGCTTTGACATATGTGATGACACCGATTGCAATGAGGACGACGATATATAGAACAAAGGTGACAATACTGGCGATCATCCGTATCCCTCCTTTTTTAAAAGTCGGCTTTCCTGTAAAATGCGTAAGAAATTAGAATGCTACCCCAGACCGGCAAGAAAAAAATGAACCACTTCCAAACCGAAACCATTACCATCCCTCCCTGTGGGTTTGAGAATGGATCTGTATGTATAGACGGAATTCTGCGCAGAATTGAAATTTTCGATGGTGTCTTTCGTCATGATATTGCATATAGCAAGATGTACAACAAGTGGGAAAATCGAGGAAAAATATGAAATTTGTGTCCTTGTACTGTAGATGATATATACAATGATAGTTAACAAACGTTTTCTGTAGTAAGCTATAGAAAAAATAAAGAGAGGGGAGTCGGCATGAAAATCGGAGCGTTTAGTGAATATTATCAATCCACTCCCGGAACGATTCGCTTTTACGTAAATAAAGGTTTGTTGGTCCCTTTGATAAGGAACAATCGTTATGATTTTGACGAAAACGATATGGAGGATATGCAAGTGATCCTCAAATTGAAATCTTTTCGTTTTTCCATAGCGGATATACATAAAATATTATCTCTCCGACGGCTGAGCAATTTCAACAGCCTCAAAGAGTTGGAAGGCTATATCCATATTTTGTCGAATCATAAAAAACGTTTACAGGAGGAAAAACGGCATATCCAATCAATCATAGCGGAATTGAACAGCGAGATCGTAAAAGTGACCGGGGAGCATCATTCCTTGAATGTAAAGAACAAAAATGGCGTGCCTCTTGTGTTTCTGGAATATTTTGCATGTCCTCTTTGTAGTGGAGCGCTTTCATTGAGTCACTGCAATATAGAAAGAGATCAGATTCTTTCGGGAGAGTTGAATTGCCCTTGTGGCTTCAAGGCAGTAATACGGAATGGAATATTGATCGGTCCGCCAGGTAAGATCAGCCTTCACGACTGGCCTGATTGCGAACGGAATTGTTATCGTCTCATGAATCCCACCCTTGTTTCCTATATGCAGCGAGCTTATCATTGGATGTTGGAACGATTGAAACAATGCGAAACATCCGGCAAGCTTATTCTTGAGGATTTTATAAATAATTATTGTTTTTGCCATGCCAATTTGGAGAAAATGGATGCAAATGCGCTTTATGTGATCACAGATAAATACCCTGAGATCGTCACGATTTATAAGGGTTTGATCGATAGGCTTGGGTTCGCCCATAAAGTGCTTTATGTTGCGTCGGCGAGCAACCTGTTGCCGTTAAGAGAAAAATGTGTAGACATATATATCGATTTTGATTCCGCCAACGAATATGCACTTTATAACAGCGGTTACGCTGCAGAGGCAGTGTCTCGCTATTTCCGTAAAAACGCCTGCACAGTGGGTGCTTTCTTTTCTTTTAAACCGCGTAGTCCATCGATGCAAGAGTTGCACCGACAGTTTCCTGAAGCCTGGGAGAAAAGTTATGATATCGGATATTTCAGACAGTATCTTCATCGCACATGGAATGACGTTATCGACGAAGAAGAGATCGGGAACGTTTTGGACGAAGTGGAGGAAAAGGCATATTCCTACCATATCCCGGGCGAGGTGGGGATGAACGTCTATTTTGCCCGTGGATATAACGGTGCATGAAGTCACCCAACAAATCGTGGTCTGTCGACAGGTTTGTTTCGACCGAGCCTGGCTTGACAAAAAACCCTTTCCGACAACGGCCTTCGTTTGCCGTATTCCCGGCGGCGCTCGCCGCATGTTCCGGTCGGGCGTCAGTTCTTGCGGGTCGACTCTATGTCGGTGGTCTCGATCTTGAAGACGACCGGGCGAAAACCGTCCGGGCAGGAGCCGATCGCCACACCGGGGTCTTTGTTCCACCCCTCGCCCTCGTAGTAGAACGTCTTCGTGCCGGGGACGTGGGCGAGGGCGAAAACGTACTGCCCGATCGCCCTCCAGGCTTCGTCGCAGAACCCCTCCGGTTTCCTGTGGTCGGCATAGAAGACCTCTCCCTCCTTGTGCAGAGGGCACGGGCCCATTCCCGGTACACCGTATTTCGATGCGATATCCTCCAGAAACATCGTTTTCAGAACGGTGATGCGGACTTTTTTCATCGCTCCATCTCCCTTTCTCTGTTTTCGGGACGTAAAGTGTACCGGGCGCTCCGATTTCGGCGCCGTCGAAATTACGTGCTTCGCTGTCTGTATGACCGGGTGAAGTCTATTTTATCACAGCCGAAAGACGATGTCGGCGCGTCGGAGCATAGCGGATTGCATAATACCGAAAGACGAACGGGGTGAATTATGTAATAATGGTTGTGTGATGGACGCAAAGTGAACATAGAGGAGGTTTTGATCGATGCGTGTGGTGATTGTCGGAGGCGTGGCCTGTGGTGCGAAGACAGCTGCGAGACTGGCGCGGATTTGTCCGGGTGCCGAGATAACGATGTTGGAGCGCGGCCCCGATCTCAGTTATGCAAATTGTGGTTTCCCCTTTTACGTGGGGGGTGATGTGGAGAACCTGTCGGCGTTGACACACATGCCGTTTGGCGTCATGCGGGACGCGGAGTACTTTCGAAATTACGCCATGACTCGCGCCCTTACGGGGTACGATGTCATACGAGTCGACAGGGCGAAGAAAGAAGTGACGGCGAGAGTGAAGGAGACGGGCGAGGAGAAGGTTTTTCCCTACGACAAACTGGTTCTCGCCACCGGTGCCTCCCCCATCCGGCCCAATATACCCGGTCTCGCGCCACAGCCGCTTGAAAATATCTATACGCTTTGGACGCTGCGGGACGCGATCGCCATAAGGAACTCCCTGGAGAGAAACGAAGGCATTCGGAGGGTGGTCATCGTGGGAGCCGGACTCGTGGGGGTCGAGACCGCGGAGGCCTTGAAGTACCGAGGGTTGGACGTGACCCTGATCGATGCTCTCGAATCGCCTCTTTGGGCCTTGGTGGGCGAAGAGGGTGGTGCGATGGTCGAGATGCAGCTTCGGAAGAACGGCGTCGATTTCTGCGGTGGGGAGGCCGTGACCGCTTTCGTGGGCGAGGAGCGCGTGCGGAAGGTCGTGACCGACAAAAGGGAGATCGACGCCGATCTGGTCCTCGTCTCCGTGGGTGTGCGTCCGAACCTCGACCTTGCGAAAGAGGCGGGGCTCGAGATGGGGGAGAGGGCATTGCGCGTCGACGAGTGCATGCGCACGTCCGATCCCGACATCTATGCCGGGGGCGATTGCGTCGAAAGCCTGGACGTCATAACCGGCGCCCATGTCTGGCAGCCGATGGGATCGGTGGCGAATCGGCAGGGTCGCGTGATCGCGGACAACATCGCCGGAATCCGAAGCACGTTCACGGGGGTCGAGGGAAGTGCGATCGTTCGGGTGTTCAACTGGACGGTCGGCAAAACGGGCCTGAATTGGGATGGCGCCGTGGCGGCCGGGTTCTCTCCGGTCGAGATATGGGTGTCGGCCCCCGATATTCCCGGTTTTATGGCCGGAAGTGCGCCCATTTTCATATGGCTTCTGGCCGATCGTACGAGCCGGCGACTTCTCGGGGCCCGCATACTCGGTCCAGGCAGGGTGGACAAACGGATCGACCTCCTCGCCGCTGCGATCAGAGGAAAGCTGACGATCGACGACCTCGCCGACGTGGACGTCGCGTACGCCCCTCCTTTTTCGACGGCCCTCGATCCGGTCACGCATACCGCAAACGCGATGAAGAACAAAATGGATGGACTGATGCGCTCCATGGGGCCTCTGCGGTTGAAAAGACGGGCGGAGTCCGGCGACGATTTTCTCGTCCTGGACGTACGGACGGAAGGCGAGAGAAAGGCGATGGGAGAGCTTCCCTACGAGTCGCTCTCGATCCCTCTGGGGGAGCTTGGAAAGCGGTTAGGCGAGCTGCCGAAAGACCGAGAGATCGCCATCCTCTGCAAGGCCGGTTCCCGCTCTTGGATGGCGTACACGATGCTTCGCGCGGCCGGATACGAAAAGACATCGGTCATAGAGGGTGGGATGCTCGCCTGGTCATACGAGACGAAGCCGGTATGAGCGGGGTGTCCCGCGTCGTGTGAGCCGTCGCTGAAAAGGGGCTGTGTAAACGGTACCATAGATGACTTGCGAGGTTGCGAGGGTCCGCGCGAAACGCGCGGTCCCTCGCTTTTTTTCGCGGAGGGACGTGCCGTGGTGCTGCGAATTCCGCGTCTTCGTGTCGGATGGACGAATCCCTGTCTTTCGTCGCGGTTTTGGGTTTCACACGGCGTCTTCCCTTTGAGCGATCGGAAAAGTCAGAGTTTCGCCAGGGGTTTTTTCAACAGGCCGAGCAGGATCGCGCTGATTACGGTCCCGGCGACGATGGCGACCACATATCCCGGTAGATGTGTCGCCGCGCCCGGGATCATGAGGACGAAAACGCCGCCGTGCGGGACCTTGAGCTCGACGCCCGCGAACATCGAGATGGCTCCGGCGATTCCCGAACCCGCCACGAGCGCCGGAATGACCCGCAACGGATCCCGGGCGGCGAAGGGGATCGCGCCTTCCGTTACAAAGGAGAGCCCAAGCACCGCGGCGGCGTTGCCGGCTTCCTGCTCGTCGGGAGTGAAACGGTTTTTGAACAGACGGCAGGCGAGTGCGACCGCGAGCGGCGGCGTCATGCCGCCCGCCATGACGGCGGCCATCGGCGTGTAAATCTGCGATGCGATGAGTCCGGTCGCAAAGGCATACGACGCTTTGTTGACGGGGCCTCCCATGTCGATCGCCATCATCGAGCCCAGGAGCAGCCCGAGGACGAGTGAGCTGGTTCCGTGCATGCTCTGCAGCCAGTTCGTGAGAAAGGCGAGTGCTCTCGCCACCGGTGCTCCCACCACATAGAGCATGGCGAGCCCGGTGATCGCCGAGCCGAGCAACGGTAGAATCAGGACCGGTTTGAGCCCGGCCAGGTTTTTCGGAAGGTCGATCTTACGGTTCAGGAGGTCGGTGGTGTATCCCGCGATGAAGCCCGCGGCGATGCCGCCGAGGAAACCGGCGTTCTGATGTGCGGCGAGAACCCCGCCGATCATTCCCGGTGCGATGCCCGGACGGTCGGCGATGGAGTAGGCGATGTAGCCGGCGAGCGCCGGGACGATCAACGAGAATCCGCCCCTGGCACCGATTGTGAAAAGCGCGTACGCGAAGGTCCCCGCGTTTTTTTCGTCCCCGGCATAGATGCCGCCGAAGGCGAAGCCGAGGGCGATCAGAAGGCCGCCCGCGACGACGAAGGGGAGCATGAAGGAGACGCCCGTCATCAGGTGTTTGTAGGGTCCCGCTTTTTTCTCGACCGTTCCCGTGTCGTTTTGGGGACCCTTGCCGGAGGGCTGGAGAGATGCCTCCGCAAAGGCCCGTTCGATGAGGTCTTCACCCGCCGTGATCGCCTGTTTCGTGCCCGTCGCGAAGACTTTTTTCCCGGCGAAACGGCTTCTCTCCACCTCCTTGTCCGCCGCGATGATGACGATTGCCGCCCGGGCGATCTCGTCTTCCGTGAGAGGAGTCCCGGCGCCGACCGATCCCTGCGTCTCGACGCGGATGTCGTGACCGAGAGCGCGTGCAGCCTGTTCCAGTCCTTCGGCCGCCATGAACGTGTGGGCGATGCCGGTCGGGCAGGATGTTACCGCTGCGATGAACGCTCGGCCGGACGGTTTCTCCTTTTTTTCGGCCGGCTCGTCCCGGGGCGGTGTCTCCTCGTCGAAGAGCCGATGCAACGCCGTGAGGGGATCGGCCAGGATGAAGTCGATGTCGATTTCCGGAAGTGTCTCCGCGTGGTCCGGTTTTTCGTCGGCTCCGTCACCGATTCGGATGAGGCGATCGTCCGATTTCGGCTGTGAGGCAAAGGCGATGCGCGTTTCCCCGTTCGCGCGGACCGCGACCTCCAAGGAGCGCCCCTGCCTTTCGGCGCCGTCCTTCAGGGCTTCTGCCGCAAGAATCCCCCGGAGTGCGGATTTGCCTCCATCGATCAGGACGAAGATCTTGTCGGTTTTCATGTAAATTCACCTCCTTACGAATTGATGTTTCTGATTTCGACGGTCGAGGCGATTCGTTCGATCGAGGAGTGTTCTCTGGGACCGTCCGGAAAATCGGAGTCGACCCGTGCCACGGCAAAGGCCGTTCCGAGCCGGGCGATACGCTCCAGGTCGCTCCCCTCGCAGATGGCGGCGATGATGCCCGCGACCATCGAGTCGCCGGCTCCGACGGTGCTGCCGGGCCTTTGCACCTTCTTTCGAGCGAAGAGGACCTCGTCTTCGGATAGGAAAAGTGCTCCGTCCGCCCCCATCGAGATCGCCACCAGCTTCACGCCACTCACCAGGAGCCCCCTGGACTCGTATATCAGATCCTCCCGCGTTTCGATCGGCCTGCCGCACCAGCTTTCGAGCTCGCTTTTGTTCGGCTTCACGTAAAACGGTTTGATGGGGGCCTCCAACGCGGATACGAGGGCCTCGCCGCTCGTATCGAGTATCACGTGCCCACCGGCCCGCTGTAATTTTTCGACCAGCCTCGCGTAGATCTCCGTCGGACAGTCCCTGGGCAGGCTCCCCGAGAGCGCGATGATACAGGGTTTTTCGCTTTGGGAGACGATGTCCTGCAGGGTCGACTCCAACGAGTACAGGGCGGAATAGTTTGCCGAAAGTCCGGGAAGGTTGACGTCCGTCGTCTCATTCCCGTCTACGATTTTCACGTTTGTGCGGGTGTTGCCCTCCACCCTGACGAATTTGTCCAGCATCCGTTTCTCGCCGAAGAGCTCGTCGAATATCCTGGCGTTACCGGAGCCGAGCAGACCGGTGACCGTGACATCGACGCCCCAGTCGGCCAGGAAGGAAGCGACGTTGATCCCCTTTCCGCCGGGAGCCTCTCCCACGCTTTGGGCCAGGTTGACGGCGCCTCTTGCGAGCGGTTCCGTCAATCGTATCGTCATATCGATCGCCGGGTTCAACGTAACGGTAGTCACTCTCATATCGCGGCCTCCTCGTCCAGGCTTCTTACCGCCTCGGCACTGTCGAGCGCCAACGCCCGTTTTGCCGTCTCCCTGAGTTTGCCGTAGTCGCTTGTGCGCAGGCGCGCCTTTACGGCGGGAATGTCTCTGGGGGTCATGGAGAGCTCGGTGACGCCGAGGCCGACCAGAAGCGACGCGCCAAAGGGATCTCCTGCGATGCCCCCGCAGACTCCGACCCACTTGCCGTGTCTTTCCGCCCCGTCGACCGTCTTTTTGATCAGGTGCAGGACGGCCGGATGCAGGGAATCCGCGGAGACGGCGAGTTCCGGGTTCTGACGGTCTACGGCCAGGGTGTACTGGGTGAGATCGTTGGTTCCGATCGACAGAAAGTCCACCTCCTGCGCGAATTTGTCCGCAAGAAGGGCGGCGGATGGAACCTCGACCATGATTCCGAGCGGTATTCGAGGCGCATTCAGGGATGCGCGGATCTCCTCGCATATGCCGCGGAAACGTCGTGTCTCCTCGATGGTGCCGACCATCGGGAACATCAAGGAGAGGTTTCCGCCGCCCATCGCGGCACGATAGAGCGCTCGGAGCTGTGGATAGAGGAGATCCGGGCGTCGAAGCAGCAGCCGGATGCCACGCACGCCGAGAAAGGGGTTCTCCTCGTGTGGGAGCTCCAGATGGGGAGCCTGTTTGTCTCCGCCGATATCCAGGGCCCGGACGACGATCGGCAGCGTTTCGAACGAATCCAACATGGCCCGATACGTCTCGTACTGCTCGTCCTCGGACGGCGTCGATCCCTGTTCGAGAAAGAGAAATTCCGTTCGCATCAGTCCGACGCCCTCGCAGCCCATATCCAACGCCTCCGCCGCCTGATCGGGCCGGTTGACGTTCGCCGCGACGATGACGGGATGTCCGTCGGCAGTCTTTCCGGGTTCGCGTCGGGCCGCGCGTTCTTTTTCCTCTTTTTCACGGAGTCTTTGCAGCCACTCCTGCGCGGAGGCGATGTCTTCGTCGGTCGGTCCCAGCCAGACGCGTCCGGTGTCTCCGTCGACGATCGCCGTCTCCCCGGGGGTCTTCAAAAGGGCTCGTCCGACCGCGACGACCGCCGGAAGACCGAGCGTCCGTGCGATGATCGCGGTGTGCGACGTCGGTCCCCCCAGCGCCGTCGCGAGAGCCGCGACGCGCTTTCTGTCGAGTCCCGCGGTGTCCGACGGAAAGAGGTCTTCCGCGACGATGACGATGGGGGAGTCGGAACCGTCCCCGCTCTTCTTCGACTCGTCATCCGCGCCGGCCGCTGTAAGCGCAAAGAGGACCCTTCGTCCGACGTCCCTCATGTCCGCGGCTCTTGCCGCGAGGAGTTGGTTGTCTATTGCGGACAGCTCGTTCGCGAGCGTTTCGACGGCGTTGTTCCACGCCCATGCCGCACCGTGTCCCGCCACGATCTCTTTCGCCGCGAGGGAAAGAAGCCTTGTGTCCTCCAGAATGCCGAGATGGGCCCGGAAGATCGCCGCCTCGTTCTGTCCGATTCGCTGTACCGTCTCCTCGATGACGTCGTCCAGCTGCCGTTTCACTTCGTCGATGGCCGCGTCCAGAAACTTCGCCGATTCCCGGAGCGATGCCGGTTCGTCCTCCGCGTCGATTTTACGGGTGAAGACCTTGAGGACCTTTCCTATGGCGAGGCCGGGGCTCGCCGATACGCCTGCGAGAGGGGTCCTGCCGCTCGGAGGCATCCACGCGTTTTTTCTCGTCTTCGCCGCGCGCTCGGCCCTTTGCGCCGCCTTTTCGAAATCGTCCTTCTCCTGTGCCGACAGGCTCGCCATCGTGTCTCGAAAACGGCGGACGGTTTCCTCCGCGCCGGGCCCGTCGGCGGATATGACGATCGTATCTCCGGCCTTGATGCCGAGCTGGAGGAGGGAGACCAGGTTTCTGGGATCCGCCGTTTCGTCGCCGCGGCGGATTTGCAGCGGGCCTTCCCATGATTGGGCCGCGTTGACCCAGAGTGAAGCGGGGCGTGCGTGCAGACCGGACGGGTAATCGAGCGTCCATTCGAGTTTGACGTCGAGGTCCGAAACACGTTCTTTGGATTTTTCTCCGTCCGCGCTTTCGCGTGACAGCGTCTCCGTGAGAAGGGAGCGGTCCTCGGTGGTGGAGAGGCGTTCGATCAGCGTTTCTTCGTTGATGAGCCGGGTCAGACGCCGCAGGATGGCTAGGTGTCCGTCCGATCTGGCGGCGATACCGACCACGAGTCGGACGGTCTGTCCGGGGTTCCATTCGACCCCGCCGGGTACCTGCAAAACCGAGATGCCGTCGCTCTTTACATACCCTTTGTCCTCGACCTTGCCGTGTGGGATGGCGACCCCGGCCCCCAGGAAGGTGTTGGCCACTTTCTCTCGTGCGAGCATGCTCTCGATGTACGGCCGCTCGACGTATCCGCCCAGGAAGAGCAGTTCTCCTGCCTCACGGATCGCGGATTCCTTGTCTGTGGGTGACGCACCCGTTTTGACGAGTGCGTCTGAAACGAGGGGCAACTGTTTGTCCGGCACCGAAAAGACCTCCTCTTACGATGGTGAAAAAACGATCCGACATACATGGGGAGAACGTCTGTCGGGAGAGAGGGAAAGCGCCGCGAACTTCAGAAAAACGAAGCCCGAGGCTCCGGCATCGTCGAGCGTATAGGGTACGAATCAATTATAGCAGCTTACAGGTCGAAAAGGATCGCGCTCCTGCGTGATCGTCGCGGGATGTTTCTCTCCCGGTCACTCTTCCCGCTTCTCCCCCGCTTTTTCTATGGCTTGTCTCGTTTCGGCGATCCATTTCTCGCGTTTTTCGGGATCGATCGCTTTCCCCTTGGGATCGTTCAGGAGAAAGTCCAGCTTTTTCTCCTGCAAGCGCAGCCACTCCGCGGTTTTTCTGTCGTGCTCTTCGTCGGCTCTGAAGCTGGTGAGTTCGCCGTCGTCCTCTTTTACAAAAGCCCTACTCAAGAAAACTCCCTCCGTATTGCGACACCTTTGTCATGAAGAAAGGTAACACACATGATCGAAAGCCTTTTCGATAAAGACCTTTCTCGTATACTCTAACATATAACGAGGGTTTGTGAAGATCGATGCGTGAGAGGCGTATATGGGGAAAAGGAAACGCATCGAAAGAAAGAAGAGCTCCTTTTTCTTCATCCATGCAGCGGGCGCAAGGCCCCGTGTCGATCTGCGGGGCTGCGCCCGGGATCGTTCGGTTCGGCCGGAGCCGGGTTCACCGAAGTCGTCAGAGGACTTTCTTCAGGGCTTCCAATGCTTCTTCGTAGTTCGGTTCCTCCGTCTGCTCCGGGACGATCTGAATGTAGCGGACGACGTTCTCCCTGTCCACGACGAAGAGCGAGCGGGCAAGCAGACGAAGCTCCTTCATGAGAACGCCGAAGGCGTTTCCGAACGATGCGTCGCGGTGATCGGAGAGGGTCTCTACCCGGTCGATGTCCTCTGTCGCACAGAAGCGTTTGATGGCGAAGGGCAGGTCCATGCTCACGTTGATCACGACGACGTCGCCGGGTTGTTTGGCGGCCTCTTCGTTGAACCAGTGAAGCTGTGCGTCGCATACGGGCGTGTCGAGCGAGGGTGTGACCGAGATGAGCTTGACCTTGCCTTCGAAGTCCGCAAGCCGCTTGGGAGCAAGCCCGCTGGTCAGAACAGTGAAGTCGGAGACATTATCTCCGATCTCCAGGATGTTTCCGACCAGCGTGACGGGATTGCCTTTCATCTTGGTTATACCGGTGCGTTCCATTCGTAAAACCCCCTTGAGTGATTTGTGGATGGTTCGTCGATATCATACATAAAAACGGAAGTCGCTTGCGAGGCAAATATGCGCATTTCTCCAAGACTTTTTGACTGACGAAAAAAGAGAATAGACGGACATGGGGCTTGCCGCGACGTTTTTTGCAGTCGGCGTGCGAGGTGGACTCGGTGGTGAGGTGATCGATGAAAAAAGAAGAGGAAAATAATTTGACTTGTCTTGACAATTGGCAAATAGCCTGATAATCTTTTTTTGTTGTGCGAGTGCTTAGCACTCGCATCGAATGAGTGCTAATAGGCCGGAACACCGCAACAGAGGGAGGGATGGGGATGTTGACGGAGCGCCAGCTCGAGGTGCTTCTCTCGGTTGTATACGAGTTCATCGAAAGCGGCGAACACGTCGGTTCCAGAACGGTTTCGAAGCGTTACCTCAAGGGGAGGAGCGCTGCGACCATCCGAAACGAGATGGCCGATCTCGACGACATGGGCTATCTGACGCAGCCCCATACGTCGGCGGGGCGGGTCCCGACCACGATGGCGTACCGGCTCTTCGTCGATACCGTTTTGCAGCGTCGCGCGGAGAAGAATCACGTCCGCAGGGAGTGGATGGACCACCTCAGGGCACATCGCGATGGCGTCGCGGGGGCTCTCGCCTCGGCCTCGGAGCTTTTGACGAAGATGTCGAACTACGTCGGCGTCGCGGCGGTGACCCAATTGCGCCAGGCGCGGTTGAACAAGATCGACTTTATCCGCGTGGACTCGTCCAACATCCTGCTGCTTTTGATCCTCGACGGAGGCATCGTGCATCACAAGATGATCTCCCTGCCGGCAGATCTTTCACAGGATTCGCTTGAGGATCTGGCCCGCAGGATCAATACCCTCTCCGGACACGAGTGGGGCGAGGTGCGCACGATATTGCAGAGGCACATATCCAACGAGCTCGGTCGATACGCCGAGTCCTGCAAGTCCGCCCTCGACGAGCTGGACGACATCCTGGCGGGCGACAGCACGACGCTTTTCACCGGGTCGCTCGGGAATCTCTTCAACGTTCCCGATTTTCAGGATATCGGGCGGTTCAAAG
This sequence comes from Synergistaceae bacterium, assembly GCA_036771375.1. Classification (GTDB taxonomy): domain Bacteria; phylum Synergistota; class Synergistia; order Synergistales; family Synergistaceae; genus DAIPHL01. The sequence goes on along the minus strand of DAIPHL010000001.1, from coordinate 13,723 downwards.
CGCTTTTCTCCGTCCTGGAGCAGGAGAGCAGCCTCGTCGAGCTGATACGCAAGTGCAGCGATCCGGAGGGGATCAAGGTGGTTATCGGGGAGGAGCACGAGATGCCGGAGATGCGGAACTGCTCCGTCGTGATGTCCTCCACGACCACCGAGGGTGAACGTACCATGTTGGGGGTCATCGGGCCGAAGAGAATGAATTACGAGAAAGTCATCTCCGTTCTCGACCGTGTTTTGCAGGATCTGGTCGAGTGCAACGACGAAGTGGAGGAATGAGAATGTCCGGTAGAAAGAAGAGGGACGGGGACCTTCCGCGTAGCGAGCCCGGCGAAGGAAGCACCGGGGATATTCGGCGGGAAACCTCGTCCGACGGAGTCCCGGAGGAGCCGAAGAAAGAGGCGGTTGTCGAAGTCGATGCGCTGCAAAAGCGTCTCGACGAGGCCGAGCGCCTCATGGCCGAATACAGGGACGAGGCGGCGAGGGCGAAAGCCGATTTTTACAATTACAGGACCCGTGTGGAAAGAGATCGGGCCAGGGACAGGACGCTCGCGGCCGAACAGGCCGTGGACGCACTGCTTCCGGTTATGGACAACCTCGAACGGGCTCTGAAAGCCGTGGAGGACAAGGCGTCCCCGCTCTTCAAAGGGGTTGAGATGGTCCAGCGCCAGTTTTTCTCGACGCTTCAAGGTCTGGGGCTTGCGGTGATCGACTGCGGCGGTCCGTTCGACCCGTCTTTTCACGATGCCGTCGCGGTCGTCGAGGTCGAGGACGACAGGGATGGCACCATTGTGGAGGAGCTTCACAGAGGGTATATGCTCGGCGACAAGGTTCTGCGGGCAGCCCAGGTGAGAGTGGGGCGGAAGGCCTCGAAATGATGCAATCATGTCGATTTTGTAACGTAGATTGGGAAGGAAGGGATTTACGATGGCAAAGATAACGGGAAAGGTAATCGGAATCGATCTGGGAACTACGAACAGCTGTGTGGCGGTGAAGGAAGGGGACAACGTCACGGTCATTCCAAACTCCGAGGGGAGCCGGACGACGCCGTCGGTGGTGGCCTTCACGAAGGACAACGAACGCCTGGTGGGGCAGCTTGCCAAGCGTCAGGCCATCGTCAACACGGATCGCACCGTCATCTCCATCAAGCGGAGGATGGGCAGCGACTACAAGGTGAAGATAGATGACAAGTCCTACAGTCCGCAGGAGATCTCCGCGATGATCCTCCAGAAGCTCAAGAGGGATGCGGAGGAATATCTGGGCACGACGGTCTCCCACGCCGTCATCACGTGTCCCGCGTACTTCACCGACGCACAGCGTCAGGCGACGAAGGACGCCGGGATCATCGCGGGGCTCGACGTGCTCAGGGTCATCAACGAGCCGACGGCGGCCTGCCTCGCGTACGGGGCCGACAAGGAGGGGGAGCATAAGATCCTCGTGTTCGACCTCGGCGGCGGCACCTTCGATGTTTCGATACTCGACGTGGGCGACGGCGTTTTCGAGGTTCTCGCGACGTCGGGAGACAATCAGCTCGGGGGAGACGACTGGGACAACAAGGTCGTCGACTGGATGGCCGACGAGTTCAAGAAGAGCGACGGGGTCGATCTCAAGAAGGACCGCATGGCGGTACAGCGCCTGCGGGAGGCGGCCGAGAAGGCGAAGGTGGAGCTCTCCTCCATGGCGGAGACGACGATCTCGCTTCCGTTCATCACGGCCGACCAGAACGGTCCGAAACACCTCGAGCTGACCCTGACGAGGGCGAAGTTCGAGGATCTGACGAGGGAGCTGACCGAGCGTGTGGTCAGGCCGACCCAGAACGCCCTGAAGGACGCGAACCTGAAGGCGTCCGAGATAGACAAGATTCTTCTCGTCGGAGGCTCCACCCGTATGCCGATGATCCAGAAAAAGGTCAAGGAGCTCCTGGGCAAGGAGCCGACGAAGGGCATCAACCCCGATGAATGCGTCGCCGTGGGCGCCGCCATTCAGGGTGCGGTCCTCTCCGGCGAACACAAGGACATCGTGCTCGTGGACGTCACTCCTCTCTCCCTTGGGCTCGAGACGATGGGCGGCGTCTTCACGAAGATCATCGAGCGCAACACGGCGATTCCTTCGTCGAAGAGCCAGATCTTCACGACCGCGGCGGACAACCAGCCGCAGGTGGAGGTGCACGTGCTCCAGGGGGAGAGGGCCATGGCCGCGGACAACGTCTCGCTCGGCAAGTTCACGCTCGACGGGATTCCTCCGGCACCGAGGGGCATTCCGCAGATCGAGGTCACCTTCGATATCGACGCGAACGGCATCGTCAACGTGACGGCGAAGGACAAGGGAACCGGGAAGGCCCAGAACATCACCATCCAATCCTCGCGCCTGACCGACGCCGACATCGAGAAGATGCGCAGGGACGCGGAGACCCACGAGGACGAGGACAAGCGCAAGAAGGAGCTGATCGAGGCGCGCAACGAGGCGGACTCTCTGGCGTACAACGCGGAAAAGACGTTGAAGGACCTCGAGGACAAGGTCACGGCGGAGGAAAAAGGCGCCGTCGAGGAGAAGATCCGCTCTCTCCGCGAGGCGATGGAGAGCGATGACGTGTCCCGGCTGAACGCGCTCAAGGAGGAGCTCGCCACGGCGATGCATCCGATCGCGCAGAAACTCTACGCCCAGGCTCAGGAAGCCCAGGGCGGCCAGAACGTCGCGCCGGAGACCGAGGTGGTGTCCGATGCCGACGATTCTGGCTCGACGGTGGATGCCGATTTTTCGGAGTCCGAGAACAAGTAGAATCAGTAACACGAAGAGGTGAGTGCCGTGGCAACACCGGGCAAAAAAGATTATTACGAAGTTCTGGGTGTGCCTCGGAACGCTACGGCGGACGAGATCAAGAAGGCATACAGGAAGCTTACGAGGAAGTACCATCCGGACGCGAACCCGGGCAACGAGGATGCCGAGCGCAAATACAAGGAGATCAACGAGGCGAACGAAGTCCTCGGCGATCCCCAGAAGAGAGCGCAGTACGACCAGTTCGGTTTCGTCGGGGACGCGCCTCCTCCGGGTTCCGGTTACGGGGGGGAACCGTTCTTCGGCGGAATGGGCGGGGACATCTTCGGCGATATTTTCGACAACTTTTTCGGCGGGGGCATGGGGCGTGGCCGTGCGAACCCGAATGCACCCCGCCGGGGATCGAACCTGGAGATGTCCATGCGCATCACCCTGGAGACGGCCTACCGAGGCGCGAAGCGGGAGGTGGAGATCCCGCGCGAGGAAAACTGTTCGCGCTGCTCCGGAAGCGGAGCGGAGCCCGGCTCGAAGGTCGAGACCTGTTCGTCCTGTGGAGGCAAGGGGCAGGTCGAGCGGGCCGCGAGCACGCCATTCGGCCAGATCTTGCAGGTGGTGCCCTGCACGAGGTGCAGGGGAACCGGCAAGGTTGTCAACACGCCCTGTACGGAGTGCAGGGGACAGGGGCGGGTGCGCAGGACGCGCAAGCTCGACGTCAAGATTCCACCGGGCGTGGACACCGGGACGAGGCTCCGTGTGACGGGAGAGGGTGAGGCCGGCGTGAACGGCGGCCCGGCGGGGGACCTTTTCATTCTCCTGGAGGTCGCGTCCGACAAGCGTTTCCAGAGGGAGGGCTCCGACCTGCATACGAAGGTCGATATTGCCGTTCCCCAGGCGGCGCTTGGCGCGAGCGTCTCGATCGAGACCTTTGACGGTGTCGAGAAGCTCGATATTCCCGCGGGCACCCAACCGGGCTCCACCCTGCGGATCAAGAACCGCGGAATGCCGAAGCTCAAGGGCACCGGCAAGGGAGATCTCTATATCCATGTGCGGGTCGGCGTTCCCAAGAACCTGTCGGAGAAAGGACGGTTGCTCATGGCGGAGCTCGCGAGAGAGATGAACGTCGAGGTCGCAAACGGCAAGGGTCTTTTCGACAAATTGAAGGACAAGTTCTCCGGTTGACCGGCTTCGCCTTCCCGCTTGCGAGGAGCGAACCGAAACATGTTGTAAAATGGGGGGGATGAGGAAAGGAGGCGAGCCTCGCATGGGAAACTACTGGTGGTATATAACCGTCCTCAGTCGCAGTGAAGATGCGACGATGGAGGAGAGCGAGGAAATACTTTATTCGGCGGCGGAGATATCCGGGAGTACGGGGACCGAGGTCCAGGAGCTTCCCGACGGGGCGCGGATGCGGGTATACTATCGCAGCGACGAAGATCTCTCCTTTTGGCGCAACAAGCTTATGGACGCCCTGGAGCCCTGGCCCGACATAAGGATCGAGGACATGGGCAAGATAGAGAATCAACCCTGGTCGAAGCAGAGCGAGGACGCCTTTCCCCCTCTTCCGGTGGGAAGGCGTCTCGTCGTGCTCGCTCCCTGGCATAGAGGGACCGAGTCCCCGGAGCGGATCCCCATTTACATCAATCCGGGGAGCGCCTTTGGGACCGGCTATCATGAGAGCACGCAGACCGCTCTGCGGCTGCTGGAGAATTATGTCGAGGAGCACGCCGGGCGGGGCGCGTTCGACGTCGCGGACATCGGAACGGGCTCCGGCATATTGACGATCGCCTCTCTCAAGCTCGGCGCGGGCACGGTTCTGTCGAGGGATCTCGACCCCGCGGTCGTCGAGGGGGCTGCCAACAACTTCCGTCTGAATGGAGTCGATGCCGGCCGGATCGCTCTGGAGACGGGGGACCTCCTCTGTGGCGTGGAAGGGGAGTTCGATCTGATCATCGCGAACATCCTGCTCGATCCCCTTCTGACGATGCTTTCGGATGTCGCTTCTCACCTGAAGCCGGGTGGAACGGTCATCTTCTCCGGCATGACCGAGGGCGAGCGAAGGACGTTTCTGCCCGCTCTCCATGAGGCGGGTTTTGTCGTGAAGGACGAGCTTTCGAGCGAGGAGTGGTGGGGTGTCGCTGCACAAAGTACGCCTCGAACGATGTGAGCGCGAGAGTGAAACGGTCTGGAGGCTGGAGGGAGGCGAAAAGCGCCATCTGATCAAGGCGCTTCGTTGTTACGAAGGCGCCATGGTGGAGGGCCTTCTCCCGGAGGCGGAAGGCAGGAAGCTATCGATGCGCCTCGAACGGGACGTGAGGGGGTTTTTCCTCCGCGCGCTCGAGGCCTTTGACGAGGCGCGGGAGTCGCCTGTGATCGTGCTTCTGATCGGCCTTCTCAAATCCGATCAGTTCGATGCGGTCTTAAAGGCTTCCGCCGAGCTGGGTGTCGGCGTCTTGCATCCGCTGATCTGCGAGAGGTCCGTCCCTCGGATGGCGGATGCGGAGCAGGCGATCCGGAAGGTGCGGCGCTGGCAGAGGGTTCTCGACGAAGCCACGAAGGTCTCCGGTTCGGTCTTTCCCCCAAAGATTTCGCCCCCGACCCGTTTCGACGAATTCGATTTCACCCGCTTGCCGTCTCCGCGATATGCCGCGCTGCTCTGTGACGACGCTCGTCCGATCGGGGACGTCCTGCGCACCGAAGCGATGTCCGGGGAGGTCGTCCTCGCCGTGGGTCCCGAGGGGGATTGGTGTGATGGAGAGAAAGACGCGCTCCTCGCCGCTGGATTCGTCCCGGTCGGTCTGGGACAAAGGGTGCTTCGTGCCTCCACTGCGGCGATCGTCGGCTGCGGCTTCCTTCGCCTCGTCCGGGCGTGAGCTCTTCGGGAGTTTTCTTCATGGACGCTCCTCTTGCCGGGAAGGGCTTTACGGTCATCACCCTCGGCTGCCGCACGAATCACTATGAATCGGAGGCGATCGCCTCGATGCTCGAATCCCGGGGGGCGATATACCTCGAGCACGGAGTGAAATCGCCCGTCGTTCCGGATATCGTCGTGGTGGTCACCTGTTCCATCACGTCCGTCGCGGATAAAAAGACCGAAAAGCTCTTGCGGCGCCTTCGACGACGGAGCGAATCGTCGGTCATCGTCGCGTGCGGTTGCTACGCTCAGGGGCTCTCCCGAGAGAGGGCTCTCGCTCTGGGTGTCGACATCTTGGTGGGAAACCGCTTCAAATTCAGGATAGCCGACCTGCTGGAGAGATGGTTTCGCGATGGTCCCTCCTTTCGCGAGGTCCGGGCGCTCCCCCTTCGCGTTGCGTCGTGGGATGCGCTTTCTCTCGACCGTCCCCGCATTCACACAAGGGCCTTCGTGAAGGTTCAGGACGGTTGCCGCCGTTCGTGCAGCTACTGTATCGTTCCGTCCGTTCGCGGGGTGCCCGTCTCGCGGGATCCGCAGGAGACCGTGGAGGAGATCGGGAACATCGTCTCCTCGGGTTGCCGTGAAATCGTGTTGACCGGTATTCACCTTGGAAGCTACCGTTGGGGCGAGACCTCGCTCGACGGCCTGATCGCGAAGGTCTCCTCGGTCCGAGGTCTGAAGCGTCTGCGGCTCGGTTCTCTCGAACCCTTTGCCGTGACGTCCGGACTGTTGGAATCCCTCCTATCGTCCCCCGTTTTCTGTCCGCACCTCCACCTCCCTCTCCAGAGCGGAGACGATTTCATCCTGGAGAAAATGAGAAGAGGATACAGCGCCTCGTCTTTTTCGAGTACAATAGAGAGGGTGCGGCGTGTTCTGGGCGACGACGTACACCTGTCGACCGACCTGATCGTCGGTTTTCCCGGGGAGAGCGACAGGGCGTTTGAAAACAGCCTCAAGCTCCTCTGCGATCTCGCCTTTGGGCGGATTCATGTCTTTCCGTTTTCGCCGCGTAGGGGTACGGAAGCGCACGACATGCCGGACAGGATCCCCGACCGTGTGATCGAGGAAAGAGTGAATGCCGCGATCGCGCTGTCGGAGACGTTGCTTGCCTCGTACGCGGCGAAGTGGGTGGGCAAATGCGTGTCGGTATTGCCGGAGGAGCGTTCGGAGGAGGGGGTTTTCTCCGGCTGGAGCAGGCATTATCTGAAGGTTTTCGCACGAAACGGCTCCGAGAACGCCTGTCCCGTTGGCGACGAGACGACCGCGTACGTCGCGAGGCAGAGGGGTGGCGTGCTCTTCGGCGAAGACATCCCCGACGGTCGTTTCGTGCCGGACGAAAAGGACCGGTAGCGCTTTGCGAAACTCGTGATTTTGGCGATGTGGAGGTTTTTATGTTTTGGCTGACGCGGTGATCGGCATCGATCTGGGCACGAGGTACGCGCAGCTTGCCGTGGATCTTCCCGGCAGGGGCGTACAGCTCATTCCGAACAGATGGGGTCAGAAGAGGACGCCGTCGGTGGTCGCCTGTACGAAGGATGGTCTGATCGCGGGCGAGGAGGCGGCGAAGATCGGCCTGGTGCAGCCGCGATCCCTCTGGTGGGACATGAAGCGTCACCTGGGCACCGATTGGGTGGCGCGCACCGGGGGCCGGACCTACACTCCCGAGGAGCTGCTCCTGCCGCTTTTGGTTCTTTTGCGAGAGGACGCCGAAGCGTATCTCGGCCGCTTCGTCGATTCCTGCGTGCTTGCGGTGCCGGCACACTTCAGCTTCCCGGAGAGAGGAGCGCTTGCGCGCGCCGCGCAGCAGGCCGGTTTCGAGAAGATCCGTATCGTGAACGAACCGACCGCCGCCGCCCTTTCGATCGGCGTCGATGGGAAGTTCCTGATCATGGATTTCGGTGCCGGCACCCTCGACCTTTCGATGATGGAGGGGGACAGAGGGGTTTTTCAGGTCATAGAGAGCCGGGGACGCAAGGACATCGGCGGGGTCGACATAGACAAGCTGCTCGCCGAATGGCTCTGCCGCCGGGCGGGGCTCGCCTTCGCAAGAGGCGACGATCCGAGAGGCTCTCTGATGATGGGCGAGGCCGAGGCACTCAAGATCGCTTTGAGCGAAGCGAATCTGACGAGCTGGCGTGTCCCGCCCGGTCTCGGGGATTCGCAGCGGGTGGTGGATCTCTCGCGGGCCGATCTGGAGGCGTTGATCCGTCCGCTCGTCGAGAAAGTGGTCTCCATGGTGGAGGATATGTGGAGAAAACACGGACCGCATAAATTGCTGACGGTCGGAGGCAGCAGCAGGATTCCGCTGCTGCGCGCTCTGCTCAGCCGAAAGGTTCGTGAGCCCGAGAGGCTGCGCTCCTGTCCCGAGGATGCGGTTGTCGTGGGGAGCGCTTTATACGCCCGCCAGGGAAAGGAACGTCTTCTGATCGATGTCCTGAGCAGAAGCCTCGGTGTGATGAACGCCGAAGGCGGTGTGGTCTCGCTCCTGGAACGGGGGATTCCTCTCCCGGCGGAGGCGAGGAAGGTCTTCACCGCTTATGGGAACGGCAATCTGGAGGTGACGGTCGTCCAGGGCGAGGGACGTGTAAAGAGTCTGAACAGGGTGTTGCAGACGATACGGGTCGACAGGGTATCGAACGGGGAGACGGTGGAGGTTTTCTTCCGGGTCGACGGTGGCGGATTGTTGCATGTGGAGGTTCGTCGTGACAGGAACACGAGTCGCCGGACGATCGCACTCGAATCGGACGAATCCGGGGCGATTCCCTGTGATCTTTCAGCGGAGATCCGCCTGCGCGAGGAGAGGCTCGCCCGTCTGTCGATCTCTTTCCCGGATAACTTTCAATCGCGCCTGCGCTTTCTGATCAGCGAGGCAAGGACGTTCTCGAACGAGGATCCCGCCCTGCAGTGGCAGGCGCTGGAGATCATCGACCGCATGATCGTCGAGATGGAGCGGGTGATGTCCGTTTGAGCTACAACAGCGACTTCAAGACGTTGGGCCTTTCGCCGGAGGCGAGTTGGGACGAGGTGAAAACGGCCTTCCGGAGGCTGGCCAGGGTGTATCACCCGGATGTGGCGGGGCCGGAGGCGGCGGGGAAGTTCGTCGAGATCACGTCGGCTTACATGACGCTGAAGGCGAGCATCTCGCCGGGTGCGTCCTGCGGCGTGCGCAGGCGCGTGGAGAAAAGGCGGGAGAGGTCGTCGCTGGCCGTTCGCTGCGGATTTTTTATGAAATCCGTTTGGAGAAGACTCTTTGGGAGCGAGGTCGGGCGCGTGGACGATGTCCGCGAGGAGGAGATTCCGCCGGTGCGGATTCGTTTCATCGGGAGCGTCATCTCGCAGGCCGAGTCTCAGTTGAGCTCGCTGCTCTCACAACGCAGCGAACTTCGTATGCGCAACCGCACGGACGCGATTCTAAAACGTCTGAAGAGCCGGCATCCGAGTGTCGTCCTGCTCGCGCTTCGTCGGATGTCCCCGAAGGATGTGACCGACGAGATTCGTCGTGCGCTCGTCGAGCACGTTAAAACCAACGTCCCGACGTCGGAGGTCCTGGAGAGGCTTTTCTCTCTCTTTCAGTCGTCGAGCCTTTCGATTGACTTCGCGAGGGCGGTGATTCTGCACGCCGCCGATTTTTCCCGGGAGGACGCACACATCGCCCTGAGGTGGTTCAAACGGAACAAAGCTACGCGGGACTGTTATTCGGCCTTTCTCTCCCATCCGTCCGACTCCGTCGTGGCGAGCGTGCTCTCCGCCTGGCCCCCCTCCTGCGACATCCCGGACGTCCTGCGGGTGAGCGATCTTTTGAGGAAAAACGACGAGACGATTTTGGTTCCTCTTCTGCGTCTGTTGAAAAGAAAGAGGGTTCCCGTCGGGGCCATACCTCATATCGTCAGGCTCTCCAGGACCCATCCGTCCCCTTCCGTCAGAGTGTGGGCTTCCTCTATTGTGCGTGAACAAAACCTGGGTTAAAATGGTAGAATAGGACGTGCCTCCGAAAATGGGGGGCGATTGCTACGATGGCGAACGATAGGGTGCGGTGGAAGCGTATGACGGTTTTGTTCCCCTCATGCTTCCCGCAGAAGAGATATAGCGCCCGGTCGCCACAAAGGGAGGGGGGACAAGAGATGACCAGCGTTGTTCGACGTGACAATGAGTCAATCGAGGATGCGCTGAAGCGTTTCAAGCGCGAGCTTCGCAAGGTCGGAGTTTTGAGAGAGGCTCGAAAGCACGAGCACTATGAAAAGCCGAGCGAGATAAAAAAGCGTAAGAAAGCGGCTTCGGCGCGCAACAGGCATCGGAGAGCGGACTGATGTCCTCCCGTCTGATCGCCGCGGTGCAGGGCGATATGGTTGCAGCCATGAAGGAAAAGGACGAAATCAGGCTGTCCGTCCTGCGAATGTTGAAGGCTTCGATACAGCTCGCCATGACCGAAAAGGGAAGGGAGTCGGAGCTCACGGACCAGGACGTCCAGGCTCTGGTTCGCCGTGCCGTGAAACAGCGCGAGGAGGCCGCGGAGCTCTATCGTAAGGGCGGTGCGGAGGAACGCGCGGAGCGGGAGCTGGCCGAGGCGGAGATTTTGCTCTCCTATCTTCCGGCACAGATGAGCGACGCCGATCTCGACCGGCTGGTCGAAGACGTTGTTCGGGAGGTCGGAGCCACGGATCCGAAGCAGGCCGGGCGCGTCGTCGGTCTCGTGATGAAAAAAGCATCGGGGGCCGCGGACGGGAATCGGGTCAAAGCCTTCGTGATCCGGCGTCTTGAGGCGTCGCGGAAGGAATAAAGCGCGTGACGTATATCGAAGAATCGGGCGACGGTCTTTACTACCGGCCCGGTTCTTCGAGGGAGAGATGTTCGTTTTTGGGATTGCCCGTCCGGGATATGCAAGAGGGCGGGTTTTTTTACGGATCGTTTGTCTTTCGTGTGGAGGACAGGCCGGTGTGAGGTGACCTTGATGGCTATGACAGGGGAGCTGCAGGATATCGCGGAGGATGTCGTCGACGAAGATCTTTCTCTGTTGCTCGTCAAAGGGAACGGAGTTCCGAGACTGGGAATCTTCAACACGCGCGCGAACAAGAAGAAATTCGTCCATCTTTCATGGGTCGAATGCGCCGGGCGAAGTCTGAAGATCAAAGCGGGCAAGGTGGGCACAAAGGAATATCCGATGGAGAACATTCGCGAAAGCATCCTCCGCCTCTTCGGGAAGGCGGAAAAGCCCCTTTCCCTGAATTCCCTGGTCTGGCGTGGCGTCCAGCTTCTCGGCGACCTCATGCATGTTCCGAAGGGGGTCCGGAACGAAACGGACACGAAGTTGATCCCGGAGAAAAAGCGCGACGCGCTCTGGTTCGCCTATACCCCGCGGGACGAGGCATGGAAGGTGCTGCCCTGCTTTCTGCCGACCGAGGAGGAGCTTCCCATCCTCGATTCTCATCTGGTGGACGGTCCGCCGTGGAGAGGGTTTCCGGTGCAGCCGGGAGAGCTCCCCTTTTCCATGCGAAACGAGGGGATCGCCAAGGAGCTCTTCAACGCCAACTCCAGACGATGGACCGAACCGTTGCTTCCGATCTCCAAGGGTTTGCTCCTCGGTTTCAGCGACTGGTCCATGAATGGCGAGCATACGTTCGGAGACGCCCTGTGGAGCCGTCTTCCGACCCCCGATTTCCGCTCCGAGGAGTCGCTTGTGGGCCTCGCCGCGTCCGGTCGTCTTTTCATATCCAGGCTCACCGCATACATGAGGCTTTGGCCCGTGTTTGAGAGGGCGCGGCTGGAGTGGGTCGTCGATTCGACGAAGGTCTCGGAGGAACGGAATTTCAAGAAGAGGGAACGTTTCGAGATGGTCTCGCCTCGTTTGAACGACAAACGGTTCAAGGTGACCCGCTTCGTGGATGAAGAGTCCCGGACGGCGTTCGGGATTGTTCCGGAGACCCGTCTTCCGGGAGAGATGGATCGATTCATCACTCTGGACATGGCCGACTGGGAGGCGTGTATGGAGGCCTGTGCCCTGGGGGGAGAGAAAGACCCCCAGTATACGTGCACTTCCGTGATCTGGGGATTCGAAACGAAGGCGTGGTACGAGGATCTCCGTCACTGCGTCCTCGGATAGCCGCTCTTTCGAAGGAGATGTCGCATGTCGAAAAATAAAACCGATCTACCCTGCGCCGATTTTGAAAAATATGACAATGCGATCGGTTTGATCGCCGAAAAGTGGAAGGACAGGGAAAGCGTCGCCTCGCTTGCCAGACAGATGGAGATACTGGGCAGAAATATGGCGAGCCTTCGTGGGTCGCAAGACGCCGAAAACCGGAAAAAGGCCCGCATCGTGTGGCAAAAAGCGGCCCAGCAGTACTGGGAGCTTGTCTGGGCGATCGTGGAGGCGAAGATCGACGCCGGTCCGCCGGAAGAGCTCGAGTTCGGCCCCGAAGAACGTCTTTTCATCGACTTCGGGCATTTGTATTCGAGATACACGACACAGAACCCCGCGTTTGCAAAACAGTTCTTTGAACCCTCCGCGCTCGACATGTACCAGTATAACCGGCTGACCGACTATCTCAAGGAGAACTATGCGCTGATCTTCGGCAAGCCCTTCAAAGGGCCGACCGGAGGGGTCACCCTCGAGGAAAAACTGGCCCGTTTCGAGAAGGAGCTGAAGGTGACGGAGACGCGAAGGCGTATGGCGATGCACACGCTCTTTTCGGATGGGGCGCTCATAAAACGGGACGAGCTCGACGCGATGCTGCAAAACCTGGAGAACGGCATCCGGGACGCGGTCGAAAGCGACATGCGGACAAGGCGTGTTCGCGAGGCCGAGGGCTCGGAAAAGAGGGCCATTCAAAAGAACTACAAGGATTACGTCGCTTCGGAGCGGCAGTTCTGGAGTCTCATGGACGAATTGGAGCACAGGATCGCTGCGGCCGACGAGGAGCCGGAGGAAGAATTTCCCGAACCTGAGGTCTTGGCGTCGGAGGAAGCGGCCCAGGATGAGGAGGGCGATTTCGATCCCTTCGTCGAGATCGGTCGGGAAGCCGGAGCGAACGAGGATCTCTCCGGCCATGTCAGTGCGGGTTTTGCGGAAGAGTCCGCCGCTTTGCCGGATCATCGGGATGATTCCGGCGAGGACGGGAAGGAAAAGACTTCCTCCGCGAGACCGGATAAAACGGAGCAGCTGGACCAGTCGTTGAAGATCGTCCAGAACGTGATCGGTCTTCACGACAAAAGCAAGTTCCTGGAGAGCCTGATCGTACATATAAGGAACGAGGCGGAGCGTTGGAAGACGCGTTGCGAGAACGCGAAGGCCAAGTTCAAGGGACAGGGAATCCCCGCACTCAAGCTGGAGATGAGAGAAAACTTGAACCACAAGAAGGAGTTCATGCTGCTCGCGGCGCGCAGTGCGAGGGTCGACGCCTCTCCTCTCTGCCAGAGCAAGAATCTTCCTCTTTCCGCCCGGCGTGCGGGGGAGATCATGATGGACCTCACCCCGACGGATCCGGAGATGTTGCGAGCCTCCCGCATAAGAATGTACGGGATTCCGAGGGTGATATTGGTTCCCGGGCAGGGGTTGGGGGTGTACGACTGGGAGGACAACAGCATCGTGATTCCCATTTTCCCCGTCGCCTCCGACGAGAAGTCCTTTGGTTTCGCGCTCGCGTCGTTTCGCTGGGACAACGACGAGGACAGGACGTTGAAGGATACCTACGCGCTGCTCAAAGCCAACAAGGGAAAGGGAATCAGGGCCTTGCAGGAGGCTTTCTGCAACGACTACTTCCTTTGGGTATCCAAAGAGCGCAGAGGGTACAGGGTCCTTCCCAAGGAGACAGCCAAGTGGTTCAAGGCGTTCTTCAAACAAAAGGTGGGCGGTTTTCTCGACGGCAAGAAGTGAGGAGCGCTTTGGGAAGAGCTCCTCTGTTCGAAGAAAAGGAGGATGCGGTGGCCGATGAATCGCCCTTCCGTTTCGGCGTCGTCTTTTTTCGGTTTCAACGGGTCCCTCGCGGGATTGCTGATCATAACGGTGTTCGTCGACGCTCTTCCGATCTGGTCGGTGCCCCCTCCTGCC